>JAJFUV010000175.1 GCA_021372245.1 Terriglobales bacterium
ACGAACGTCCGGACCCCCATTTGGCCGCCGATCTTCATCATGTTCTCGAAGTAGGCAAGGTTGGCTTTTCGTTCGGCGGCGTCCGCGTGGATCAGCGTCGTGTAGACGCCCATGCTATGAATAGACAGACCGGCGGAACGATATGTCGCGGCGATCTCCCTCGCACGCTCCGGAGTCATGCCGGGGAGATCGCTGCGGCCGCCATATTTCCAGTAGTCGCTATCGGTCTGCGTGAAGAAGAGCTGGACGATGCGAAAACCTTGCTCACTCAATTCCTTCGCCAGGCGGGCGTTGGTATACTCGCGGAACTGCATTGTGGCGATTCCGATGGGCAACTTGCGTGTACTCTTCGCTTCGGTAGCCCCGGCCAAGGGCAGCGCAGCCACGCCAATCCCCAGCGCGCCTCTACGCGTCAGTTCACTTCTCATTTAGACCTCCAGTTTCCAGGGAGCGCGGTAGGGCCTCATCACCAGCGCGTTCGCTTGCGGATCGTCCAGGACCTTGTTCTTGCTGCCGTCCCAGCGAATGCTGCGCCCCGCTTCCCACGAGATGTTCATCAGGTGTCCCAGCGCCGTGGCATGGTGGCAGGTTTCCGGGTTTGCTTCCGGCTGCTTGCGCTCGCGCAAGTTCTTCAGGAACAGCTCGAAGTGGTACAAGTGATCGTCCTTGGCGGCGACCGTCTCTTCCGGATTCACGAAGGCTCCCGCAGGGGTGAACTTCTGCCCCCGATGAACTTCCCTCACGATCGTGTAGCCGCTGCGGTCCAAAACCATCGACGCCTCGCTACCCATGAAACACTTCCCGTGCGACCGCGTCTCGCGGCGGCAACCCGTGCGCATGGTGTATTGCATTACGAACCCGCGCTTGGCCACCGGTCCCGGACCGAATTCGAGTGTCGCACTGAACGTGTTCGGATAGTCGTGGTTGTCCTCGAACGCGAAGTTTCCGCCCGTAGCGTGTACTGCCTTTGGCGAGTTCACACCCATCGCCCACAGCACGATATCGAAGTGGTGGACGCCCCAGGCAACCTGGTGACCGGCTCCGGACACCCTGAACCAGTCGTAGCCGTAGTTGTAATACATGTTAGGGTTGTAAGCTCTGTACGGCGACGGGCCGACGAAAAAGTCCCAGTCCAGTTCCGCGGGCGGATCGGTATCCGCGGGCGAACCGGACCCAGGCCAGTAGTTCTCGTAATCCCAGATCCGCACCTCGGAAATCTCTCCCAACTTGCCGGCCTGGATCAACTCCACAGCCTGGCGGTAATGCTCCTGGCTGCGCTGCTGCGTGCCCACCTGCACGATCCTTTTGTACTTGCGCCACGCCTGGATTGCGAACGGACCCTCGCCGATGCTGTTGCACAGCGGCTTTTCAAGGTACACATCCTTCCCTGCCCGGCACGCCGCGATCATGGGGAGCACATGCCACTGCTGATTGGTAGCGATGATCACTGCGTCGATGTTCTTGTCTTCGAGCAGCTTCCGGTAGTCCTTGTATGCGGCGACTTGATCGCCTCCGGCGCGCTTGCGTCCTTCCGCGAGGTATTTCGAGTTCACGTCGCAGACGGCAACGAAACGCACGCCGGGAAACGCCTGGAAGCGCGGGATCAGCAAGCCGCGGCCCCTCGCGCCGCATCCGATCAGTGCCAGATTGATCGTGTCATTGGGCCCCGGATTCGACCGGCCGCCCGCTGCGTAGGTTGAGGCCCAACCTGTGGACGCGACCGCCCCCGAGGTTCTCAGGAAACTCCTTCGCGTGTCATTCACACTCATCGTATGATCGCCTTTCATTTCCGCCATTTTTCGGCCAGTATAACTCGCGGGGCGAGCCGAGGTCACAACCGGATCGTGAACCGCCGCTCGGCCGCCGAACCCATCAGGTAGCTGGTGTAGTCGGGATGCCCTGCATCGATACAGTCCACGCCGTGGCGTCCTGCGCCGTGGATGTTCGTCGAGGGCGCGAGCAGGTTCGACGGCAAGCGCACCACTTCAATTTCCACCCGGCCTGGGAACAACGTGTATACGGCCACGTCGTGCGGATAGGAGGCCGTTCCACAGATGGAGGCGTGCACAATTCCCTTCTCTCTTACCATGCCTGTCAGGTGTAGATGCCCGCTCAGCACCGCGCGCACGTTGGAACCTCGCGCTTCAACAACTTCCAGGACCTCGGGTTCCCTCACCTTGTACGATCCGAAGCCGAAGCTCTTGGCCAGGACCGCTTCCTCCCGAATTGGCACCAGCGGAATGTGACAGAACAACAACTTCGGCAGGCGAGGATTGGCGCGTAGCAAACGGTCCAGACTGCGCACGCGCTCGTCGAACACGCCCTTCGGCCTCCGCGAGGCGGACCCTGAATCGTTCAGTACAACGAATTCGACGCCGCGGTGGACGAAGGAATACTGCAGCCGGCCTTCGCCGAAAGCGTCGCGATAAGGCTTCTCGTACACAGGATCGCCTTCCCGCTGCACGACCTCGTGGTTGCCCACGGCCGTGTAATACGGCACACCGAGGCTGTCCAATATCTCGCGCGCACGGGGCAACTCTTCCCGAAGCCCGTCCAGGCT
>JAJFUV010000186.1 GCA_021372245.1 Terriglobales bacterium
GGGATGAAGCCCATGTCGCCGCCGTTCGGCGTAGTGTTCGGATCTTCCGAAAAGTTCTGGGCCAGCATGGTGAAGTCCTCGCCCTGGCGGATGCGCGCGTCGAGCATGGCGATCTTCTTGCGCGCCTGCTCTTCGCTCTGCGCCTTGTCGTTCTTGAGGTTCCTGGCGTTCGGGTCCGGGCGGGGCGTGACCAGAATGCGCGCCATGTGGATCTGGGGTTCGGCAAGGTTGAAGCTGGCCTTGTTGATGTTGTAAAAGTCCGTGACGTCCTTGTCGGTGATGGTGATGCGCGAGGTGATTTCCTTGTTGAACAACTTCTCGACGCTCAGGTCCCGGCGGAACTTGGACCTAAGGTCCTGCATGGTCATCTTGCGGGCGTCGAGCTGCTTCTGGAATTCCTCCTGCGTATACGGCGCCTTCACCTGGTTCAGCTTGGCTTCCACGTCGGCGTCGGTCGCCATCAAGCCTTGCTTTTCGGCCCTCTGGAGCATGATCTCGTTGTCGACCAAGCCTCGCAGAACTTCCAGTTTTTGAATGTTGGTCTGGTCCGGGCTCTCGCCGGGGGTGGGTGAGGCGAATTGCGCCTGATACTCGCGGTCGAGGTCGGTATAGGTGATGGGCCGGTTGTTGACTGTGGCGGCGACGTTGGCCGGCGGCGACTTCTTGCAGCCAATCAACAGCGGCAGGGAAGCAGCAGCAAGCAGGACGGCAGAGAATCGAAGGCTCGACATACGGATAAACCCCCATTCTACAGGAGTCGTCCTCCCTGGTGGGCGCCAAAGTGCGGTTAAAATGGAGACTGTACGTCCAACCCAATAGACAGAGAGCTAATCTCATGACAACAAAGCGCTTGAGGCTTGCGCTGCTGTTTGTACCGGCGGTTTTGGCGGCGCAGAGCCTGGCGGATTTCGAAAAGAAGATCACCGAGTTCACGCTCGCTAACGGCATGCACTTCATCGTTCTCGAGCGTCACGCGGCCCCTGTGGCCTCCTTCCATCTGCACGTCAATGCGGGCGCGGTCGACGACCCCAAGGGCCGCACCGGCGTCGCGCACATGTTCGAGCACATGATTGGAAAAGGCACGGGCAACGTAGGCAGCAAGGATTATCAACACGAGCGGGAAGCCCTGGCTGAAGTGGAAACTCTGTACGACCAATTGGAAGCGGAGCGCAACAAGGGCTTTCGCGCCGATGCGAGTGTGCTCGAGCGATTGCAGGCGCAGGTCAAAGTCGCCATCGAGAAGGCTAACGCCTACGTCGATCAGAACGCATACCCGCGCGTGATCGAAGAGAACGGCGGCGTTGGTTTCAATGCTGGGACAAGCGTGGATTTCACGATGTTCCACTACAGCCTGCCCACCAATCGCGCCGAGTTGTGGTTCCTGATGCAATCGGACTGGCTGCGCAACGTCGTCTTCCGCGAGTTCTACAAAGAGCGCGACGTGGTGCGTGAAGAGCGCCGCATGCGCATTGAATCGAGTCCGCAGGGCAAGCTGCAGGAGACGCTCATCGCAACAGCTTTCTCCGCGCATCCATACCAAAACTTCATCGCCGGATGGGCCGCCGATATCGAAAACCTCCGCGCTTCGGACGCCCGGGCGTTCTTTGAGACTTACTATGTACCCGGGAATATGACCGCGGCCATTGCCGGCGACGTCGACCCGAAGGAAATGCGCCGCCTGGCGGATAAATATTACGGTTCGCTCCCGGCGCGCCCCATGCCGCCGAGGCTTCGCACAGTCGAACCCAAGCAGGAAGGCGAGAAGAGGCTCGAAATCGAATCGCCGAGCCAGCCGATCCTTCTGGTGGGATACAAGCGGCCCGACGCGCGCCATGCCGACGACCCGGTGCTGGACATTCTGGCCACCATTCTTGCCAGCGGCCGCACGGGACTGCTTTACAAGGACCTGGTGCGGGATAAGAAAATCAGCCTGGCGGCGGGCGCGGTCCCGAACATGCCCGGCTCGAAGTACCCCAACCTATTCATGCTGTACTCGGTGCCGGCGGTGGGCCACTCGGTGGACGAGAACGAGAAAGCCGCCTACGCCATTCTCGACAAGCTGGCGAAGGAGCCCGTCGACGCGATTTCACTCGCTCGCGCCAAGACGAAACTGCGCGCGTCGCTGGTTCGCCAGCTCGACAGCAACCCCGGCATGGCCATGCAACTCGCCGTGTACTACGTGGCTTACGGCGATTGGCGCAAGCTGTTCACAGCAATCGACGACATCAACAAAGTGACCGGCGCGGATGTGCAGCGCGTGGCTCGCGAATACCTTGGTAAGGCAAACCGGACGGTGGCGTACACCACAACGCCAAAGCAGGCGTCCCAGGGAGGTGCGAAGTGAAATTCAGATTCCTGTTACCACTACTGGCCGCCGCAACTCTGGGCGCGCAGGTTACGGCCGTTCCCCGGCCAACTCCGAAGAAAGCCGCTGCCGCTCGCCGCGCTCCGGCCGCGCCGGCGGCCTCCTACAAGGATTTGAAGTATCCGCCCCTCGGCCAGATCAAGATTCCCGAGGTCGCTTCGTTCACCTTGGCCAACGGCATGAAGGTGTATCTGCTCGAGAACCACGAGCTCCCAACCGTAAACGGCATGGCGTTGATCCGCACGGGCAACCTGTTCGATCCTCCTGACAAGATCGGGCTCGCCGAACTGACCGGCACGGTCCTGCGCACGGGCGGTACGAAAGAGCAGACCGGCGACCAGATCGACGAACGGCTGGAAAACGTGGCGGCATCCGTGGAGAGCCAGATCGGCGAAACCAGCGCGCAGGTTTCATTCTTTTGTTTGAAGGACAACACGGGCGACGTCATGAAAGTGTTCCGCGATCTCATGACGGCTCCAGAGTTCCGCCAGGAGAAGCTCGACCTGGCCAAGACGTATCTCAGGGGCTCCATTGCGCGGCGCAACGACGACGCCCCCGATATCGTCTCACGTGAATATGAGGAATTGATTTACGGCCGGAATACGCCGTACGGCGCGCGGATGGAGTACGAACACGTGAACAATGTGCAGCGCGACGACCTGATCGCGTTTCACAAGCGTTATTTCCTTCCGAAGAACACCATGCTGGCCGTCTATGGCGACTTTTCGACGAACGAGATGAAAGCGCAGCTCGAACAGTTGTTCGCCGGTTGGAACGTCGATCAGCCCGCGGTGCCGGTGTTCCCGGAAGTGCGCAAGCATCCGCAGCCCGGCACATTCCTGGCCGCCAAGGACGACGTCACGCAAACCTTCTTCAAATTGGGCCACTTGGGTGGCCGGTTCGACGACAAGGACTATCCGGCGCTAGAAGTGATGTCCTACATCCTGGGCGGCAGTTTTTCGAGCCGCCTTTTCAAGAAGGTCCGCACCGAACTCGGCTACGCTTACGGCATTCGTGCAAGCTGGTCGGCCGACTTCACGCACCCTGGCACGTTCTATGTGAGCGGGAGCACGAAGTCATTGTCAACGGTTGACGCCATTCAGGCCGCGCGCGGCGAGATCGACAAGATCCGCACCGAGCCGGTGACCGACGCGGAACTCGAAACCGCCAAGCAGACCACGCTCAACAGCTTCGTGTTCAATTTCGACACGCCATACAAGACGCTGTCGCGCATGATCCGTTACGAGTATTACGGCTATCCGAAGGACTTTATCTTCCAGTATCAGAAGGCCGTCGCCGCTGTTACGAAACAGGATGTGCTGCGGGTGGCCAAGCAGTATCTGAAGCCCGCGGAGTTCACCATCGTGGCGGTGGGCAAGCCGTCCGATTTCGGCAAGCCACTCACCGAACTGGGCCTGCCTGTAAGCAACATCGACCTGAAGATTCCCGAGCCCAAGCAGGAACGCGCCAAGGAGGACCCGGCCAGCCTGGAGCGCGGCCGCAAGCTGTTGGAAGCGGCGCAGCAGGCGATGGGCGGGACAGACAAGCTGGCTGCCGTGAAGGACTGCACCATGGTGGCCGACGTTGAGTTCTCCGGAGCCGGTGGCGCAAAAATGAAGGCCAAGCAGACCACGCGGTGGCTCGCCCCCTCGCACATTCGCCAGGAGAACGAACTCCCGTTCGGCAAGATGGGCATATATTTCGACGGCAAGACGGGCTGGCTGGTGTCGCCGCAGGGCAGTATGCCGCTGGGCGGCCCGGTCCTGAAGCAGGCCCAGGGGCAGGTCTTCCGCAACCTGTTCACATTGCTGACAAGCGACCGCAACGCAGACCGCAAGGTGAATGCGGCGGGCGACAGCGCCGTCGAAATCTCCGATCAACAAGGCGACCTCGCCATCGTGAGCGTGGATCCGAAGACCGGCATGCCGTTGAAGCTCTCCTACCAGAGTGTGCAGGTCAAAGGTCCTTCGAGCACTGTGGACGAGGTTTACGGCGATTGGAAGGAAGTGGGCGGTGTGCGCCTCCCGCACAAGATCACGATCCGGCAGGGCGAGCGGGTTGCCGCTGAAGTAACCATCCAGCAGTGGACGCTCAACTCGGGTATGAAGGCAGACGATGTGAGCAAACGGCCATGACCAAACGTGCGTTCTTTCTCGTGCTTTGCGCGGTGTTGGCGCTTCCGGGCCAGACCCGCCAGGAGCGCGGCAAGAAGGTGATCGATGACGCGCTCGCCGCTCTCGGCGGCGAGCGCTACCTGGAGATGCGCGACCGCGTCGAGTCGGGTCGCGCTTATGCGTTCTATCGCGAGCAGCTCTCGGGCTTTTCTCGCGCCAAGATTTACACGCGCTACCTGACGCGCCCCGAGCCTCCGCAACGCGGTTTCTTCGGCGTACGCGAGCGCCAGAATTTCGGCAAAAAGGAGGAGTACGGCGTGCTGTTTGCGGACGGGAAGGGGTACGACCTGAGCTTCCGCGGCGCGCGTCCGATCTCCGAAGACGTGGTGTCCAGGTTCACGGAGACCACCCGCCGGAATGTGCTTTACATCCTGCGCATGCGTCTGGGCGAGCCCGGGTTGATATTCGAGTGGCAAGGTTCGGACGTGTACGACAATCAGCCGGTCGACATCGTGGACATCACCGACGGCGACAATCTCACCACGACCGTGTACTTCCACCAGACCACCAAGCTCCCCATTCGGCAGAGCTTCGTCCGGCGCGACCCCAAGACCAAGGAGCGCTTCGAGGAGGTCACGCTGTTTTCGAAGTACCGCGACGTGGGCGGCGGAGTCCAATGGCCGTTTGCCATCCAAAGGTTCCGCGACGACGAAAAGATCTACGAGATTTATTCGGAGAGTGTGGT
>JAJFUV010000226.1 GCA_021372245.1 Terriglobales bacterium
CCGCTACTCCGATTCCTATGGATCCCGCCACCATTACAGCGGGTATCACTATCATGAACGGGCCCTCCGAGATATCGAGCGCATCCTGGGAGATAGCGATTGCCGAGCCGACACCGAGGGCGGCTCCGAAGCTCGCCAGACCGGCAAACAGTCCCCGATGGCCCAGATGCCCCTCGAAGCGCACCGAGCGGATCTGATCTCTTGGCAGGAGAGCCTCGTTCTTGCTTGTCTTCCACTGCGACGTCGTCCGGTTCGCATGGAGGACCACACCGTTTCCGGCCGTTCTGATCAGTCTGGACTTGATCTCGCCGCCATCGGCTAACTGGATGCGGACCTTGCGGCCTTCAAGTTTCTGTTCCGACACCCGGCGCTCGAACCCGTTCCAATCGGTCTTGATGACTTCACGCCGCGCGGCCCGAGCAGGCTCGCAGATGGACGCCGCGACCACCCAGATCGCCAGGCACTTGGCAGTAAATCCGCGTTGGCGGACCATAGACGTCATCGCCCCCAAATCTCCCCCGAGATGAGAGCAGTTCAAAACTACGCTCCCCAATTATAGGTCTACCCAGTCCCATTGCAGATGAGATCCCGGCGTCTGTGAGAAACTTGGTGGTTGTGGATTCGGAGCACATCGAGTCTCCCGGTGGTCCACAAGGGAATGCGCCGCGCAGGTGGTTCCCCTCGCACGCCTGGCGCGCCTTGCGTCACCGCAATTTCCGCCTTTTCGTGGGCGGCCAGGGTATTTCGCTTGTCGGGTCCTGGATGACCCGCGTGGCCACGGGCTGGCTTATCTACCGCCTCAGCAAGTCCGCGCTGCTGTTGGGCACGGTCGGTTTCGTCGGCCAACTTCCCTCATTCCTGCTGGCTCCCGTGGCAGGGGTGTGGGTAGACCGCCTGAATCGGCGGCAGGTCCTCATCTGGACCCAAGCTCTCGCCATGGTCCAGGCCCTCCTCCTGGCCGGCCTCACCTTCTCCGGCTACATCACGATCAACTGGATTCTCTGGCTGAGCGCCTTTCAGGGAGTGATCAACGCCTTCGACATGCCGGGCCGACAGGCCTTCGTCGTGCAGATGGTGGAGGATCGCCGCGATCTCGGCAACGCCATCGCCATCAACTCGTCGATGTTCAACATGGCACGGCTCATTGGGCCATCGCTCGCCGGCATCACGATCGCCGCCACGGGTGAGGCTTGGTGTTTCCTGATCGACGGGATCAGTTACCTGGCCGTGATCGGCTCGCTCCTGGCCATGAGGGTGCACGTGAAGCCGCCCCAGCGCCAAGCCGGGTCTCTCCGCGCCGAATTGAAAGAGGGCTGGACTTACGTCGCCGGCTTCGTTCCTATCCGCACCATCCTGCTGCTGTTTGTCGTGATCAGCCTCATGGGCATGCCGTTTATGGTCTTGATGCCGGTCTTCGCCGTCTCCGTGCTGCACGGAGATCCCCACACCCTAGGCACTCTTACCGCCGCCGTTGGCGTTGGCGCGCTGGTCTCGGCGATCTCGCTGGCCACCCGCAAGAGTGTGTTGGGACTCAGCCGCATGATTCCGATCGCGGCGGCTGCTTTCGGTTTAGGGTTGATCGGCTTCGGCCTGTCGAGAACCGTCTGGCTTTCCGTGGTGATGATGCTCGTCACCGGGTTCGGCATGGTCCAGGGTCTGGCGTCGAGCAACACAATCATCCAGACCGTTGTCCCCGAAGACAAGCGCGGCCGCGTGATGAGCTACTACACACTCGCCTTCATCGGGATGGTGCCCTTCGGCAACCTGCTGGCCGGAGTCATGGCGCACGCCATCGGCGCGCCGCTCACTGTGATTGTCAACGGCGCCACCGTACTGGCCGGGGCGGCCTGGTTCGTCTCGCAACGGCCCGCCTTGCGCCGTGGGATTCGTCCAATCTATGAGCAGATGGGGCTCCTGCCCCAAAACGTCGTCCCGACAATTGGCGACGGCGCCTAGAACCGAGCCCCCGGATCACTCCGTGCTGCCGGCTACGCAGGTTTCGGAACGCTGGATCCGATTTCCGGTGCGTGCTCCGGAGAATGGACCACTTTGATGCCGTACATCTGGCAGAAGGCCTCGACGTCCCTCCTGTGATTTCCGTAGAAAACCACCTGGTGGAAGCCCAACACATCTCGCGCGTCTTCCACGCGGTCCATCGCGATTTCGAAGTTGGTGCGGCAGCCACCGGCGGGCGGCGTGTCTATGTTCGCCACCACCTTGCCCGTGTCCAGAATCAGCTCGTTCGGGTTCTTGAAGCGAACCAATGTGACGGGCTGGCTCTCGCGCCATAGAACCTGGAGCGAGACGCCGATGTTCGACTCCGAATGCGAACGAAGGATGTATGGCTCGGCGGGCTTGCCGAAACCGTTCAGAAGAGTCGGGCTGACGCAGTGCGCGGTGATCAACAGGTTCTTGACCGTTTCCGGAACCGGATCGTTGATGAAACCAGGCTTGTCGAACAGGTAGCTGGTGAACATGAGGGAGATGGCGGCGAACACATCGGCCTCGCACCCGTAGGTGATGCCGGCATCCTGGAACAGCGTGGCGGCCATGCAGGGCGGCGTCGGCATGACCTTTGTTTGAACCATGCCTAGACAGTCCGTGGTAAGTCCGTTCGACTCTTCGTCCCTCAGAAGACGCTTGGCGGTCATAAACGAACGGGCCGCGTTGAGCGTGTCCTTCTCGGAAGGCTCCACGATCTTCTTCGCCTGCCGGCGCATCTTGCGCGAGACTTCGCGGGCTTCGTCGGTCTCCGGCATTTTCGCAAACAGTTCGTTCAACGAGGAGCGCGGAATGCGGCGGACTTTGGTACCGAGCAGATCCAGCGTTTCCTCCTTGCGCTCCTTGCCCGCGACAACCAGCAGGCGTGATTCGGCGAACTGCTTCTTGGCGCGAATCATCCGCATGGCTTGTTCGATGGCGCCGGTTTCGAGGCTGGAGATCACGTACACGCCCGGCTGGCGGGAGATTTTGAGCACGTGACCGGTGAAGGACATGCCGATGGGGGCGAAGATGATGGTGGGCACGCCTCCGTCGTTCGCGATCTTCTCGGCCATCTTCCAACTGGCCATGTGCTGGATCTGGACCAGGACGGCGTCGGGCTTCTCCGACTGCACCTTGCGCACGTACGCCTCGACGGCCTCGGGGGCCTCCAGGGCCGCGGGTTCCCGCTCCAGGCCGATACCCAGGCGGGCGGCCGACTTGGCGATGAAGCCCGAATACTCCTTGTCCTTCCCTGCGACGTCGTACGACGTGCCGGGCCAGCCCAGCCAGTACGGCAGCTTCTGCCGCACAACCACGTTCATGACGCGCACCTTGGGCTTGGGGCGGAACGACGCGAGGTCGATGTACTCGCCCAAGCCTTTGGCGTCCCCGCCTTGGGCACGGGCAAGCGAAGTCAGGCCCGCACCCGCCAGCGCGGCCGCGGGAAGCACACTGGCTGCGTTAAGAAAACACCGGCGTGACATGCCGCAGCATGAACAGCCGTTCGGTTTTGAATCTGCCTGCATGGTGAATCTCCGTTCAAAAGCTGACATTCGACAAACCGGACGATTATATAACATGGGTGCGGACCTCTAGAGTGCACCCGCGATAAACTAAAATTGCCGCCACGGGCGTGAGTTCGCCGCCCGACCTCATGACCGCGATCACCGACGACAAGAAACGAATCATCCAAGAGCAACTCGACCGCATCCTTTCGAGCAGTGCGTTTTCCGGCTCGGAACGGCACCGGCGGTTTCTCCGCTTCGTCGTCGAACAGGCGCTGGCCGGTGAAACCGACAAGCTGAACGAATTCGTGCTCGGCTTCGAGGTCTTCGATAAGAAGGATTCATTCGACCCGCGCATCGATTCCATCGTTCGCGTAGAGGCGCGCCGCTTGCGAGAACGCCTGAAGAAGTACTACCACGAGGAAGGCCGGAACGACCCACTTATTATTACCTTGCGTCCGCGCAGCTTCGCGCCGGATTTCGAGGAAGCGGGCGCTCAGGGCGAGGCATCCAAGAGCCGGTTCCTCTCGCGCCGGACGGTGTTCGCTGCCCTTGCGGTTCTCGTCCTCGGCGGCGCGATCGCGGGTGGAGTCGCGCTGTTGCGCAAGCGCTACGCCCGGACGGAGGCGCCCCGACCGGCGTCCGTGATCGTTCTACCGTTCCAGTCGCTGTCGCCGCAATCGGAACAGGAACTCCTCGGTGACGCCGTGGCCGATTCGATCATCACCGGACTCACCGGCATCCCAGGTCTTCGCGTGATCTCTCGCGCGTCGGGCCGGCAAGTCAAGGAATCCGGCCGCTCGCCCTACGAGTACGCCGCGGAACTCAATGTCGACTACATCATCGAAGGGACTGTGCGCGCGACCGGCTCCAAGATTGTGGTTTCGGCGAAAATGACCGATACGCGCACGCAATCTTACGTCTGGGCCGAGACTCGCGAAACCGGCCGGGACTCGTTCACAGGCCTGGAACGCGAGTTGACACGCGCGGTCGCCTCGCGTATCCGCGTTCCCATGCCGGTGGGCAGCCGATTGATCCGCCGCGCGGCAACCCCGGAGGCCTACGGCGCATTTCTGCAAGGGCAATATTACTGGTACGAGTGGGAACGGGGCAGCGTCGAGAAGAGCATCGCGTGCTTCGAAAAATCCATAGCCGGTGACCCGAACTACGCACCGGCATGGGCCTGGCTGGCGCAGAGCTACCAGTTGCTCATCATGCGCAGCGACGGCCGGGACGCCGCCATCATAGCCAAAGGCCGAAAGGCGGCTATGAAGGCTTTGGAACTCGACGATCAGCTCGGCGAAGCGCAAGCCGCCGTGGGAACTTACGAGGCGCTGGATTGGAACTGGAGGAGCGCCCAACAGAGGTTCCGGCGGGCGATTGAGCTGAATCCGGATTGGGCGCAAGGCCACCTGATGTACGCCCTGATGTACCTCATCCCTACCGGGCAACCTCGGGAAGCATTGGGCGAGGTGTTGCGGGCGCACGAACTCGACCCATTGACCCGCACCACCCGCTCCATCCTGACCGAAGTTCAGTACTTCAACCGGGAGTACCCCCGTGTCATCTCGGAAAGCATGGAGCTGAGCAAGTCCGCTCCCAGACGCGGGCCCGGCGAACGCGCGTACCTCCTTTCGCTCAGCCTGTCGGGACAGGGACGGCGGGCCTTGGCCGAGATGAGCGCATCCGAAGCAAAGATCCCGGATCAATCGCCCGCCATCGGTGTCTACGGCTACCTCCTGGCGAAACATGGAGATAGCGGACAGGCCCGCGCAATCCTCAACCGCCTGCTCCAACAGCCGGCGAAGTCCTACGCGTCCCCGCTTTCGTTGGCGATGATCAGCTTGGGCCTCGGGGACACGGACGAGACCTTCCGCCAACTCCAGGCATGTGTCGCCAGACGCCAGCCTGCGGTGGTGCTGGTGGCCGCGGACCCGGTTTTCGACCCTCTGCGCCAGGATGCGCGCTACCGGGAGCTTCTCCGCCAGATGGGTCTAAGTCGTTGAAATCATTAAGCGTGTCACGTTACGTCACCTGATTGTCTCCGATTGTCTCTCGCGTACGCGGGCTCCAGGGTTCGATTCTGGAGCTGCGAGATGCAAGCGATGAGACGAAACGCCATACAATCCACGACAGCGGTTCTGGCAGGGCTCTTCATTCTGTTCTCTTCCGGCTGCGCAGCGCGCCGGATACACTACAAGCCACCCACATCCACCCCGCTGGCTCAGGCTGCAAACTGGAATACTCCCGTCGAGGGGGGCGCCGCCGCCAAGCCCGCGGCCGACACAACCCTATCCCGTTGGTGGGCGACCTTGGGCGACCCCGTTCTGACATCTTTGGAAGAACGCGCGGTGAAAGGGAACCTCGACCTGCGCCAGGCGGAAGCCAAAGTCCGGCAGGCGCGCGCGTTGAAGGGGGCGGCGGAAACCGACCGGCTCCCCACGGTTACCGCGTCGGGTAGCGCGACAGGGAACCGTAGTAGTTCGAGGCTCGGCACGGGCGAACTCACGCAATCGTACGCGGCCGGGATCGACGCCAGTTGGGAGCCGGATTTCTACAAGCGCATTCGCCAGTCGATCGAGGCGTACGGCGCCGACGTGGAAGCCGCCCAGGAAGATCTCCGGGGCGTGCTGGTGAGCCTCACCGCCGAGGTCGCACTGGACTACGTGGATGTGAGGTCCTACCAGTCCCAGATCGCCATCACCAAGTCCAATTTGAAGGCGCAGCAGGAAACCTATGATCTGACCGTGGCGCGCTACGAGAGCGGTCTGGCGACGAAGTTGGACGTCGAGCAAGCGCGGTCGAACTTGGAATCGACGCGCGCGAGCATTCCCACGCTGGAAGCGTCCTTGCGGAAATCCGCCAACGCCCTCGCCGTACTGCTCGGCGAGAAACCGGGAGCGATCGACAGCGAATTGGCCGAGGTCAAGCCGGTGCCGGTGATCCCCGTGGAAGTCGCCGTGGGGATGCCCGCCGACCTGGTGCGCCGGCGCCCGGACATCCGCAGCGCCGAGCGGCAGGTGGCCGCGCAGACTGCCCGGGTGGGCGTGGCGCAAGCGGACCTCTATCCGAGCTTCAAGTTGAGCGGGAGCCTCGGCCTCACTTCGCTCACGATTGCCAACCTGTTCACACCGGGCGGATTGGCCGGCAGCTTGGCAGGGTCGGTCCAGCACACAGTTTTCAATCGCCGCAAGATTCGCGAACAGATCAAAGTGCAGGACGCGGTGCTCGATCAGCGATTGATTTCGTATGAAAGCACGGTGCTCGGCGCGCTGCAGGATGTGGAAGACGCGCTGAGCGACTTTGCCAAAGAGCAGGTGCGGCGCAAGTCCCTGGCTGAGGCGGCCACTTCGGCGGAACAGGCGTTGACACTTTCGCGGAGCCTTTACAGCGCCGGCTTGAAGGATTTTCTTACTGTTCTGGACGCGCAGCGTTCCTTGCTGAGCTTGCAGACGCAGCTGGCGCAGAGCGACGCCTCGATTACAGCCAACCTGGTCCGCCTCTACAAGGCCCTGGGCGGAGGGTGGAGCTAGACATTGTTGACGAAGGAGATGGTATGAATGATTAGGCTCGTGTGCGGGATAAGCTCCGAGAGAAGGGATTTTCTCGGAGTAGACAGGTCACAGGCTGCATGTTCGTTTGAGGCGTTTGACCTCGTGAAGGAGATTGGTCAGACCTGTGACTG
>JAJFUV010000228.1 GCA_021372245.1 Terriglobales bacterium
CCCTCCGGGCCGTTCCGAAGACTGACTGAGATAAGGGAAAGCGGGCAACTGCAAAGCCCGCATGCGGCTCCCGCCGGCCTCCCGTTGGCCGGTCCCGAGTTGTATGAAAAGTTCGGAGTAGACAAAACATCATAGGAGAAGAATCATGCCCACTTCTGAAAACGAGCACGGACTCACTGCGGACTTCCTGCGCCAGTGGGAGGCGTCCGGGCGTCAGGCGCTCGGCGCGCAGGTCGCGCCGCAGACCATCAACGACGACCAGCGCACCGTGGACGTGGTCTGGTACACAGGCGTCGATGTCGATCGCTATAGCTGGACGGAGGGCCGCGCCCACAAGCTCCGGTTGGACCCCGCTGGCGCCGACCTTTCGCTGCTGAACAACGGGGCGCCGGTCTGCGACAACCACTGGATGGCGGGCGTTGAGGACCAGAAGGGGCGCGTCGAGCGCGCGTGGGTCGACGGCGGGCTGTACAAGGCCACGTTGCGCTTCAAGCGCTCCACCGAGCAAACGGGTCGTCGGCCAGCGCTCGACGGCCTGTGGCAGGACATCAAGGACCGAATCGTTACCAAGTTCTCGATGGGAGTCGAGCTCCTCGAGGTCAGCGATCAGCGCAACACGGCAGGCGCGCTGGTGCTTCGGACAGCGACGAAGTGGCGCCCGTTCGAGATCAGCCTTGCGCCGATCCCAGCCGACTTCGGAACTACCACGCTTGCTTCGCAAGTATCCGGGGTGCCCGCGACGACTTCGCTCGCGGCGATCAACTACAGGGCTCGCGAGGTCGAAATTCTGCGCCTCAAGTAGCTGAACTTTGCAGGGCGCCGCACCCCCTGGGTCTCCTTTCCCCGCAGAGCAGCGGGGTTCCTCCCCAGGGGGTGCGGGAGGGTCGCAACCACCAAAAAACATGAACAACACCACGCACAAGCCTCGCCCAACCGTCATTCCCGAGGGGAAGTATCAGGGATGCCTCATCACCAACCTCACCGCAGCGGAACTGGTCGCGACTCGGGGCGAATTCAGATTCGCTAACGGCCCCGTTCAGGGCGCAATCATGGCTGAAATGTCGCGGCGCGATAGGGTCCGTAGAGACCGGAAGCTCGCCAGGAAGCTGCGAAAACGCCCAGGGCGGCGCTAACGGCTACCGGGCGACGTAGGCGCGCGTGCCATCAGCCCGAACCAACCGGGAGATTTGAACCGCCTGCCCAGCGATGGACCGGAACGACCTGCATACGTACTGGCGGTCCAGGCCCAGCGCCACGACCATCTGGTCGGTGCTGGCGCCGCCCGGTTGTCGGAGGAGCCGCAGCAATTGCTCGCGCGTAGTTTGGCGCGGCGCGAACGCCGTTCGCAGGTGCGGGAACTGCTCATCGAGCAGGGCGCTGGCTTCGTGGGCGGTCTCGCGGTCCTCTTCTGTTTCTGGCGGCGCGGGAGGCGGTGTGGCTGTCCTGGCCGCATGTCGGAGGCGCAGGTTCCGGGCGCGGGCGCGACCGCCGCGCGCGCCGACCTTGCGGCATTGATCGGCGGTCTTGTTGAAGAGGCAGGCGTTCGAGAAGGTCATCGCATGACGATTCATCGATCAGGTTCGAAAAGGAAGCAAGCGGAATCTCGCGGTTCGCTCATCTTTCCGGCGATGGGAAGGCGATGAACCGGACTTTGAGGGGATAGGGAGTTATGCACATCGCTATTAGGGACGGCGGGCCGGTCGTCCGTGCTCGCACGCCGTCTGTGGTTCCAACCGGCGAGTTTCAGGGGATGCAAATAAATGCGCTGGCGACGGACGATCTGCGCCGGCTGCAGGGGATCTTCTTTCGGCGTGATCCCGCGACCCAGCGGGCAATCACGCTGGAGCTTGATCGTCGCCGGCGTCAAGCGGGGTATGGGCCGCACGGCGCGGCAGGAGGAGGGAGAAGGTAAAAATGCCTGACCAGGAATCCGTAACTTTTGACGTCGACCCGCGATCCGTACTGGCGGCGATCAAGCAGATGAACGCCGCAGTGGAGGGGTTCGAAAAGGGCAGTGTTGGGGCGAACGAGCGCGTCCAGAAGGCTGCCGAGCGCATGGCCGACATGATGCTCAAGGTCAACGACCGCTCGCGCAATTCGTTGGAGCGGCTCACGCAGTCTATCGAGAAGCAGGCGGCCGCGTACGGCAAATCCGGCGTGGATCGCCTCGCAGCCGAGCGGGACCGCATCATCAAGAAGCTCGGCGACGAGCAGGGCATGGTCGAACGCGTGACGACGGCCTACGCGAAGATGATCAAGGCCGAGTCGGACGGGGCCGGCGGCGCCGGTCAGATGGGGGCTGCCGCCCACGAGGCGAAGGCGTCTCTCGCCTTGATGGGCGAGGAAATCGGCGTCCATATCCCTCGTCACATTCGCGGGTTCATCACCATGCTGCCGGGCGTTGGGCAGGCGCTGGACTCGGCGTTCAAGGCGGTAGCCGTTATCGCACTGATCGCGGTCATCTACGAGGTCATCAAAAAGATGATCGAACTCCACCAAGCTGTGGAGGAGATGCACACGGCAGCAGAGCGCGCCGCAGGCGAGTTCCAGCGGTTCACCGACGAGCAAAAACTGGCGAACGCCGAATTGCAACTCACCAACGTAAAGCTCGAAAACGCCATCGCCAAGTTGGAGCACAAGCCCGAGAACAAGCTTCGAGAGGCCATCCTGGAGGCCGACGTGGCCGCCCAGAGCCTCGCGGAAAAGATGGACAAGGCTGTGCGTTCGTTCGCGGAACTGGTCACGAAAAACGCTCCGGGAATGTTCGCGCAAATCGTGGGCGGGCGGCAGGACACCAAGGACATCGCTGAATACCTAATCGGGAAATCCGGCTTCGGTGGCCTGAGCGCCGAACTGTACAAGGTGACCGAAGCGAAGGGCGATCCCTCGCAGGTCCTGGCGCGCGGCCGGGAGCACATGAACCAGCGCCTGCGGCAGGCTGAGTTTGCCCAGGCGTACCAACAAGGCAAGGGGTTCGAAGGCGTCAGCTACGAGGACGTCCGCAGGGCGATGGGCGGCGATACCCGCGGCAAGCTTCCCGCCGGCCTACACCTCGAGAACATGCTGGCCGACCAGAGCGGGGTCATCGACACCGTGCAGGCTGCGATTCGCCAGATCAACCTCATGGACCAGTCTTACAAACTCCAAACGCAGAACGCCGCCCTTCGCGGAAAGCAGGGCATCGCGGAAACTGCCGCCTCCACCCGGGAGTTGGAGCAAGGCTTCATCAACCGCATGAACGCAGTCGAGATGGGGCCGGTCGAGAAGATCCTGACGGAACTGCATGAGGTCATCCGCAAGGGGGCCAACCCGGACTCCGTCAGCGGTCCCGCGTATGCGGCAGCTAACCGTGAGCTTGCGAAGCAGCAGGCCGAGGTCGACAAGCAGAATCGCCAGATGGAGATGAAGGCCGCCGAGTACGCGGCCAAGCAATGGGACGAGGTCTACAAGACCCTCGACGAAGGTTCGAAGCGGGTAATCAACGACTTCAAGGAGGCGGTGAAGAAGGCCCAGGACGAGGCCCGGAAGCGGGACGAGGTTCAGTTTCAGACGATCCGATCCGCTGCCGCGCATCAGGTTCGGATTATCGGAGCGTCGGCCATGCCCGGTCAGGACGAACTGGCGACCCTGCGCGCGCAACTGGCGGTTCGAACCGAGGCCGCAAAGCAGGAGTTCGCGATCAAGGAGGCTCACTCCCACCTGTACGATATGGACCGGGAGCGCATGGTGCTTCAGAAGGAAATGCAGGACGCCGGCCTTGAGTACGAGGAGAAGGTCCTTGAAATGCGCAGGCGCCAGTTCGAGGAAACCGCGAAGGCGTCGGCGAGCCTGTGGAACACGCTGCTCACCAAGCCCGGAGAGTTTCCGAAGCAACTCGGCTCGACCATCCATTCCGCGATCCTGAAGCCTGTCACTGAGGGGCTGGGCAACATGACCGCCAAGGTTCTGGACCCGATTATTCATGGGAGCGACGGACAGGGCGGTATCGCCGGGGTTTTCAAGAGCGTGTTCGGAGGCGGGAAACAGGACCCGATCAAAGCGGCGACGGACCTGAATACGAACGCCACGATGCAGAACTCGGCAGCGGTGGCCGCGCTCACGGCGGTGCTCGCTGGCATTACAGGGATGGGCGTTCCGGCGATCGCCGCGCCGACCGGAGTTCCTGGCGGAATCTCCGTACCGTCGATTTCGGCCCCCGCGGTAGCGGGCGGCGGCGCGGGCGGGTTCTCTCTTCCTGCGATTTTGGGCGGCGGTTGGGATCGCAGTGCCGGCGGCGGTGGGGCGCCGCTGGGTGGCATTCTGGGCGGGGGGATCTCGCCGTCGTCCGACCCGGCTTGGGCCACCTATCGTGCTGGCGTGGGGACGCCTCCGTTCGTCGGCGGTGGCTCTGCAGGCGGGGGAAGCACGGTGGGCGGCATCACCGGGTTGTTGAAGAATTTCAAGAGCATCAAGTGGGGCGGTTTCACCCGGTCGGCCCCTACCTTCGGCACGGACGAAAACGGCTCCGACGTCCAGACCTCGGAAGGGGGAAAGATCACCGGGCTCAACGGCGTGGCCGGCGCGGCGATGTTCGCTGGTGGGCTGATGGCCGCCCAGCAGGGCCTGCTCGGCTCGAGCAGGGGAACGTGGGGCGGGATCGCAATGGGAACCGCCGGCGGCGCGGCGATTGGATTCCAGCAGGGCGGTTGGCTGGGAGCAGCCATCGGCGGCGGTGTCGGATTCCTGGCGGGCCTCGGCGAAAAGATCGCGGGGGTCGAGTCGCCCGAGAACGAGGCGAAGCGGTTGGTCAAACAAATCTACTCGATCAACATCGACAACTCGACGGCGAAGCAGATCGCGGGCATCGCCCAGCAGAAATACGCCGGCCACGTGAGCGTGGCGGTGCGCGACCCGGACGTCCGAAAAATGCTGATGCTGTACTCGGAGGCGACGGGGCAGCACATGCCGCTATCGGCGACCACGCCATACGGGGGGAGCCTCGCGGAGATGAACAGCAAGCTCTATCAGCAGGCGATCTACGCGAACGGCGGGCAGGCGTATGCGTACCAGAGCGGTCTCCCGGTCATGGGAGCGCCAGCGGGTGGCGCGAACGCGCTGCCGATGCCCGGGCAGATGACGCTTCAGGTGAACGTCCAGGGCCAAGGCGCGGCGCAGTTTGTGGCCGGCCAGGTGGTGACTCCAGAATTCGTGCAGGCGCAGTGGTCCAACGCCGGGGCGTCCAGCAATGGGCGCCTTTCGAATTCCGCGATGATGCAGCAACCCGGGTTGGTGATTTCGTAGGGAAAGGAGCAGCATGCAAGCACAGAACGACGGAACCGGCCTCAGTATCGGTTTCGGTTGGAACGGCAAGGGAGAACCGGCGGTTCTCCTCATGATTCCGCGCAATGCCAATATCGACGGCGACAACGGCCCGATCCCGGGCGTAGCGCTTCCGGTTGGGAGGGCGCGGGAGATCGCCTACGCTCTGCTGGTCAGCGCGGAGCAATTGGCAAACGGTGTGGTCAAGCTTCCGGAGGCGCCGCCTCCGTGCCCACCCAACGCGCGCTTGGTGGTGCAGTAACGCCCAGCATGGCCGCGCCCCGCGCCAGGGTGGTCCGGGTTCTACCACCCGGCGCGGGACGCGCGCACACGGCGGGCCGGTGCGCGGGCGCTGGGGCGTTTACGCGGACGCCGAACGAGCCTTCACACGCCGCACCTGGGCGCGAGCGGCGTCGCGCCCCGTGTCGCCGCGCGCCAGTGCCAGATTCCGCTTTCCCATCGCCTCAAGGGCCCGCGCCTGCCGACGCAGTACTGACATAGCGGCGCGGCGCCCGCGCACCGGAACGCTGAAGAGTTCCTCCGCGAGCCGGTTCAACTCCTGAGTCTGCCTGCGAATCTCCTGTTTGGCGAGATCCAAACGCGCATCGCTCTGCGTGCGCATGTCCTGTAGAAGTGCTGTGGTGATTGGTTGCATGTGCGTTTCAGGGACACAGTCAGTTCAGGTCGCAAAAAGTCGCAGGAGAATATCGTTAAACCCTTTTAACTGCATAAGCCACAAGTGGCTTTGCGGACTTGTATACAATTCTGCGCGGGGCGATACAATGCGGGGGCCGATGTTTCCCCCAATTGCGCAGGAGGCCCGTGTCTCTCCGATGCCGAAGATCGTCTGCTCTGTCGGCCAACATCTACGCGCCCTGGCGGCGACGAGCAAAGGCTCGGTACTGACTGATCTCGACCCAACAACCCTGTCGCCCATTCGCCAGGTGCGTGGGTTGCCGAACATCCACCGCCTGCACTTGGCGCCAGATGGCTTTTCGCTCGGATATACTCAGCGGCACGCGAAGGGAAACCCCTCGGAGCTTTACTTCATCGATCCGGAGCTTAGGCTTGTCAGGACAGTCTTTGCGCCAAATGCCTGCACGTCCTTCGCGTCGCACCGCGGCGACTGGCTTGTGGCCTGCCGAGACGGTTGCGTCTACTGCTTCTCAAATCGCGGCCACCAAAGGTGGGCGTGGCGGGTTCCTCGCGAGGGCCACTTCGAATTCGCGTGGTTGACCGTAGCTGCAGACTCCGATGTGATCCTGGCGGCCGAGGGCCTGTACCTGTATGCACTCACCCCGCATGGCCACCTCCTGTGGGATTGGGAACTTCCGAATCGCCATGAGCAATCGCAAAGCCTCAGCATACCCGTGGGGGGAAACCGGCTAAACCAAACTGCGTGTCGGACCCTCGGCATCAGCACACAAGCAGGGCCAGACGAGGTGAGGCGGGCTTATCGCCGCATGGCGCGACTTACTCATCCCGACCTGAATCCAGGCGACCCTACGGCTGCCGATCGCTTCCGGGCGGTGCACGCGGCCTTCGAGGAGGTATCGCAGGGCGTCGGCGCTGGAGAACCAGACAACGTCGTGCGGATTCAGATCACGCTTGGAGTGATGTACAACGGTCAACCGATAACTGCGGCAATAACGGCAGTCACCGTTGCGGATGGCGTGATCGGGATCGGTACCAGCGAGGGCGAGGTTTACCTCTGCAATCTCGACGGGGAGGTCCGTGAGTACCACAAAGAACTCGGAAGGCAGTCGGTCGCCTCCGTCTTGCTGCGTGACGGCGACCTGGACGCTGCCTACTGCTCGCCCCGCATCTATCGATTCGCCGGCGGAACTCCATGGCCTTCAACGGACATGCCGGAGTTCGCGACTCACCTTGTCTCCCACGGAACCGACGTCCTCGCGCATGGGTGGAAGACGCTTTGGCTGGTCGATTCATCGGCGCGCGTGATCGGATCGTTGGCGCTGGATCGCAAGGTCGACAGTGTATGCGCCGTTGATGGAGCGTCCGTGGTGATGGCCGGCCGGCTCATGAGAATCCCACATCGGATGGAGGCTTCCGTCCCTTCGGGATTCTAGCGGGCGCCCGCGGAGTGGCTTTCAGACTGGCGGCAGGCTGACCGCATGGCGCGCACGTACTCATCCCACCCTGCGAGGCGCTCTCGGCACCCCGCACAGACGAGTAAGTGCTCCTCCACCGCAGTGAGTGATGGCTCGGGCAACCTCGTCAGGGCGTAGAGTTCGAGTTCGTCGCCAGTGATGTGCTCCGTGGCCATCTTACAGCCAGAGTATGCTCCTGTGCGCGCCGAGAGGCAACCTGGGATACACGGCAAGGTCGGGGCGCGCTGGCCCCGCTTTAGGGTAGTGCGCTATTTACTCTGTAGCTTTAGAAGTCGCTCTATCGTCTCGATGGGCGGGAAAAAGGCATTGCCGGCGATAGATTTCATCAGCGCATCGAGTCCTGCCAGCGTGACGAACTCAAGATGGGAGATCGTCAACCGGGCACCCCGCATCCGGTCGCCGGCTTCGTACTCGCGCCCCACGAAGAAGCTGCATCGATCAACTTTGACCGGGTCGCCACTCCTCTCTCCGTTCTCCCAGAAATCGACCTCCCAGAGTGCTCCATTGGGAACCACGAGGATTGGCAGGACCAGCGAAATGAACGCGCTCTTGTGGTTCTCACCGTCCCACGTCGCTTCGTCTGCGAGGTCACTTGCGGAGGACAAAGCCTGGGACCATTTCTCGAATACCTCGGCATCGTTGGCGATCAGCGTTCCGTCGTTGGCGCGGCCCACCTGCGCCAGGCTCTTGCCTACGAATGCCTGGGCCTTGTAGTCGGAGAGGCCGTTGTCGATGCGAATGACCTGACAGACTTTGCGAAAAGCTGGGACGTCCACCATGCTCTTCTGCGGCGCGCTCGTGGAGTCGAAAGCAAAGACGAGTTCATGGAAGCTCTCTTCCCTTGGCCTGGGTACGCAGGTTACAAGCAGCGGAAAGGACTCCGTCAGGTTCTTGCACTCGATTGCGCATCGAACTCGCAGTAGTTGCCGACGATCATCCTTCTGGGCGCGAATGTCGAACTGCCGCGCTTTCTTGGTGACGGGGTCGGTGTAGGAGCCTCCATGCTGGCAGCAAAACCCGAGTTCTGACATGCGCTCAACGCAGGCGAGTTCGAACGCAAAGTCGGACGACGTATCCAGGAACTCGATCAGGTCAGTCGCAATGATTGGGCCGTTCTTGAGTTTGGGCACGCACGCCTCGCCCCCAATTGTAATCGCCTTCGCCCACGGGGGCCACGCCGACGCTCGGAAACCACTTGATCGTGTGGCCGAGCAGAGCGATGAATGGTCGTGCAAGGAGATGAGCAGATGCGAAAGGCAACGAAGAAAGTAAAGAAAGCGGTTCCTGCTACCAGCCGGAATAGGCGGTCCCAGGAAAAGAAGGTCGCAAGGCCCGCAACCGAACAGGCCGCTACTCCAACCGAACCGAAGGCGCAACGCGAGGGGACCGCGAAGGCGACGGTCCTCGCGATGATCCAGCGCGATGGCGGGGCGACCCTCGATGAGATCCGGGCGGCGACGGGATGGCAGCCGCACACCGTGCGCGGGTTCATCAGCGTGGCGCCGAAGCGGGCCGGACTGACAGTCACCAGCACGCGGCGCGCGGGCGACAACGCGCGGGTGTACGAAGCGCACTAGCGGGCCACAGGCGACAGTCCGATTAAAGGGTAGAGATGAGCGTATTCCAGGTCGGCAAGTACTACCACTACAATTTCATCCTGGACGGGCGCCGCTACAAGGCGACCACGGGTAAGACCTCAAAGCAGGCCGCCGAGAAGGTCGAGCGGCAGGTCCGCATGCGCCTCGAGTCGGGTTACAGCGAGGTGGTCCAGCAGGAAGAGCGGGCCCAGGGCCGGAAGACGGTCCAGGAGGCCGCCGACGAGTTCTTGGAAGCGTACAAGGCCAAGCACCGCTCCGCGTCCTTCGCCGAACATGCTCTCGGCCACGTGGCGCGGTTGCTTGGCAGCAAACTGGTTCTGGAGACGACGCCGGGAACCGTAAAGAAGTACCAGACTGATCGCCTGAACGAGAAGGCGGCGCCGAAAACGATCAACGAGGAGGTCGCATTCCTCCTGCGGCTCTGTGGCGATCAGGGCGAACTGATCCGGGCGAGGCTGCGGCGGGAAAAGTGCCTGAAGTTGAAGACACCGCCCTCGCCCGGAAAGGCGTTCTCGGTTGAGGAGCAGGAGCGCATGCTCGCGGTTGCGCTGGCGTCGACCAAGGCGGCGCGGATCGCGTGCGAACGGCAGGCGCGCGGCGAGAAGCCCGCCAAGGGTGATAAGCAGGGTGGCTCGCCGTCGATCTACCCCGCGCTGGTCCTCGCCCTGAACTGTGGCATGCGGGACGGAGAGATCAAGAACCTCACCTGGAGCCAGATCGACCTCGGCAAAGGAATCCTGACGGTCGGCAAGTCGAAGACCGACGCGGGCACGGGCCGGACGATACCGCTGAACAAGACCGTGCTCGCTGCGGTCCAGGACCACACCGCGTGGTACAGGCTGCGGTTCGGCGACCTTCGACCCGAATGGTACGTCTTCCCAGGTGGCGGGCGGTCGCCCAAGAACCCGACCGTGCCCATCAAGTCCATGAAGACCGCCTGGAAAAGCATCCGCAAGAAGGCAGTGATCTCCGGGCGCTGGCACGACAGTCGCCACACGCTGATCACGGAACTGGCCGAGTCCGGCGCGGGCGACGAGACCATCATGGAGATCGCCGGGCACGTGTCGCGCCAGATGCTCTCGCGCTACAGCCACATCCGCACGGAGGCCAAGCGGAACGCGCTGGCGACCGTCGAGCGCACGCGCGTTGCTGAGAGGGAGCGCCTTGCAGCCGAGCAGGAACAGGTTAAGGCCAGCGCGGCGGCGGATTAACAGGCTAAACGGCGCCGTCCGGTGACGGGGCGTCTGCCGGTTCCTTGAATTCGGGCTTGATAGTCTCCAGGCCAAACTTCTTGATAGCTCGCAGATCGATCTGTCGGGCGCAGTACCCCAGGGTGCCGAGCATGTCCCGCTTCTCATCTTCGCCGAGCACAACGCGCTTTCCCAGGTCGTCGGCGAACCGCGGATTGCGTTGGATGAAGAACCTGTTTACGATTCCGCGATTGTGCGTGATGATGTTCCGGAGCTCGACGCAGAGGCCGGCGTTCACCGAATGGGTATCCTTCGTGAACAGCACGATGTCCAAGTTCTTCTGGAAATACTTCGCCAAAGCGTCGAGGCTCTGATGCGTCAACTCCATCACCGTCACTTCCGCAAGGGCGGATATCAGATCGCCAGCCAAGTGGTGCTCGATGCAGAACCGATACGTCGTCTGTTTGTTTGATGGGAGTTTCTTCGGGTATTTCCCGTAGATCAGGGTCATCAGGTCAGCGAGGTACGTCAAGAAGCTGTTGACGGCTCGGCAGAAGACCATCTCTCCAAGAACCGCCGAGTGAATGTCCATTTGCGCGACGGCGCTTTCGGGCGGGGGCGGATCACCAGGTCTCGGGAACTTGGCGGGGTCGCCGTGGCCGTAATCGACTGTCACAACCATACGCCACAAGTACGCCTCAAACCCAAGCACGGAATGATGATCATTCAGGTACCGTGCGAGGGCGAGCGTCGCGGGTTGGCGCAGAAGTTCGAATCCCGATATCTCCTTCTCGTCGGCGGCAGCCATAAGCCCAACCATACATCATCGGAAACGACTTGGTCCATCCATATCGCCACGTCTACGCCGAAAATGCGAGTCACACCAATCCCACACCAATTTCAGAGTATTTTGGGATTCCAGACGCGCAAGTCTTTTAGAATTAGCGTGCGGTGAGGCAGATTGAAGGTGCTGTTAACCGAAGGGTTGTAGGTTCGAGTCCTACCTGAGGAGCCAAATCATTTTTACCCGGATTTGTCTTCCCCACTTGTTAACGTCAGCGCCCTTCGTGTGCCTGCCTGATCCCTGCGGGCTTTCCGCAACATAGCCAAAGACTTGCGCGTCTGCGAGAGTCGCGTCCGCCGCCGTGGAGAATTCCGGTGAGTGGCGCAGCCTGGTCCCGGCGCGCCGTTCTCGACGAGAATTCTCCGCCTCGCGCCGGAGAAGGGCCGCGCGGTTAACGCCGTCGTTCAGACTGGTTGGCGAACCGGACGTTTTTCGAACGTTTCGCGTATATATACAGTGGGGCGGTTCACCGCTCCCGACTTCACCCGACAGCGGGACTACCGCAAGGCGGACATCGCTGTGGGCGCCGGCAGAACGCCGGGACACAGCAGCGCCTTCGAGTCCCGCGCCTTCCGTCTCCCACAGCCGCACGCCAGGCGCGGCCCCCGCAAGGGAGATGACGCGTGAACATCCGCGACGACGAGTTCCTGGAGGACCTGGATAGCATCGCCTCGATCCTGGCCGACGGCTACCTCCGGTACCGCAAAAACCGCCGCCAAGATCTACTTGATACCGCCACAGAAGCGAGCCCTCATGGACACGAGGTTAACGCCTCCGAGAAAGGAGAAGGATTTGCGGAATCGGATTCAATCGCAGATTGAGGCGCTCCGGCGGATGACGGTGCGGGAGTTGCGCACGCGGTACCGCGAGGTGTTCGGTGAGGAGTCGCGGTCCAACCACAAGCAGTTTCTCTTCCGGCGCATCGCCTGGCGGCTGCAGGCCGACGCCGAGGGCGGGCTGTCGGAGCGCGCCCGCCGCCGCGCACTGGAGATCGCCAATGATGGCGACCTCCGGATTCGCGCGCCAAAGGGCTTCGACTTCGACGGCGCCGACCAACGGTGCGTGCATGGCAAGATTACGCCCGACGCGGACGCCCGGCGGCCGCTCCCCGGCGTGGTGCTGGAGCGCGAGTACAAGGGGCAGACGATCATCGTGAAAGTCGCCGAGGGAGGCTACGACTACAACGGGCGGCGCTACCGGTCGCTGAGCGCGATCGCGAAGGACATCACCGGAACCAAGTGGAATGGGTATCTCTTCTTCCACCTTCCCGTGGGGAGCGGCAATGGCGACGAGAAACGGTAGCGCCAACGGCAACGGCGCGGAGCCGGTCAAATCGATCCGATGTGCCGTCTACACCCGGAAGTCCACTGACGAGGGCCTCCAGCAGGAGTTCAACTCGCTCGATGCGCAGCGCGAGGCGGGCGAGGCCTTCATCCTGAGCCAGCGTCACGAGGGGTGGCAGTTGCTGCCTGCCCACTACGACGACGGCGGGTATACCGGCGGCAACATGGATCGTCCCGCGCTGAAGAAGTTGTTGGCGGACATCGAGGGCGCCAAGGTGGACTGCGTGGTGGTGTACAAAGTCGATCGCCTCAGCCGGTCGCTGATGGACTTCGCGCGGATCATCGAGGTCTTCGATAAGCGCGGCGTGAGCTTCGTCTCCGTCACCCATCAGTTCAACACCACCAACTCGCTCGGCCGCCTGACCCTGAACATTCTCTTGTCCTTCGCACAGTTCGAACGCGAGATCATCTCGGAGCGCACCCGCGACAAGCAATTGGCGGCGCGAAAGAAGGGCAAGTGGATCGGGGGCCATCCGATCCTCGGCTACGACATCGACCCGCGTGGCGGACGACTGGTTGTCAATGCGGAAGAGGCCGAACGCGTCCGGGCGATCTTCGACCTCTACCTCGAGCACCAAGCCGCCATCGCCGTGGTCGATGAACTGCGTCGGCGCGGTTGGTCCACGAAGGCGTGGCAATCGGCCGAGGGCCGCGCGCACGGCGGGAAGCCCTTCACCAAGGGACGGCTGTACGGTCTGCTGACAAACGTGGTCTACGCCGGGAAGGTCAATCACAAGGGCACGATCTATGCCGGGGAGCAGGACGCGATCGTCGACGTGAAAACGTGGGACCGTATCCAGAAGCTCCTCGGGCGCAAGGGAGCCGCACGCCGGGATCGAACCCGAAACAAGTACGGCGCGTTGCTCCACGGACTGGTGCACTGCGTTCCATGCGGCGCCCCGATGATCCACACGTACACGATGCGCGGGTCGAAGCGGTACCGCTACTACGTTTGCCACCACGCCCAGCAGCGGGGATGGAACACCTGTGAGACGAAGTCGGTGGGAGCGCCGGCGATTGAGGCGGCGGTCATCGAAGCCATACGCAAGTTGGGCAGCGACCCGGAATTGGCGCGTCGAACCGTGGAACACGCGCGAAACCAGGTCGCCGCGAGAGTTGAGCAACTGCAGAAAGACGAGACCGCCGGCCGCGACCAGCTCCGGAGGCTGAACATGGAGATGGCGTGCGCCGCAACGGTGAGTGGGGAGGAGGACGGCGCGGGCGCGCGATTCGACCGGCTGGTTGAGGTCCACAAGGAAGTTCAGGCCATTGAGGACCGGCTCACGGCGATCCGGACCGAACTCAAGGCGCTGGCCGATGATCCACTGGACGCCGCGGATGTGCTTTCCGCCATGGAACGGTTCGAACCGGTGTGGAACTCCCTGCGGACGCATCAGCAGAACCGGATGGTGAATCTGCTCGTGGAACGAGTCGGGTACGACGGGCGCACGGGAAAGGTGATCGGCACAATGACCGGAGGCGCGTCGTCACTGTGGCTGGCGATCGGCCACTATACGGATGGCTGGACCTCGGGCCAGACGTTCCATGCGTGGGGTGCGTGCCTCCAGCAAGGCAACGATCCGAAGCGCGGGTACGCGCGGACGTGGGGATACCAGACCGCGCAGGTCTTGGCGGGTGTGGCCTGCGGCACGACCGTCGTCTCCGCGATCAACAGCACCGACTCCCCGCTCAAGGTGCGCGGTCCTGGCTCGAACCTCGCCGACCACACGCTGCTCGAAGTCATGGCGGACGGCGAGTTGATTATCGCGGGCGGCACCGGCAATGGATACCGCCTCGCGGAGTTGATGGGCGCGACGAACCCATCTGGATGGTCGGGCGTCATCAGGGTGAAGAGCCCAGCTGGCGCTACTGCTGGCTATATTTTGCTGTACTCCAATTCGTAAAAGAAGGGTCAAACCAATGAAGTTGACGTTAGCCCGCATTTCTCACACAACCTCGTAAGCGCGTGCGTGGGGCGATCGGGCACACGTCGGCCTCGATTCTGACGGCGCGAGTTGAGGCCGGTGATCGCCATCGCGCGCTGGAATGGGCCGCCGTGGCCCGGAAATGGACGTGCCCGGCCGCAAAAGACGGTCGGGAGCCCTTTGGGGACACACTGCCCCTTTGACGGGCCTCGTTTCGACTTTCTCTCCACGTGTGCCGTCGTCAGCAGCGCAGCGCCGCCCATACCTGGCCGAACAGCCGCTGCAGCGGATAGCCGCTGGCCAGCGGCAACCACACCTTGCGCACCGTGATCCGGATCTGCGCCCCGATCTTCAGCAGCCGCAGCCGGATCGTCGTCGCCTGCGCCCGCGCCAGTTCCGTCCCCTTCAGCCCCAGCCGGCGCAGTCCCTCGATCAGCACATACGCCATCGCCGCAAAGTCCATCCGCAGTTGGTTGGTGCGCATGGTCTCCGCGCTCACACGGTCCGCAAACAGCGACAGTTGCTCCTTGATGCGGTTCTCCATCTCGCCACGTTCGCAGTACAGCTGCTCGTACAGCGGTTGCGCCAGCCACTGCTCCGTGCTCAGATTGGTCACCACGAAACGCGGATTCTCCTTGCCCTCCAGTTGCTCCGCCTTGGCGACCACACGCCGCGCGCAACTCCAACTGCCCGTGGTCGTCTGATAGCGGAACTCGGTGAACACGCGCTCCGGCTTGCCCCTCAACTGGTGCAGCCGCGCCGCCTCCTGCGCCTGCGGTTCGATCATCTTCCGCAGCCGTTCGTTGCGCGCGAAGCCGACCACATAGAACACACCGTGGTTCTCGCACCATTTCAGCAACTGCTCGCGGCAGAAGCCCGAATCGGCGCGCACGATGATGCGCACTTCCGGCCACACTGTCCGAATCTGCTGCACGATGCGCGTTACCTCCTCGGTGCTGCCGGCGGAGGCATCCTGATCGGCGCTCCGCAACCGCGCACACAGCAGATGTTCGCCCGAGAAGATGTACAGCGGCAGATAGCAGTAGCTGTCGTAATAGCCGTGGAAGAAGCGGCCCTCCTGACGGCCGTGCAGCGGCAGATCGGTCGCATCCAGGTCGAGTACGATCTCGGCAGGCGCTTGCGGATGTGCCTCCATAAAGACCTGGACCAATAGTTCGTCGATCGCTTCCTGACGGTAGTGGATCTTCTTGTACCGGCTCGGCTCTTCGCCGCCCAGTTCTAGACGGTTCAGCGTGCTCTTGCCGGCCAGCGGTTTCTCGCCGGCGCGCGGCTTGCCGCTCAATACGCCAAGCAGCGGATCATCCCGCAGTTGGTCGTGATCGTTGAGATCCTCGTAGCCCAGCGCCAGGGCGTAGACGCGCTGCGCAACCATCTCTTTGACCGGATGCGAGACCAGCCATGGCCGGCGACGGTCCTCGAAGCAGGCGGCCAGACGCGGCAGCAGATTCAGGCGCCGGTCGGTCTCCCGGAGCAGCACCGCGCCACCGTCGGAGGTCATTGCGCCGCCGTCAAACCGCGCCACCACCTCACGAGAAAAATGAGCTTGGAACTCGAAGCTGGATTGGATACACTCTGTCATAGCAAAAGCCGCTTTCTTGCTGACGCTAACTGCTGTGTGGAAACTCAGTTATGCCAGAAGAAGCGGCTTTTTGCTAGTCCCCGTGTGAGAAATGCGGGCTAG
>JAJFUV010000238.1 GCA_021372245.1 Terriglobales bacterium
CACGGGATCCGGAGATCGATGTAAGCGTCGAGCAGCGCGTCGTGCTCTTCCTTTCCAAGGCGCTCGGTCGCGCGCATGGCTGGACCCAGTCCGGCCGCGTCGGCACGGCGCAAGGCCTCGGCGAAGCGTCCGCGCACCACGCGCTGGCGCTCAGGTGGCAGCGCGGCCACCAATCGCGCCAGATGCCGGATTTCGGCTTCGGCGACGGGGACAAGGAACCGGCAGCACGCCGCACAGCCCTTCGCGCAGGTGACGGCAAGCCCAGCGTCGGAAGCGCGAGCCTTGGCCAGCCCAACGATGGCGTCCGTAAAACCCTGGAGGACGGGCAGCAGTTCAGTGGGCGTCAACAGGGAATCGGGCAGGCGGACCGAAGCCGAGATGGTGCGGTCCGCAAATTCCATGTTGAAGCTGAAGTCAACGCTGCCGCCGCTCACCGTCCAAGAATAGCTGATCGGCTGTGGTAACCGGTGAGAGCCGTGGCTGCATCCCGTGCCAACTGCCGGGCGAACTCGAGGATTGCCTTCCCCAGTTCAGTGTCACACCTGACAAAGCCGCTTTTCAGCGAGGCGTCGCGCACCGTCTGCCATTCTTCCGGGAACGCGCCCGCTACGTTGCGGTTCAGAATCTGCTGCAGATCGGAAGGCTTCAAGTCATTCTTGTGCCAGCGGTTTACAATCACGCTGACCCGTTCGGGCTCGACACCCAGATCGTCCAGCTCCTCGCACCTCTCCTGCGTCAGTCTCAAAGCGGGCAATTCGGGGCTGCATACCAGGTACACGCGATGGGCGTGCCGGAGAAATTCCGTCCTTCCATCCCCGATGATCTCCGGCAAATCCACCAGGATCGCGTCGTAGCGCGACTTCAGAAACCGCAGCAGTTGATGATACGGGATCCAGGGCAGGCCGGTGTCTTCCTCGAAGGCGAGTCTGGGGAGCAAATCGATCTCCTCATCCCGGATGACAGACTCGGCCCACAGGGACGAATCCAATTGACCAGACTTCATCAGGACATCGGTCAGGGATCTCTTGGGGGTGCAGTTCGTCAGAGTGGCCAGGATGCCGCTCCGAAGGTCCCCATCGATAAGGAGAACTCTCTGGCCGAGACAGGTCCGCAAGTTCCTGGCCGCGTTGAGGACGACGGTGGTACAACCGCTGCCGGCTTTAGCGGGCATGAAAGCCATGAGATTCTCCGGCATCCCGCCGGGAAGACGGTGGATCGCCCGGTCCACTGCCCGATCGAAGGTCTCCTCGGTGAGGGTGGACAGGGACAACAACTCGAGGCCCGCGGCATCGGCATGGTTCTGAGTTCCTGATTGCGGCTGGGACGCAAGGCCGATCATGGCTGTGGCGGGGCACTGCGCCGAGATAGCTGTCACGATGTCCGAGGTGAGTTCCCCGTTGCTGAGATCGCAGAACACCAAGTCGCACTCGTTGCCGTTGATCGCGCGCGCAACCGCGTAGGGACTCTCATTGGAGTTGAGAACTTTACAAATGCCGACATGCCCGGAGCGGGTTGCCAGGCTGTCCAGAGCCATGGCGGTTTCCGGCTTGTCTGTCAGAACAGCCGCAGTGAGCACGCCCCCTCCTCCATTTACACGGGCCTACTATCCGGCTACGATCCTAGCGGAAGTATATACCGGGCAAGGTGCCCGTTCAATAGGTGAAATCCACCCTTACTGGGACTACTTCCACCTGCGTTTTTGTGACGTTGCCCGCCGGGTGTATACTCTGCCCTAGGCTGATAACCGGGCTTAGATCCCCGGATCGAGCATCGGCAGTGCCCGGCGTGATCGAATCCCCGGCCACGGCTCGCCGCTCGCGATGGCCGAGGAAGACGAGACATGGCGAGGATTGAACTGGCTGATGCGGAACGGCTCGCTTACGGCCGGCCTGACGGTTGGGCGGCTTGCCTGGCGGCTTTCCTCGAAAACGGCCTTCACGCATACGCGGACAACGTATTCGCCGGGCTGGAAGCTATTCTCGTCGATGGAACCCCATTGCCGCTGGTAGTGAACCATGGGACCGGTGGGCCTGCCGCTTGCTCGCCGTACTCGCGCTATGTCTCGTACTCGCTCCAAGAAAGGGCGAAGCATCATCCCGCCTTGCCGCCCCGGATGCTTGAGGCGGCGGCCAGTCCGGCCGCATGGTTCCTTCGCTGGGCCGGTATCGACCGGGTCGTATCCGTCAACAACTGGCTGATTGCCACGAATCCCAGCCTGAGCCTCAACGCCGGGCAAGTGCAGGAATTGACCGCTTTTCTCGTGAGACGGCACCCGGATCGCGCGATCTCCCTGCCAAACGTCAATCCTCAGGTAGACGGCCCCCTGATCGACGCGCTGCGTAGAAGTGGTTACCGGTTCGTGCGCAGCCGCCGCGTCTACATGGTGAACACGCGGGACGGCGACCACCTGCTGCATCAGAACACCTGCCGCGATCTTGCGTTGCTGGAGAAGACGTCGTATGAGGTCGTCTCCGATCCACGGGAACTGGCGCCTCACGCGGAACGGATCGCGGAGCTTTACAGCGGTGTATATATCGGGAAACATTCCGGCTTCAATACTGCCTTCAACGCCCGTTTCTTCTCCCTGGCGCTATCCTCGCAAGTCCAGGAATTCCGCTGCTTTCGCCGGGATGGAAGAGTGGATGCTTTCGTGTCGTTCTTTGTGAAGAACGGGTTGATGACGGAGTCGGTGATCGGCTACGACCAGCAACTGCCGCGTTCGCTGGGCTTGTACCGGATGGCCGTCGCCAGTGTCTTTGCGGAAGCTGCGGCACGGGGACTTCTGCTCAATCTCAGCTCGGGAGCCGGTACCTTCAAGAGGTTGCGGGGCGGTTTTCCGGTCGAGGAACTCGAAGCGGTATACGACCGCCATCTGCCGCTAAGGCGAAGGACGGCATGGTCTGCCATCGCGGCTGCCAGCCACGCGGCCGCCGCAGTCGTAACCGACTGACGCCGGGCCCGCGCCGGTCAGGGTACGATTTCGGGTGGGGCGACGCGGTTGGTGTGAACGTGCTCGGCGTGATAGATCCGGACGAGTTCGGCGAAGGCGTCTTTCAACACCGGCCCCCGCGGCTTGCCCTCCATCCTGCGCAGTTCGTCGTCGATCAGAGCGCGGAGATAGAGAATCCGCCACCGCCAGGCGCGGCGCGCTTGGGGCGTAAGCCGCTGGTCCGCCTTGCGCAATAGTTCATACGCTTCCACGGTCTGATGCGGCGGGGCCTCGAAACGCCCTCTCCTGCGCCGGTGATTGGCTTCAAGAATCCCCACGGTGCGGACCACATCTTCGGCCACATCGGGGGAGAACTCTGAAGCGGCATACTCGCGGACCGTATCCAGCGCCGTCCGCCGCGGGTCCCAGTAGAACTGGCTGCAGATGGCCTTGTTCAGGTCCTCGTAAATGCCTTCGGAATAAGGGAATCCACCGGATATCCTGCCGGCGACCTGATTCCAGAGATGCTGCAGATGGGCGGGGAGCGGGCTTGCACCGTATCCGCCCCACGGCGACATGCCCCACATGCTGATTTCGGGGAAGTTCACCAGCGGCAGGCCGCCGGGCACGCCGCGATCGAGCGGATAGCGGGGGAAGTCCTCGTGCGCATCGGCCATGATGTAGTCCGCCCAGTTCTTGTCCTCGGCCAGAACCTTGGTCAGGCCGTCCCACTCGCCGGCCGGAGGCGTGTCGAACATCCAGGTGGAGACCACGCTCTTGAAATGCGGGTTTTTCGAGCGGGCCAGCCGGGTGAAATCGCGGCAAATCTGAACGTAGCCGCGGGAGCCCCACGGCCAGCACCGCGGGCAGCCGCAGCCGCCCTCGTCGTAAGGCCAGTAGACGGCGAAGTCGAGGCCCACGCTACGGTACTCTTCCAGCAGCCCCGACCAGGCCTCCAGCAGGTACTTGCGGCCGGCGGGTAGGCTGGGACACAGGTTGATGCCTAAGTATCCCCGGCGGCCCCAGTCATCCGGATAACGCTGCGCATACAGTTCCTTCGGGGCGGTCTTGAACGTTTGGTTCGGAGCCACGAAGGCTCCCACCTGCATCCCGGCGCGCCTGGACGTCTGCATCATGGCCAGTATCCGTTTGAGGTTGCTGCGCGCCGCGGGATCCTCATAGGAGGTGTACTGCCCGGCGGGAAACGCGAAGCCCACGGCGTTCACGCCCCACAGGGCGAGGTCCTCCACGTAAGTTTCGAGCTCCTCGATGGGCGCCGCCTCATAGAAGTTGCCGAAATGCGACGCGAGGTAAACGCCGCGCAGCGAGGCGACGGGCCGGGACGTGCCGCGCCAGGATCCCGGAGAGAACTTGCCGGAGTCGCATCGCGAAGTCCGGAACAGCTTGCCCAGCCCATAAAGGACGCCCCGCTCGTCGCCGCCGGTCACGTGAACCGTTCCGCGAGCGCCGCCGGAAATGGTGAATCCCTCGGCGCCAACTGTAGGGTCGACGCGTAACTCGATCGTGAATGGGTTCGCGCCGGCGGCCTGGGCGCCGCACCGCTGGTTCACGCGGCGGGTGAAGATAGCGGCGGCCCTGTCCATGAGCGGCCCGTGCTTGGCCGGGAGAACGAGTCGCACAGGCTGAGCGGCCACCGCAGGAAGGAGAGAGAAAACGATGACCGCGGAGAATGCGGCGAGACGCCTTCGGCCGATGGAGTTGCTTGTCACACTGTCAATGTTCATCCTGAATTCCCCTTTGGCTCGGTGATCACGCGCCTTTCCAGCCAGGAGTAGTGGCGAATTTTACGAGGCAGGTGCGAGCCGGCGGAGCCGATGACGAGCACCGCCAGCAGGATCGCCACACGGCAGTTCCAGAAGAACGGAACCAGACACAGCAGCGCCAGTTTGAGGACGATCATCGCGGTTCTGCACTCGAACAACCACGACCGCCAATTGGGATAGGCTTCAATCGCCCACAGCACGGCTCCGGTGCCTATGGTTCCATACAGCCACGGCAGGAGTCGCGCCGCTTCCACACCGAAGGCGTGCCCGCCCAAAAGCACTGCCACCGCGGCCATGTGAGCCGTGCGAAGCGCGATGTTCCAGGCCCGTACGGGCGTTACTACACGGGACGATTGAGCGGCACTCACAGTGTCACGCGCGTTCCGGTTTCGTCGACTTCATAGCCGCCCATCGCGAGCACCTGTTCGCGGAACCGCGCCGACCCAATGGTCTCGATCAGCAGGCGGACACCCTCGCACTCCATCACGGCGGCGGGAAAGACGAGGTCATAGCGTTCCCGCGTGATCGGGATGAAGTCCAGATCGAGTGCCTTGGCTGCAGCCATGATGCCCAGCCCCGCGTCGCCCCGGCCCGAAGCCACGGCCATGGCCACATTCATGTGCGTGTACTCCTCGTTTCGATACCCGTTGACTCGCGCGGGCTCGATGCCGTGCTTCTTCAGTTCATAGTCGAGCAGAATGCGGGTCCCTGAGCCTGGCTGCCGATTTACGAACGACACGCCGGGGCGCACCAGGTCCGAGATATCCTTGATGCTCTTCGGATTTCCGTTTTGGAGAATCAGGCCCTGCCAGCGGTGCACCAGCGTGATCAGCACCACGGGAGTCTTCGTTACGTATTTGCGCACGTAAGAGCGATTGTAATCGCCGGTCTCCGTGTCCAGAAGGTGGCAACCGGCGAAATGGGCGATCCCCCGATCAATGGCGATCAGGCCGCCCAGGCTTCCCACGTTGTTCGAGGAGATCGTGACCTTGCCCGCGGACGCGTCCTTGACGAGGCTGCCCAGCAGATCGATGGTCAGGTCATGGGAGCCGATGGTGATGAGTCTCGTCTCCAGCGCTCGCGCGGGCGTCAGGAGTTCGACGCGCACCGCCTCCCCCTCCGAGTATCCGCTCACCCCGGGCGGGATGCGCAGGATGCCGTCTCCCCGAACCATGGACGTCAGCACTCCCGCGCCGCCGCTGAGCGGCACGGCGACGGTGCGCTCGCCCACCTTGCCCAGGATGACACGCACCTGTTCCTCGACCCCCGGTTTGGAGGGCAGCTTACGGCCCATCACGGCCTGGATGGTCTCCGCCTCGGGTTCGAGTATGCCTTGCATCCGGTACAAAAGCGGCCGCACGAATTCGCGGAAGGCCACAGCCGCTGAGACGGGATAGCCTGGCACGCCGACCACAGGGCGGTTCTCCACGGCCGCCAGCAGCGTTGGCTTGCCTGGCCTTACCATGACACCATGCACCAGAAGTTCACCCATCTCCTCCAGCACCGATAGTACATAATCCTTCGATCCAGCCGATGAACCGGCTATAAGCAAAACCAAATCGTAGCCTGCGTCGAGCCCCCCGGTCACCGCTTTTCGGATTGCCGCCGGATCGTCTGGCACGGATTGCATAATCACTGATTCGCCGCCGCATTCGGCCGTCAGTGAGGCGAGTATCTGGCCGTTTACTTCAACGATTGCGCCCGGAGCGAGTCGCGCGCCGGCGTCCTCGGGCCGGACAATCTCATCGCCGGTGGGGACGATCAAGACGCGCGGCTTGCGGAACACCTCCACCGAGAGGACCCCGGCAGCCAGCAGCGCTCCCTGGTCATACGGCCGGATGCGCTGCCGGGCCGGCAGGAGGATCTCGCCTTTGACAATATCCTCACCCGCTTTGCGGACGTTCTGCAGCGGGTTGACCGCCTCCCGAATCTCGAAGTCATCGCCCCGGGCCTCGGCTTTTTCGATCACGACCACCGCGTCGGTGCCTTCCGGAAGCGGCTCGCCCGTATTGACCGGCTTGGCTTCCAGACCGCCACGCAGCAGAACAGGACTGTCTGGTGATGCAGAGAACGTACAGCTCGCTCGAACTGCCAAGCCGTCCATCGCCGCCCCATCGTAAGCCGGCACCGACCTTGAGGCATACACCGGCCCGGCCAGGCAGCGGCCTAACGCCTCGCGGACGGGCGCAGTCTCCAGATCCGTGCGTGTATTCCTAAAACGCTTAAAGAAGATCGCCCGGGCCTCGCCGAGCGACTTCAGGTTCCGGTAGAAGCATTGTTCACGTTTCACTGTGATGTCCTTCCAGACCGGATCTTCTGGGTCGCATTGAGAATTCGTCGGGTTCGAGGATGGCGCCTGGAGGCGCCATCCTCAAGAACATCAGTCTCTCAACGCTCAGACATCCAGTTTCCAGGGATGCCGGTAGTGGGCCTTCAGGAACGGTTTGATGTCTTTCTGCAGGACAGTCCAGTTCTTCTCGTCCCAGTCCAGCCACGCCTTGTGGCGCATGGAGAGGTTGGCCAGGAGGCAGACAGTGGAAGATCGCGCGCAAGTCTCAATGTCGCTCGTTGGCTTGGCGCGGGTCTTGATGCACTCGATGAAATTCCTCCAGTGCGGCACGTTCATCTGGCCCATCTCTTTGTCCTTCTCGTAAACCACGGGAGCCAGCGAAGATTTCGGGTTGGGGTACACCCAGCAGCCGCTCCGGCTTATGTATAGGGTGCCCTCGGTGCCGTGAATCGTAGTGCCCGAACCATGCTCCCCGAACATTGGCATGGGATTGCAGGTACGGCTCTCGTAGCTGGCAAGGAACTTCGGGTAATGGAAGGTGGCCAGCATGGTGTCGGGCGTGTCGCGGTTGTCCTGGACGTAAAACTTCTGGCCCATGGCGGAGATGGAATGCGGCATGACCTCGTCGAAGCACTGATGCAAGGGATCGATCAGGTGCACTCCCCAGTCGGTCATCGCGCCGCCGGCGTAATCCCAGAAATAGCGGAAGGTGGGGAAGGTGGTCACGCCCACGCCCCAGCGGTTGATGTTGAACGGCACTTTGGGTGCAGGCCCCAGCCACATATCCCAATCCAGGCCCAGGGGCGGTTGTGAGTCGGGCGGATTGCCGTATCCTTGCTTGGGGGTCAGACCGCTTTGATAGGCGTGGCAGAATGTGATGTCGCCCAGGTCGCCGCGCTTGACGATCTCAGCCGCCTTCTTGAAATAGCCCCCGGAGCGCTGCATGGTGCCCGCCTGCACCACGCGTTTGTACTTGCGCGCGGCCAGCACCATCTTCTGCGCTTCTTCGACGTAGACGCAGGCAGGCTTTTCCACGTACACATCCTTGCCGGCCTTGCACGCTTCCACCATCATGTAAGCGTGCCAGTGGTCGGGAGTCGAAATGCAGACCGCGTCGACCGACTTGTTCGCCAGGACCTCGCGGAAATCCTTCACGCCCTTGATCTCGAAACCGCCCTTTCGGGCCGCGGCTTCGGCCCGTTCCAAGGTGGGCTGATAGACGTCGCACAGGGCGGCCGGCTGCGCCTCGGGGATCTTCATGGCGTACCCCAGGTTGCCGGAGCCCATGGCGCCGAGGCCGATGAACCCCACGGCGACGCGGTCGTTGGCGCCCTTCACGCGGCCGGTGAACAGCGAGGTAGTAAAGGCGGCGCCCGCGCCGCTCACGAATTCTCTACGTGCAAGCTTATGCTCGGAATCCATAGCCGATATCATAACGTCAGTTCGCCGGAAGGTGCTTGCCGGCGCGGCGTCACCGGGCGGGCTTCACGCCGTATTCGGCCAGCACGCTCAAGCAGAGGTCTACGTCGTCGGTGAGGATGTAATCGACGCCGGCATCCACAAGGCGCCGGATCAGCCCCGCCTCCTGCGCGCCGAAGTAATTCACCTTAATGCCGTTCTCGTGCAGTTGCTGCACGGACTCGCGCAGGTGGTCGAGCGGGCCGAGCAGTTGGATGAACTCGGTGCGCAACCGGATGGTATCCCTGGCATACGCCAGCATGTCGTTACCCTGTCTCGACATGTTGCAGATGCGCATTTGCGGTGCGATGGCCTTGGCTTCCACGGCCTGCTCCGCCGTGGCGGCGAGGAAGCAATCCTCCACACGGCGCATGTCCACGATGGCGCGGGTAGTAGCCGCGGCGACCCCGGGCGCATTCTTCAGATGCACGTTGCAAAGGATGCCTTTGGGAATCGCGGCCAACGTCTCGCGCAGGGTCGGGATGCGGGTGCCCGCGAACTTCGGCGAGAATCTCATGCCCGCGTCGAGCGCGCGCAATTCATCGAAACTCAGATCGCTTACCTTGCCGTGCCCGTTCGTGGTGCGGTCGACGGTCGCGTCGTGCATGATGACCAACTGGCCGTCGCGCGAAAGCTGCACGTCGAACTCAATCATGTGCGCTCCCTTTCGCGCGGCCGACGCGAAAGCGGGCACCGTGTTTTCCGGAGCGTTCTTGATGTCGCCGCGATGCGCTGTGCAGCGCGCGCGGACTTCGCCAGTTACGGGCAACGAGAAAGCGGCTAGTGTGAGGAGGACGAGAGTGATAGGACGCATACGATAACCGTTGAATGCTGAACCATGATTGTATCTTCAACGAATCGGTTCATGGCGGCACGCGAGAGTATACTTGCTGATTGCTATGCCTGGCATGAAAGGGACAAATTGAGGAATCCTCTTTTCGCGGCAGTGGCGCTCTGCGCGGCCGCGACGGTGATGAACGCCCAGCAGCCTGATGATGCAACGGCCAGGTGGCGGCAGGCGGCCCGCTTCCCGGTCGTCGACCTTTCGGGCGAAACGGCGCGGCAGGTGGTTATCGCGGGGGGCACTCCCGAGGTCTATCAAGGCCACCCGACCACGGTTCTCATGCGCGACGGCAGGACCATCTTCGCTGTCTGGTCCATCAACCACGGCGGCAAAGCGGGGCCGATGGCGCGCAGCAAGGACGGTGGCAAGACCTGGACACGGTTGGACGACCGGTTGCCGGTGGGATTCAGAAAGCACGAGAATTGCCCGAGCATCTACCGCATGACCGATCCCCAGGGCCGGGAGCGGCTGTGGGTTTACTCGGCGTGGATCGGCAGGTTCGGCATTCCCATGCCGCGCATCATGAGCGAAGACGGCGGCCGGAACTGGAAGGAGATGCCGGCGCTGGGTGAGGCGTTCCGCTGTGTGATGACCTTCAGCAGCATTGTTCGCCTCAAAGACGGCTCGTACATGGGCATGTACCATCGGGGGCCCGAGGGCGCGGACCGCGCCCCGTTGGAAGTGCTCCAGACGGTCACGAAGGACGGGGGATTCACCTGGTCCGAGCCGCGCGTGGTGGCCAAGGTCGAAGGCCAGAACCCGTGCGAACCGTTCGTGTTTCGATCGGCGGATGGCCGCGAACTGTGCTGCCTGATGAGGGAAAACACGCACAAAGGGTACAGCCTGATGATGTTCAGCCGCGACGAAGGGTCGAGTTGGAGAACGCCCGCAGACACACCGTGGGGGCTGACCGGCGACCGCCACATGGGGGTGTATGCGAAAGACGGACGGCTGGTGATCGCGTTTCGCGACATGGCCAGGCAATCCCCTACGCGCAGCCACTTCGTCGCGTGGGTCGGCACATACGACGACATCAAACAAGGCAAGCCGGGACAGTACCGCATCAAGCTTCTGCACAGCTATGCGGGGGGCGACTGCGGCTATCCCGGCGTGGAGTCGCTGCCCGACGGCACGATCGTCGCCACCACCTACATCAAGTTTTGGAACGACGCACGCAAGCACTCGGTAGTCTCGACGCGTTTCCGTCTCGAGGAAACCGACGCCCGTCTTGCGGCGGCGAAAACAGGCCGGTAACCGGATTTCGGCTGTGCCGGCAGTGTCTACTTCGGCCGGCTTGGCGGCGTCCAACGCGCGCGGCCGCCGGTGTCGACCAGGAACTTCATGGCCTCTTGTTGGGCTATGAGATGTGCGTCCAGCAGCCGATCCGGCGTCTGAAGAAACGGCTTGCCGTCGCGCTCGGCGGTGGAAGTGCTATGCATGGGCGATTCGATCAGGAAGTTCAGCGAGCCGCAGTGCATGTTGAGCGCGGAGTCGAGGTTGAAGGGCGACATGCGAAGGCGGGTGGGATCGGATTCTTTGGCTACGTCGCCGGTGTGCTCGAGTCCGGCCTGGGTCAGGGCGGTCATCACACGCCGGTAGAGAGCTTCGAAGACGGGAGTAAGGGCCGGCTCCAGGAACGAACATAGCGGTTGGAGATAGATCGCGCCGGTGTGCATGTTCAGGATCAGGTCGGGGCGCTCACGTGCCGTCAGGTCGAACAGAGCACGGGTCTCCGGCTGGGGCGAACCAAAGAAATCGTCGTGCTGGATGTTGACGCCGGCGTCGTTAGGATAGCCGCCGGGGAACTGTGTCGTCGAAAAGTCCACGGGGTTGTGCTCTTTGCACTTTGGCCAACCGATCAGCGTCCCATCCGGCTTGCCACCGGTGTTGAAGTACTCCTGAACGGTTTCGTCCCGCCCTCTGTGACGGATCATCCGTAGCGGTACGCGCACGCGGCCGTCGGGATTCATGATTGGAATGACGATAATGCGGTCCAGCGCGCCAGCGGCTGCCGTGATCTCCGGCCAGCGGCGGCCCCGCAGGTCCTGGCCCGTTTCGAGCACCGAGAGCAAATTGACAGATCCGACGATTCCCTCGAACTCGCCGCCGTGCACCCCGCAGATGTCGAGGTAGACCTTGCGTGCGTAATCCGGTCCGATATAGGCGCGAACATCGCGGAAGCCGAGTGAACCGGAGAACGTGGAAGTGCCCTTACCAGCGCGCGGTTGGCCGTAGAACACCGCCCGAATAGGCCGGCCTCCGGCGCTGGTGCCGATGACACGTACGGCGCCCTTTCGAATGTTCTGACTCAGGAAGCGGCCAACATCATCGAACGTGCTGATCCAGAATGACGGGATGATATCCGGTTCGGCGAGGTAATCGGGGCGGATGGAGAATCGAGTGACGGGCGCGGCCAAGCCTGTCGCCAAGGCTCTGCGCCGGCTGATAAGGACGGACATAAGGCCACACTACCACGGTCCCCCGGCCTGAATGCCACTATGGCCGCGACGCAAATTCTGTGGGAATTACAGGTCAGGCCTCAGAGCCCGCAAGCAACTCTTTAGTTGCTAGCCAATGTTAGTTCTCAGGTACTTCCGCCGACTGCTGGGTCGTGTGCGAGTAACCGTGAACAGCGCCGCTATGCAAGGAGTGGGCACGAATTTGGGCACTGACATACTTGATGACACCAGTCCAGAGTTTCGCAACGGTCAACGCAACCGGAATCCATGACTTATCCACGACGTCAAGTACGGCCAAGCACTTGCGACAACTTGCGCCACCGCCAAAGCAACAAGTACCACAGTCAGCACCAAGATCTGGCACGTGAGCTTCCCGCTGGCTCTGTCGAAGGTCCTAATGGATCTTATCTGTTCTAATGCCATACGACCGTGGAACATCCCGATGATGTGAGGACGAACCATGGCATTCGTCGGCTTAGACCAGAGGGACAGCAATTCTTGAATGTCATCATCCGATAGTGCGCCTTCCTTGGAAAGCAAGGAATTGAAGCGATTGTCCTTCTCTTGATCCGTCATGCTCTCATCTTAGGTGCCAACGCTTCCGGCCCGGTGGCGATGGTGTCATCAAGTACATCAGTGCCCAAATTTGGGCACAATTCTAAAAGCTCCTTCATTCCGGATCGGGGGATAGGCGGAGCGAAGAGCAACCCAGCATGCTGCCTGGCGCCTGCCCCCTTTCCGCGCGCTTCTACCTCTTCTTCACCGGCGCGGCGGGCTTCTCCGGAAGCGGAAGCTCGGAGGTCCAGATGTCGCGCTGTAGCTTCCACGCCCCGTCCGCTTGTTTACGGAAGATAGTCAGGTAATTGCCGCGGTCCTCCACGGGCGTCCCCCCTGCCGGGGTCACCGTCACGGAATAAGTTCCACGGTCATAGGCCAAGTCTCCTCGCCCCTCGATTTCCAATGAGCGCATCTCAAACTTGGATATCTTTGGCCCAGGGGCCTCCATCCAAGCTTGGATCGCGGCCTTGCCCTGAAGCGCTGCATGGTGGGACGGGAGCACCGTGGCGTCATCAGTATAAAGGGCTACCGACCCTTTCGCGTCATTTGCGAGCGCCAGTTTCACATACGTCTCGTCAACCTGACGAATCGCCGTTCGATCAGCTTCCGACAATCCGGCAGGCCGCTGGCATCCGACGTTCAAGACCAGGCACACCGCCATACCCAAAGCCAGTACCAGTTGTTTCTGCATGACATTCCCTCCCTCGCAGGAGTTGACCGGAACCCGGAATGGATAAAGCATCCAGGATCACGGTGGCCTCCTGGCCACAAGATTATACATCCAGTCGTCTCAATTACAGCGGAGCGTTCCGGTCGGTCGTTGAGATTACAGCCAGGGCTGAACCATCTCGTCAAGCGGATAGATCGGCCGCGGAACGCGCTTGTAAGGCACGGAGCGGAGATTGGCTGAACTGATACCGGGCGTGTCCACCAAGAGCATCTTAGCGGCAAAAGGCCCGTACTCGGCGCGGAAAGCGTTGGCCG
>JAJFUV010000242.1 GCA_021372245.1 Terriglobales bacterium
CGCGCCACACCGGCCGAGCGCTTGATTTTCCTCGACGAGAGCGGGGTCACGACCTCGATGACGCGTCTCTATGCGCGTCGCCCAGATGGCCGCCGCATCCACGAAGCTACGCCCGGCGGCCGCTGGAAGATCATGACCATCGTCGGGGGCATGCGGCAGAGCGGAATCACCGCCGCCATGACCATCGAAGAGGCCACCGACGGCGACATCTTTCTGGCATATGTGAAACAGGTTTTGGGCCCCACACTGGCGACTGGCGATGTCGTCGTGATGGATAATCTCGGCGCGCATAAGGTCCGCGGCGTGGAAGAACTCATCCAGGCCTGCGGCGCGGAAGTTCTCTACCTGCCGCCCTACTCGCCGGATCTGAATCCGATCGAAAAGGCTTGGGCGAAGATCAAACAACGCCTTCGATCCCAGCGTCCACGGACCCGAGAAGCTCTTGAACACGCCATCGCCGACGCCATTGCTCGCGTTACCACCGAAGATGCACAGGCCTGGTTCCGACTGGCCACAGTGGCCCTATAGTAACTATGAAAATGCTCTAAGTGGACCACCGAGGCAACTCATTAGCGGCCTGAACGTTACGCCTGCACGTAGATCACCTCGACCATTGGCAGATACGTCGGTCGGTACGGCCAGCCGCGCGTAACAAGTAGGGCAATCAGCTGGTCGATGGTGGTTTTGGGAGCACAACCTGTAGAATCACTCGTTGGTACAGTCCGGATTCGCGAAACTGCCCGGTGTACCCATGGTTTCGAAACGCAATCTCCCGTTCTCTTCTTTCAAACGTTGCCAGCCGCGGATCAAATGAGATTTCATCAAAGACCGCGCTCGGATCGATGTGAATCCGAAGGAGCGCGTTTGATGAATTGCCTCCATGTCGTACCAGCATAAGGCGGACTTCCGCCTCGTGAGCAAACGCGTCCCGTTTCATGAGGAGGAGCTTGGCTCTATTGGCTGGATGCTCGAAGGCATTAAGCCCGGCTGTCCCAACAGCGTTCGCGATCTCTTGAAGCAGCGTGTCCTTTCCTAAATACTGTACACAGCCAATGAAGCAGCTTGAGGCGGGTTCGCGTTGCGTGCCTTTTACGAGAGCCTCAAGCAATTTGCGTGGACTACTTCGGACCCGCACGCCCTCATCACGTGGGCAGATGTTGCGACTGAAGTGCGGATCTTTGATTACACGTGAGTAAGCACGAAGCAATGTGTCAGATTCTTGGGTTGCGGACCAGCACTGTGCGTAGACTGGAGGCAACGATTGGTTGATAATGACCTGCTCATATTTGTCACCCCTGGGGTAGTCGACCGCGATGGCATTGCCTACGACTTCAAACGGGTCGTCCCAGAGATGCGGAGACGCGAGAACCAGTTGGTGAAGTCGCAGGACTTCTTCCAAGAACCACAAAGGGTAAATACGGTACACCGCTTCATCTGGATTTGTGATTCGAATGAACTGCTCCGGAAACAAGCTGGGGAGTGTGTCGCTCACAATATTTCATACTAACGCAGCCAGAGAACCCAATTTATCATGCAGTTACAAAGTAGGTGATGTGCCCGGTGGGAGTCGGTTGAACCACGTCCTGAGTCATCACTCCTGTACCGTCCCGTTTCCCCAACAATCAACCCAACCGCCAGTCAGCCCAACGCCCATCAATCCAATCCCAACGCACACCGACCGGCTGTAGTCAGCCGGTTCGAAGTCCGGGCTGGTGTCCAGACATTCTCCACCACCAGTTTGCGTACGCCGGGCACTTCGAGCAGATGGTCGCGTACCGGGGTGCTGTTGCGTCCGGAGCCCCACGCGAAGTAGCCGGGCCTTTCGCGGCGAAGCAGGTGCGACGGCAGCATCAGCCTCAGAATCGCCATCCAAAGGTTGGGGTGTATGGCGCGGAGAACCCAGATGCACGCCACGATCAGGTCGAAGACCGCGCGCGGCTCCAGAAGAGCGAGCGTGCGGTTCACGGTCGCTCAAAAGAACATATGCTTCGTCCAATCCACCAGCATGTGCAATGCGCTGGAGGCGAGGACCGTCGAGGATTTCTGGAAGACCTTACCGTAGGCGATGCCAGCGATGGTCGCCAGGATCATATAGCGCCAGTTCGGCAAAGTCTGCGGGCCGTTATTCAAATGCGCGCACCCGAACAGGAAACTGGCGGCCAAAAGCGTGCGAATGTTGTCGCCGAACCGCAGCGTCATCCAGTTCTGGATGAGCGAGCGGAACAGGATCTCTTCCGGCAGCGCGGTTCCCACAAAAATCAGGCCGGCCGCGGCCGCCATCCGGGCGGCCGTTTGGACCGGGAAATGCGGCGGTGGGGTGAACCCGAGAATCAGCCCCACAACCATGAGGGCTGGCGCTGAGATGGCAAAACCAGCCAGTGGCAACCAGGAATCGCGCTTCCGGCAGGGTAGGCTGTATTTCAATCCGGGCCAGGAACGGAAACCAAGGAACAACAGGAGGCCGAGAAGAACGGCTATGCCGTACGCCACGCTGTGGAGGAATCCTTGTGCCGCTCGCGGCACCAGGCTGGCGCCCGCTGAAAATTCAAGCGGCAGCCAAAGCAGCAGAATGGTCGCGAAATCGAGTACGGTGGGACGCTGGACGGGCCCCGGGCCTTGCGCCCACGCGCACAGAACCGGAACCGCCGTGTAGGCCAAAATCGCGAGACTCAGGGGGACGCTGAAGGCGAACGCGCACCATGACGCACAGCTGAAAACGGCGGTCAGAAGGAGCGGGGCAGCCCAGATCAAGGTAGGCCGTCGGCGCAGTGCGCTTCGCACGCGGCTCTGGAGATCCGGCGCGAAAAAGGCAACCACGGCGCCGAGCAAGAGAATAAGAATGGCTAGCTGCCCCATAAGCCTATTGCACCACCTACCAGGCTCGATTTGCGGCATCAACGGCCGAAGACCATGTCGCCTTGTTCATCACCCAGGCGTCTAGCCGCTTCCGGATCCTGCTTGTTGCGCAAACGCTCAGTTGGAGCGGCAAACCGCTTGGGTAGTCCGTCAATGTCTGCTGACAGCATTAATGGAAGTAAATGAAGAACACCGTAACGTCGAAGCGGCCGGAACCATCTATGAAGTCAAGTGATGCTACTTTTTGTCAGGAAGGCTCTGGGACTGGGATTACTCCTTTCTTTGTGTGCGCTGGCGCAGCCAGCCGATCCCTTGCCGGCGGCCGAGCCTGCGCAGACGCAGCCGGTACAAGCTCCGGAAGATAAGCGCATTTTCGGCGTGCTCCCAAACAACCGTACCACCGAGAATTCCATTCCGTTCCAACGAATCACAGCCGCACAAAAGATGATGATCGCTTGTAAGGACTCTTTCGATTGGCCGGTATACCTCACGTCCGGTCTGTTTGCCACGCTCTATCAGTTAGAGGATCAGAACCCCTCGTTCGGCCAGGGGATGACAGGATACGCCAAGCGCTACGGGACCTCTTACGGTGACCAGATGATCGGCAACATGATGACCGAAGGCATCGTGCCCGCCATCTTCCACCAGGACCCGCGCTACTTCCGGCTCGGTGAAGGCACAGGAAAATCGCGTGCCTGGTACGCATTGACCCGCATTATGGTTGCGCGCATGGATTCGGGCCGCAATACGTTCAACTTCTCTGAATGGGGTGGCAACGCCGCGACCGCGGCGATATCCGTCGCCTACTATCCGGACACGCGGAATTGGAATGACAACCTGCAGAAACTGCTCATCCAATGCGCCACCGACGCATTCTCCAACGTCTTGAAAGAATTCTGGCCTGACGTGAAGCGCAAACTGCACCACCGCGAACAATAGAGTCAGCTGTCATCCCCGGCGCCATTCGCCACGATTCGATACTGAATCCACACCACCTTTAACCCAGCGGACTCGCCCAACCCGCGCCCGTCCTCTTCATCGGGTTCAGTTTCCATTGGCCGTTCTGGTGCGAATTGCCGGTACGCACTAACTTCCACTCCTCCTCACCACATCCCCTACCTTCACCTCCACGCCACCCATCACCTCGCATTCCGAGGAAACCTCATCTGCCTGCGTCACTCGAACTTCACCCAGTTTCGACGTTATACGCCGGATGACTTCGCCAGTTGCCGGATCGCGAATCACTTCCGTCACTCGCTCGACCACCAGCACGTCCCCTGTGCGCACTCCTGCCTTTGTGCCCACGTTCAGCACCGCCGCGGATCCTTTCACATGCGCGACCAGGCCGTTCACGCCTTTCCGCCGCGCGCCCACCTTGCCATTCGCTGCAATCAGGTCCCTGCTAAGTTGCAAAATCGATGCGTCCGTTGCTTCACCGATGATCGTCTGAAGGAACCCGCTGGTCGTGAAATCCACTCCTCCAAACCCAAAGCCTCCCGAACCCATGCCAAATCCTGCGAAGCACTTCGACGAGCGCATGGACTGCCCGGTGGCATCCACTACCGTCACGACCTCTCCACTCTCGATATCCACCACGCGCGCGTTCAACGCCACCACTGCCTTCCGGCTCTCCTTTCCCGCGAAGCCGCCACCTCCTCCTCCGCGCGTCGCCCCACCTCCGCCTCCACCCACGCTCTGGTGAGGAGCGCCGAATTGCAGGATTGTCCCCACAACGAGCGCATCCACGCCCAGCATCCTGCCCACCCGCGCGGCCTCGACCAGGTTGTTCCGCCACTCGCCGGACGGCCCCTGCTGGATCAACGACATCTGCACGAGCCGCGGCTCCAATACCGTGTAAGTGCCGTCCCTCACCAGATGTTTCACCAGCAACGCTGCCATCCCGCGCCCAACGTCTAAATCCGATCCGAACATCTGGCTTACTTCAGAGCGTACCGTTCCGTACTCGAAGTCGAGCACCGCCAACCGCTTCTTCCGGGCCGCCTGAGAGTCTTCAGCCAATAGGATGCCTGCCATCACTACAGCGCTTGCCGTCCACGAGACAATCTTCACGAAGCGCATCGCGATTCCTCCATCAGCACGCCCAGACCAACTTTCACTTCTCAGGCAGTCCCATGCTCTTTCGTATCTGGCGCACCATCTTTTTCGCCAGCGCGTCTGCCTCAGTCTCCTTGTAAGGATTGTATCCGCCGGATCTTGCCTTCCCCGACCACAGGACATTTTCACTGCCCCGCGGAACGATCCTCAACTCCGCAGAAAAGAGCTTCATCATGCCCGAGAATCCAGCCTCCCCTCGAATCCATAAGTCCGCCGCTCGGGGATCGTCCACCACCTCGAACAGTGGGGTCTTCGCCTTCCTCAGAGCATCCACGACAGCCAGATGAAAGTCGTAGGTCATCGGATGGACGAAGACGGTGCGGCCCACACGCAGATCGGCCGACGACGTCTGGATTGCCAGGTCTTCGTCAAATCCCTTAGCGCGACGGCTCTCGATCTCCTTCATGAGCATCACCGCCAATAGCTGACTGGCTGGGCCCGGTGCGTCGGTCTGTTCCCGGGCGATCCATTTGGCTTCAGCCAATCGCGCTCCCGCTTCTTCCACTGCCTTCGTGATCGCCTCTCCCGGCATCGATTTCACAAACTCCGGCGATGTGAAATCAATCCCGCTTCCCGTCATCCTTCCGCCACCCTTCGGCCGGAACACCGACTGTCCCGCGCCCGTCGACACGCCCCTCCCCTCGCATGTCAGCACCACCTCGCCTGTTCGCGCGTCCATCAGGCGCAATTCGATGGCTGCCGTCTGACGGTCCGTGCTTGAGAAGGGGACCGCTTCTCCCGAAGGTCCGATCGCCTTGACGCTGCTCTTCTTGTCGCGCCCCAGTTGCTGGATGCTGCCCAGGACAATTCCGTCCACGCTACCCGCTACCACTTGAGTGACACGCTTCGCTCCGGCAGGGCCGCTACGCTTCTCCGGCGGCAGTCCCTGCGACGTCAGTGCCTGGTCGAGTGCCCTCCACTCCACGATCGTGTAGCCGCTGCGTTTCAAGTGATTCGCAACCAATCCTCGGACACCGTGGCCCAACTCAAGGTCCCTGCCGAAGATTTCTTTCGCCGCCGCCCGGACTTGTCCGTCGTCCAGATCCATTACGGCCAGTCGTCTGCCCGGGATTGGAGGTTCGGAGAAGGGAATTGCGGAAAACGCAATCCACAAAGGAAGCGCGAACCAGATCAGGGTGTACATGCACCACACCTCCCTTAGCGACCTGCCGCCAATGCGTTCATAAGTCTATACCCTCAACTTCTGAAGGTAAAGCGACAAGAACCCACCATCACTCATCTCGCCACCACAAAACTCGGCCGCTGTTGTTTAAAGGTCCCTCAATCCAGCCCCAACGCCCGTCTACCCGCCGTGGTCAGCCGGTTCGAAGTCCAGGCCGGGGCCCAGACGTTCTCCACCACCACTTTGCGCACGCCGGGTACTTTGAGCAGGCGGTCGCGCACCGGGGTGCTGTTGCCTCCGGAGCCCCAGGCGAAGTAGCCAGGGCGCGAGCGGCCTCGGTTCGGCATGGTCATCACCACGTGCACCACGTCGCCGCGCACGCGTATATCGCGGATCAGGCCGAGATCCACCATGCTCACGTTCGCAGTGTAGAGTTGCTCGTCCTTGCAGTCGTTGAGCGCCTGCCACAACACGCGCTTGCTCACCGGACTGTTACCCGCTTCACCCGAACGCGCTAGCGTTCCGCTCGCCGTAGCAGCCGTGACGGACACGCGTCCCGGCGTGGCCACTAGCGGTTGCAGCAAACGGTTGCGCCAGCCTTCCACGGCGGCGGCCCCATTGGTCTCCGGGAACGGCGCCACCAGGTAGGCGTTCTTCTGCCGCAGCACGCCCCCAGCGGGAAGGCGCGCGTTCTGGAACAGCGCGCGGCTCCACACCGGCCCGTGCCAGCGGTAGTGCAGCGTTGGCGCGCCGGTGTGCTTGAGTCCCGTTATGCCTTCGGCTTCGTGCTTCAGGAACAGGCCGATGAACGCATCGCGGCTCACGCGGTTGAAGTAACCCACTGCCCACAGATCGTTCTCCGCGCCCTTGTCCACCGGCCCTGTGCGCAGCTTGCCGTCCGCGCCCATCCAGACCGTGTCCGTGAACGAGTAGCCCGAAAAGACCCACTCGTCGTCGCGCAGGTAAGTGATCTCCATGTCCCTGATCACCTGCATCGAGCCCTCCTTGATGAAGTAGGGCGCGCCCGCGTAAAAGCGGTACTCGACGAACATGTGTATCCGGCTGGGCGTGAACAGAGGATGGAGCGGCGAGTGCGGGAAGCCCCAGCGGCGCACGGTCACGCACAGCGGGCCGCGGATGACTTCATAGTCCGGGCACTGAGCCCAGTTGGTGATGCGGAACTTCTGGAAGTTGTTCGAGCCGACGTAGTCGTGCGCCCAGTCGATGCCGGGCGGCTCGCCGTGCCCCTCGCCGCCGGAGAAGAACTCCATGCCGTGCTCGCGCTTCAGCTTCAATCGTTCGAGTTGGCCCATCTGGCGCGA
>JAJFUV010000251.1 GCA_021372245.1 Terriglobales bacterium
GACCGGCATCGAATACCAGGTGGCGGCGCACTTCATTTACGAGGGCATGGTCAAGGAAGGGCTGGCCGTGGTGAAAGCCGTGCGCGACCGCTACGACGGCATCAGCCGCAATCCCTGGAACGAAATCGAGTGCGGCCACCACTACGCGCGAGCCATGTCGAGTTGGTCGCTTCTGCTGGCGCTGTGCGGCTACCGCTATTCGGCACCCTCCCGCGAACTGGGCTTCCATCCGGTGATCAATGTGGAGAACTTCCGTGCGCTTTACACGACTGGCTCGGCGTGGGGCAGCTACTCGCAGAAACTGGCGGCCGGAAAGCTCGACGCGGAGATCCATGTGGAAGAAGGCGCGCTCACGCTCGAAACTCTACGGCTGCCGGCGCCGAAGGCGGAAGTGAAGCTGGTGTCGAAACAGCGTGCGAAGGTCCGCGTCGAAAATGGCGAAGCGATTCTGAGCTTCGACAAACCGGTAGAGATCCGGGCCGGAGGAAAGCTGGCCGTGACGCTGGCGTGACAGGTTTCAGGCGCGGGGTCCTTTTCCCTACGGCAGAATCACGACGCGCTTAATGTAGTCGAGGCGGGGGAATGAGCTGTCCAGGTATGCTTTGCCTTCCCTCTCGATTCGCTTCGGATCGGGGCCGTTGCCGCGCGGTGCCATCTCGCCGTAGCTCGAGTAAAGCTGCTCGACCACTTCCATTCCCTCGACCACGCGGCCGATGGGCGCGAAACCGGATTTGTCGAGCTCTGTGTTGTCCTTCAGGTTGATGAACAACTGCGTGGTTCTGGAGGCGGGCCCCTGGGCGGCGAACGTGAGCGTGCCCTTCTTGTTCTTCTGCTTCACGGGGTCGTCCGGGATGCGCAACTGGCTCCACAGGTTGGATGCGGCCACGTTGAAGCTGATGCCGAATTGAGCGACGAAGTTGCGCACTACGCGGTAGAACGGCACGCCGTCGAAGTAACGGCTGCGCGCGAGGGTGTAGAAGTGCTCGGCGCCTTGCGGCGCCCACGTCTTTGAGATCTCGGCGACGAAGACGCCTCTCGTGGTTTCGAACTTGACGCGGTACACCTCCGGCGCCTTTTCGGGCAAAGCGGGCCCGGCCTTCTTCACGGCGGCCGGCTTGTTGGCGCAACCGGCGGCGAACAGCAGTACGGCGGCGATGACGATGGCGTTTCGCATAGGGCAGACTGTCTTACTTTACCTCGGGTAGGGATGGCCGCGGAGGGTGGTGAAGGCCCGGTAGATCTGCTCGGCCAGCATAGCGCGCGCCAGCTCGTGCGGAAAGGTCATCGCAGAGAGCGACAACAGTAAATCCGCGCGCTCGCGCCAGGCGGGCGGCAGGCCGTCCGCGCCTCCCACGACGAACACCAGGTCGCGCGCCTCGGTTTCGGCCCGGCTCACCAGATCGACGAAAGCGGCGGTGTCCATCTTGCGTCCCGCGGGATCGAGCAGCACCTTGAGCGCCGAAGGGTGCTTCACGAAGGGATCGTCGCGGCTGGGACGGATCTCGCGCATCTCCAGGTGCGCCCAACGCGACGTGCGCTTCACGTACTCGCCGGCCATGGAGTTCGCGCCGGGATCGCGGGCTTTCCCGATGTAGTAGAGCCAGATACGCACCTCCATCAAGCATAATCAAAGCATGCGAATTTTGGCTGCGCTCCTCGTTCCGATCCTGGGTTCTGTTGCTCTGGCCGCGCCGGCACCGGTTGTGAAGAACCGCGCGCCGTTCCCCTCGAACTCCTTCTACCTTCTGCCGCTTGGGGCCGTGAAGCCCGAGGGATGGCTCAAACGCCAGCTCCAAATCCAGGCTGACGGCTTGAGCGGGCATCTCGACGAGTTCTGGCCCAGCCTGGCGGCCGACAGCGGCTGGCTGGGCGGGCAGGGTGAGAGTTGGGAGCGGGGCCCCTATTACATGGACGGTTTGGTGCCGCTGGCCTATCTGCTTGACGACGCGCGCCTGAAGGCGAAGGCCGATAAATGGGTGCGATGGACGCTCGAAAACCAGCGGGCCGACGGTGGGATCGGGCCGGAAAAGAACAAAGACTGGTGGCCCATCATGGTGATGCTCAAAACGCTCACCCAGTACCAGGAGGCCACCGGCGACCCGCGCGTCGTGCCGCTGATGCAGAAGTACTTAGCGCACCAGTTGGCGTCGCTCGAAGGGCGGCCGCTCGACAAATGGGCCATCTACCGCTGGCAGGACGAGGCGCTCAGCGTCGCATGGTTGTACAACCGTACGGGCGACCGGCGGCTGCTCGATCTGGCGCGCCTGCTCTCGAAACAAGGCTACAACTGGCGCGCGCAGTTCGAAGACTTCCAGTTCCGAGGTAAGGCGCTGAAGGGCGAGACGGCTCTGAAAACGCACGTCGTGAACAACGCGATGGCGCTGAAGACGTCGGCTGTGTGGTGGCTGTTCAGCGGCGACGCTTCGGACCGCCGGGCCGCGCTCCAGCAACTCGACGTGATGGACCGCTTCCACCTGCTGCCGAACGGCGTCCATTCCGGCGACGAGCACTACGCGGGCCGCAACCCATCGCAAGGGACCGAACTGTGCGCCGTCGTCGAAGGAATGTTTTCGGTCGAGCACATGATTGCCATCCTGGGTGAAGCCGCGTTGGGCGACCGCCTGGAGAAGATCGCTTTCAATCCTCTGCCCGGCACCTTCAGCGGCGACATGTGGTCGCATCAGTACGACCAGCAGCCCAACCAAGTGCTCTGCGCGCTGGCCAAGCGCGATTGGACCACCAACGGGGACGAATCGAACCTGTTCGGCCTGGAGCCGAACTTCGGCTGCTGCACGGCCAATTTCCACCAGGGCTGGCCGAAGTTCGCCGCCAGCCTGTGGATGGCCACGAACGACGATGGACTGGCTGCGGTAGCCTACGCGCCCTCGCGCGTGTCGGCGCGCGTCGCGGGCGGCGTCGCGGTGGAGGTGGTCGAGCAAACCGAGTACCCGTTCCGGGACAAGATCGCGATGACCGTGAATCCCGCCTCGCCGGCGAAGTTCCCCATCGCCCTGCGCATCCCGGGTTGGGCGGCCGAGGCACGGATCGCGGTGAACGGAAAGCCGGTCCCGGACGTGCGCGCGGGCACATTCCATCGTGTTGAACGACGCTGGACGAGGGGCGATCGGATCGAGCTGCTTTTCCCGATGAAAGTTCGCGTCTCGCGCTGGCATCAGGACTCGGTGGCCATTGATCGCGGGCCGCTGGTCTATTCACTCCGTATTGGCGAGGATTGGCGCAAGCTGCGCGACAAAGCGCCCGCAGCCGACTGGGCGATCTATCCCACGACGCCCTGGAATTACGCACTGGCGATAGACATGGCGAAAACCGAGACTTCGGTCGAGGTCGTCGAAAAGCCGGTAGGGCCGATGCCCTTCAGCTCGCAAGGCGCGCCGGTTGAGTTGCGGGTAAAGGGGCGCCGGCTGAAGAGTTGGTCGCTAGTGAACAACTCGGCCGGGCCGATGCCGCCCAACCCCGTGACCAGCCAGGAGCCTTTGGAGATGCTCACGCTCATCCCTTACGGCTCGGCCAAGTTACGCATCACGGCGTTCCCGTGGCTGGGCCAGTGAGCCGCTTTCCACTACCACAACTTTGGTATTGACAAAACCGGCCTCCAGGCTTACTCATTGAATAGCTGGAGGTGCACCATGCTGGCATCTAAACTGGTTTCACTGATCGAGGACCATTGGGAAGGAATCGCGTCGACGACCATCAGGAAACTCCGCCAGGACCGCGCCTTCGAGCATATCGGAGGCCTGCCGGATTCCGAGCTCCTGGAATGGGGTGAGGGCATACTGCGCAACCTGAGCCGCTGGATCCTGGAAGGCCGCGAGGCCGAAGTCGCCGAACGTTACGAGCACATGGGCAAACTGCGGTTCCATGAAGAAGTGCCGTTGCACGAAGCCGTGCGAGGGCTGCAGATACTAAAGGACATCATGGTGGAGTTCGTGCGCAACCAGGGCATCGGCCACACGACCATCGAGATCTATGCCGAAGAGGAACTCGAACACAGCGTGGGCAAGTTCTTCGATTGCCTGGTTTACCACATGGTCCACGGCTACGAAGCCGAGCTCCGCAAGGTGGCGCACATGATGGCATAGGTCGCCGGCGAGCGGTACGGCACGGGATTTCAGCGTACAATTTTCCTGAAGGAGCCGTCATGCTTATCGTTCTTGTGCATGTCCGTCTGAAGCCGGAGTGCGTGGAGGCCTTCCGTACGGTCACTGTCGCCAACGCAAGCGAGAGCGTCAAGGAACCCGGGATCGCGCGCTTCGACGTCATCCAGCAGAATGACGACCCTACGCGGTTCATCCTGGTGGAGGTTTACCGCGATGCCGAAGCGCCCGCGCGTCATAAAGACACGAAACACTACCAAGCGTGGCGGGACGCCGTGGCCGACATGATGGCCGAACCGCGTATCAGCTACAAATACTTGAACGCTTTTCCCGGCGACGAGGGTTGGTAGGCGCGGTATGAGCTTCGAATTCGCCACCGCCGCACGTGTCATCTTCGGTGCGGGGTCCGCGCGCGGGCTGCCGGATCTGGCTGCGGCGTTCGGGCCTCGCGTCCTGGTGGTGAGCAATGCTTCGCAACCCTGCCCCGCGCCGCCTGAGTGCGTGGAACTACGCGTCGAGGGCGAGCCGACAGTGGCGTTGGCCCGCGAGGGAGCCCGTCTGGCGCGAGACCGGAGCGTGGACGCCGTAATCGGATTCGGAGGCGGCAGCGCTATCGATGCGGCCAAGGCGATCGCCGCGCTGGCAGCCAACCCGGGCGATCCGCTGGACTACCTGGAGGTGATCGGCCTCGGGCAGCCGCTCAAGCGGCCTTCGCTGCCGTTCATCGCAGTCCCTACCACCGCCGGCACGGGTGCGGAAGTGACCCGAAACGCTGTGCTGGCCTCGCCCGAGCACCGCTTCAAGGCGAGTCTGCGCAGCCCGCACTTGCTGGCGAAAATCGCGCTGGTCGATCCGGAATTGACCCTCGGCTTGCCGCCGGCCGTCACGGCGTCGACAGGGCTGGACGCGCTGACGCAACTGATCGAGCCGTACGTTTCCTCGCGCGCCAATCCGCTCACCGATCCGCTGTGCCTGGATGGCATGCGGCGCGCGGCCCAAGCGTTGCCGGTGGCCTTCCACGACGGCGGGAACCTGGAAGCGCGCACGGCCATGTCGCTGGCGAGCATGTTCGGCGGCATGGCTCTGGCCAACGCCGGACTGGGCGTGGTGCACGGTTTCGCCGCACCGATCGGAGGGATGTTCCCGGCGCCGCACGGCGCGGTTTGCGCGGCCCTGCTTCCGCACGGCATGGAGGCGAACATCCGGGCGCTGCGCTCTCGCGCACCTCAACACGACGCGCTGGCGAGGTATGCGGGGGTGGCGCGGACTCTTACCGGCGATAGTGCGGCTGAAGCGCAGGACGGGCCCGCATGGGTGGCGCGGCTGACGCGCGAGTTCGCTATTCCGCCGCTCGGCGCCTATGGCATTACAGAAAAGGACGTGGCCGAGTTGGTCGAGAAGGCGTCCCGTGCCAGCAGCATGAAGGCCAATCCCATACAGCTCACGGCTGAGGAATTGACCGAAGTCCTTCTGCGAGCGCTCTAGCGATCGACGGCAACGTAAAGCTTCTGCGAGCCGCTGATGCCGCCGAGCGTGAACGTCAGTGCCTGATTACCGCTTTCGGCGACCGTGGGCACCACCAAGTTGATCTGGTAAACGCCGACGGCGTTGGGAGCCAAGCCCGCGTATGTCACCGCGGCCCGCGCTCCGCCCACGTAGACTTCCAGGGGATACTCGGTGGAGTTCAATGCCTGAACAACCTCGCCTGCAGGGAAGTTGGGCGTAACCGGCCCAAAGCCTACGCCGTAAAGGGTAATCGCCTCGCCAGGCCGGGCCGGACGTGCGCTGATACCCTGCACGGCGCCCGAAGGCAGTGCGAAGGTGGCGCCATCCGGGAACACCGCGCCGGCAAACTGCATGCCGCTGAGCTTGAACAGGCTTGGAGCATAGACGCCGGGCTGCGTGGAATTCACCGTGACCGAGTAGGCGGTACTGGTTCCCGCCGAAGTCGTCACCGTCAATTGCTTCTGGCCTGCGGCGAGATTGGACGGCAACTGCACATTCAACTGGCCCGGGCTGACATAGGCGATGTAAGCCGGTTGGCCGTCAATCGTCACGCGAGTCCCTTCAAGCGATGTGGGCGCCATGCCGGAGCTGAAGTCGCTATCGGTCCAGGAACGTGCGCGGGAGGCCAGGTTCGTGCCGTAAATCTCCACCCAGGCTCCGGGAGCGACGGAGGGAAACGCCCCGAATTCACCGGCGGTCACCACTCCTGCCGCCTTGATCGTCGGCACAGCGCTGCCGCTGGAAATGCTGGTCGGGGTAAGCAGGCGGATCTTGTTGTTCTGGGTGTCGGCAAGATAAAGGTTGCCTGCCGAATTCATCAGGATCGCGCCTGGAAATCTGAGCGCGGCGCTGGTTGCCAGGCCGCCATCGCCCGTCGAACCGTACCGGCCGTTGCCGGCGATAGTCCGGATGATTCCGTCCGAACCGACATAGCGCACGCGGCTGTTGACCGTATCGACGATATAGAGATTGCCGGACTTGTCGACGTAGACGTCGTTCGGGTAGCCCATCGTGGCTTGGGTTGCCGGACCGCCATCGCCTGAAAAGCCGTAGGTGCCGCTGCCAGCCACCGTAGTGATGATGCCGCTCTTGTCGATCTTGCGGATGACGTGGTTGTTGGAGTCGGCTACGTACAGGTTGCCGGCGGAATCGAACGCGAGGCCTTCCGGATACCGGAGGGTCGCTGATGTGGCTGCCGCCCCATCGCCCGAGTAACCCGCCGTATTGTTGCCCGCGAAGGTGGTGATTTTGCCATCGGTGGCCACCTTCCGGATGACGTGGTTGTACGTGTCGCCAATAAAGATGTTCCCGGAGGAATCCACCGCAAGGCCGGTCGGATAGTTCAAATGGGCGAACGTAGCCTTGTCATCGTCGCCGTAATAGCCCACGTCGCCCGTGCCGGCCACCGTGCTGATGTTGCCGCCCGACGCCACCAGGCGGATGCGGTGATTGACCGTGTCCGCAATAAGGAGACCGCCCGAAGAATTGAACGCAACGTGCGTCGGGTAGCTCAATTCTGAACTCGTGGCGGCCACTGCATCGGCCGTGTACCCGCAGGTCCCATCGCCTGCGACGGTGCTGATAGTGCCGTCGGCGATCTTCCGTATGCGGCAGTTAACCTGGTCCGCGAAGAACAACGTCCCCGAACTGTCGAGCACCATGCCCCACGGCTGGTTGATGCCGGCCTCGGATGCCTTTCCGGAGTCGCCGGAGTACGCCCCCGTGCCCGTACCCGCGAATGTCGAGATGATATACTTCGGCGCCGTCTGTGCCGGCAGCGCCACCGGCAACAGAGCCGGAATGGCGGCCAGGAGCAACGTCAGAAGTATCCGGATTGGCCGGAGCCCAAAAACTCTTTCAATCTTCATGGAACCGCGTCTCACCTGTGGCTTTGCCCTTTGCGGACACATTACGCCCGCTTGCACGTGAATCCTTCTGGACGAAGGATTCGGGCTGAAGGTTTCCCGATCTTTGAGGATAACACGCGCTCCGGGGCCGCGGACCCGGCCCCTATCCCGTTGATTTCACGCCACGATGTCCTGCGATAGAATTCATTCAGGTATGGCTATGAACCGCCGCAACTTTCTTGCCGCTTCGGCGGCCCTCGTTCCCGCTTCCTCGCTAGGCCGCGCCGCGGCCCCGCCTCCCAGCGACCGTTTGAACGTCGGCTTCATCGGCGTCGGCGGCCGCGGTAACGGTCTGGTCACGGATTTCCTGCAACACGCCGACTGCCAGTGCGTCGCAGTTTGCGATACTTTCCGCGACCGGCGGGAAAGCCGCGCCCATCGGATCGACGAATCCTACGCCAAGAAGAGCGATGCCGCGTCCTACAAAAGCGTGGCCATGTATAACGATTTCCGCGAACTGCTGCAGCGCAAGGACATAGATGCGGTCGTGGTCGCCACGCCCGACCACTGGCACATCCCCATCCTCCTTGCGGCTGTGCACGCCGGGAAGGCCGCGTACGTGGAGAAGCCCCTGAGCCCATCGATCCGGTGGAACTTCAAGGCTCGCGACGTGATCCGCCAGACCGGACGCGTCTTCCAGTACGGCACGCAGCAGCGCGGCGCGGTCCACGTGCGCTATGGCTGCGAACTGGTCCGTTCGGGCGCCATCGGTCAGTTGCGCAGCGTCGAGGTTGTTGCACCCACCGGCCAACCCGGCGGCCTTACCACGCCCATGCCCGTCCCGGAAGGCTTCGATTATGAAATGTGGCAGGGCCCCGCGCCGGTCCGGCCCTATACCGACGACCGCTGCCTGCGCCCCGGTCACTATCACATCTACGACTACTCCGTCGGCTTCCTCGGCGGGTGGGGCGCGCATCCGCTGGACGTCCTGGATTGGGGGCTGCCCCGGCCCATGGTCCCGGTCGAGTACGAAGGCACGGGCCTGGTCCCCAAGGAGGGCCTCTATAACACGGTCATGAACTGGAATGTCCGCTGCCGGTATGCGGACGGGCTCACCATGACCTTCACCACCGGTTCGGACTCGACGACCTTCCACGGAACCGAGGGCTGGCTGCGAATCTGCCGTAACAAGATCGAGTCGGAACCCGCATCGCTGGCCGCCGCCGCGCTCCAAGTCAGCCGGTTCGGGGTGATGGGACGCAACCACACACGCAATTTCCTGGATTCCATACGCGGCCAGGCCACGCCGGAGAGCCCCATCGACTGTGCCGTCCGTTCAGACCTGATCAGCGGCCTTTCGGACATCGCCGTGCGCACCGGCCGCAAGATCCGTTGGGATCCCGTTCGGGAAACCATCGTGGGCGACGCCGAAGCCGCCAGGATGCTCGACCGGCCGTTGCGCAGGCCGTGGAAGTTGTAACAAGTTCCGGGGCCGCAGGTGGGTGAAAACGCTAGAACTGGAAATACACGAACGGTATCGATACGTCGGTGACGCCGATCATTTCCAGGCATAGCAGCATGACTACCACGGCTGACACGTAGGCCCAAGCGGGCGCGGTGGGCAATCGCTCGAACCATTCGAGATTCTCCTCGCACAGAGCCACCACGAGCGTGATTCCAACAAGCCAAAGGTGCCAGCTTTGGCACAACAACGTGCCGGGTGAGCCGCTGAACATTTGGCCGATCACGTGGATGCTGTCGCCAAGAGTCGCAGCCCGGAAGAACACCCACCCGATCGATACCAGGATGAAGGTTATCATCGCACGCAGCGGGTACAACCAGGCAGATCCGCGGGACGCGGCACGAGAGCCAAGCAGCGCGCGTTCCAGGCACAGGAGCCCCCCGTGAAAGCCTCCCCAGATGACGAAGTTCCAGCTGGCGCCGTGCCACAGTCCGCCGAGTAGCATCGTCAGCATCAGATTGCGGTACGTGATATAGACGCCGTGGCGATTGCCTCCCAACGAGATGTACAGATAATCGCGCAGCCACCTGGATAGGGAGATGTGCCAGCGGCGCCAGAAATCCGTGATGCTCACTGACAGGTAAGGCCGGCGGAAGTTGACCGGAAAATGGAATCCGAGCACCTGCGCCATTCCAATCGCCATGTCGGTGTAGCCGGAGAAATCGAAGTAGATCTGCATGGCGAACGAGAACACACCGCTCCAGGCAGTCAGCATCCCGGGATTGCCGGCGACATTCTTGAAATAGGCGTCGGAGATCAGGGCGAACTGGTCCGCTAGCGCCATCTTTTTGGTAAGGCCGAGTAGAATCAGCAGCGATCCTCTCAGTACTTCCTCACCCGATGGCGGTTTCCAGTTGAACAAGTCGCCGAAGAACTCCCGCGCCCGCACGATAGGTCCGGCAACCAACTGCGGGAAGAATGCGATGAACAGCGCGTAGTCGATGGGGTTAGTGATGGCGGCCTGCTCGCGGCGGTACACATCCACCACGTAGGACATGCTCTGAAACGTGTGAAAGCTGATGCCCAACGGCAGCACGATATCCAGGAAGAGCGAATGCGGCGCCATGCCGAGGAGTGCCACCAGGTTATCGGCGAGGAAATTGTAGTATTTGAAGACGCCCAAGAATCCGAGGTTGCTCGCCAGGCTCAGGATCAGCAGTAACTTCCTGCGGCGCCCCTCGCTGCGGGCGATCCACAACCCGGCGGTGTAGTCGATGGCCGTCAGGGTCAGCAGAAGGAGCAGGAACTTGGCATTCCAACTCATGTAAAACCAGTAGCTGGCGGCCAGCAGGAGTACTCTTCTCCAACGGTGTGGGAAGGTATAGAACAAGACCAGCACCACCGCCAGGAAGAGGAAAAATTGAGCCGTGTTGAAAAGCATATGGATCGCTCTAGGTTATTGGCGCAGGGCTGTGGGCGGGCCCAGGAGTTTACGCACCTCGGCCGCCAGCAGGAGGGTGAACTTTTCGGAGCCGGGTCCGTTCATATGCAAAGGGTCGCTGAAAAGTTCCGGCCGCTCCACATCGTCGAACAGGTGTTCATTCACGAGGATCGCCTCGCGGCGTTGCGTAAACTCGCGGATGGCACTGGTACGTCCGGCGAGCATGTCGGGACGAATCACAGGCCCTCTGGGAAGCCGGAGGAATATTACCTTTGTACGCGACCCCCGGTAGTACCGTATGATTTTGCCGAACCACTTACGACGGTACGCGGCGCGCTTGCCGGTTTCGGGAGCGGTTGGGCGCAACAGAACGTTTCGGAGCACCTCTTGCTCCCTCGCCGTCGAGTCCGCTGGATAGTGGATGGTTTTAGTGGCCCAATCGACGCTTAAGCCCTGCACACCGCGGTCGGGCCAGACCCAGTTGTAGACAGCCGAAGCTCCATTTTCGCGAACCCACTTAACATCGTTCATCCGCTGCTCGCTGTGGGCCAACAGCTCCTGAAAGTCCCGCCGGTACGACCAGCCTTTCAGCAGGCTGCCCCGGAAGGCTTCCCATCGATTCCGCCAGTTCGGGAAGGATGTGCTGAACTCGACGACGTCGCCGAGGCGTAACAGAGGGACCAAGTAATTGACATCCACGGTGCGGTTGGCGAGATCTTCCCAGTCGTCGTCTTCGTACTCGTTTACGGGAATGATGACAGCTGCGTAGCGGCGTGCTCCAGGATCGACTTCGCGCAGCATGTAAAACCAGCAACGCGGAGAGGTGCCTGGGACCGAAATGGTTGCGAAGGTGTACCCACCCGCAACGCTGGACTCATTGGCAATGCGGGCTCTCAGCGCCATGCGCGAATCGCCCACAGCCACCACTTGATTCGGGTCATGAACCCCCCGGCGTTGCTCGTAGGCTAACGTCGTTACCAACTGGCCCGCCGTGGAACTCGGTTCCAGAATGCGGGAATAGACGCCGCTGCGGAAAATGAATGCCTCGATGACCAAAAAGGCCAACAATGCGCAGAAAATCCGCATGGCCGCCCGGGATCTTCCCATGTGGGCGCGTTGTTCCACCACATCTTGTGACACGGCTGAAGCCATGGATCGCTCTGTCCGGAAAGAACATTATAGTGGCACCGGCGTGCGTCCTGCAGGACCGGCTTCTATTTAGCAATAGAAGGACCAGATCCTCTTCGGGGGGCAGATGATGCTCCTAGATGATTCGAGCGACATTCCCGTGACAGAGATTTTCCGGGTTATTCAAACACGGGCAATGTGACAATCATTCGAATACGAGTGAATTCAAATTTCCGGAATGGAATTCCGGTTCAGCCAAGGCTATGAATCCACGCCGGATTGAACTCCCAGCGACGGGTCGTAGTAGTTCATACCAGGCTTCCCGCTGCATTCGGCGATTGCGCGGACAAGCCCCACGTAGCGGCCATGGTCCTTTTCGAGCGCTTCCAGTTCCGAAGGGAGAACATTCTTGCCGGAGAGTTGGAGCGCAAGCTCGCCATCGCGCCAGTGCCTCCACCCGTCCTTCTGGGTGCTGGTCTGGACGTTCGTCACCTTGTCGCAGCGGCTCCAGTGATCCTGCCACCAGCCGGCGGTGTGGAAGCACCGGCATTCGTCCGCCCAGAAACACTTGCCGTTGCTCTGTGGTTCCAGAAGGTGCCGCGGCACAGTGTCCCCGATGGGCTGGGTGAGGCCGGCTACCACGACTCCGAGGAATCCGCCTGGCCGGACAAACCCGGTCAGGTAGTTCAAGTACAATTCATCGGTCCCGAAGTACTGGTACGCGTCAATCGAGATCACACCGTCGAAGAAGCCTTGGGCGAAGGGCACGGCGTGGGCCTCGGCGCGGAGAGGGCAGACCAGGTCTTCGACTCCGGCGTCCACCACGCGCTTCCAATTGTGGTCCGGGCTGATCCAAAGGTCCGCTGCCCACACGCGGGCGCCGAATTCCTTGGCCAGGAAGATGCTGCTCAAGGCGCGGCCGCAGCCCAGGTCGAGGATGCGCATGCCGGGTTGGACGTTCAACGTCTCGCACAGCCACTCCGTCAACCAGACCGCGTTGGGACCCATGTAGTTGTCGAGCATCCATTCCGGATCGTAGCGGCTTGACCGGGGAAACTCGGGTTTCGAAAACAGTGCTTTCACCTCATCGGATGCGTTCATATGGAAATGTAGGACGGCCAGTCAACATTCTAAAATAACTGCACGATGAAAAGACTCGCGCTCGCTGCCTGCTCGCTCACTCTGACTGCTCTCTCCGTTTTCGCAGCCGATACCGTCATCGTCCGCCCCAAGGAGATCGACGACGTTCTGGTGAATCCCGGCATCGGTTTTATGACCTTCCAGCGCTTCAACGGTGACACGCTCAACCAGGGACTTAAGTGGACGGAAGGGTTCCCTATCGTTTACCAGGAGTACAAGGGCAGCCTGAAGAATCCGAACTTTCCCGACACCTCCATCGCCTACTTCCGCATCTACTGGAAGTTCATCGAGCCCGAGCAGGGCAAGTACCGCTGGGATCTGATCGACAACGCCCTGCGCACCGCCAGCGACCGCAAGCAGACGCTGATGCTGCGCATCGCACCGTACGGCACCACCGCCGACAACGACGTGCCGGGCTGGTATCGGGCGCTGGTGGGTCCGGAAACTGGAAAGACGGCCATATCAAAATGGCGGACAGATCCGGAAGATCCGCTCTATGTGCGCCATTTCACGCGCATGATCCGCGCACTGGGCAAGCGGTACGACGGGAACCCGAACCTGGAGAGTGTCGACCTGTCCATCGTTGGCGCCTGGGGCGAAGGCGCGGGCTCGGCCGAGTTGAGCGACGCCACCCGCCGCGCCCTGGTCGACAGCTACACGGAGTCCTTCGACCGCACGCCGCTGGTGATGCTGCTCACCGACGAGAAGACCAACAAGTACGGCCTTTCGCAGAAGCCCGTGGGTTGGCGCGTCGATTGCCTCGGCGACATGGGCGGCTTCGCGAATCCGCAGTGGTCGCACATGCAGGATTACTACCCGCAGGGCATCATCAACTTCGGAATGCAGGACGCCTGGAAGAAAGCGCCGGTGACCTTGGAAGTCTGCTGGGTGATGCAGCACTGGATGAACAAAGGTTGGGATGTGGACTACATCATCGACCAATCGCTGAAGTGGCACATCTCCTCGTTCAACGCCAAGTCGTCGCCGGTGCCGGAGGCCTGGTGGCCGCAGGTCAACCGATGGCTCAAGAAGATGGGCTACCGTTTCGTCCTGCGCAAGTTCACCTATCCTTCCGAAGTTTCCGCGCTGGGCAAGCTGACATTCACGACGTGGTGGGAGAACAAAGGTGTCGCGCCCTGTTACAAGCGTTTTCCGATGGCCCTGCGATTGAAAGGCGACCGGCGCAGCGAAGTCTTTATCACCGCCGCCGACATACGCCAGTGGCTGCCGGGCGACGCGATTTACGACGATGCCGTCTTTCTGCCGGCCGGAATGCCGGCGGGCGAGTACAATCTCCAGCTCGCCATTGTCGATCCGCAGACCTCCGAGCCCAAGGTGAAGCTGGCCATCGCCGGAGTGGAGCCCGACGGCTGGTACACCATGGGCAAGCTCACCGTGAAGTAGCCCGCGCACCCTGGGGTACCATGAGGGGTATGAGGCTGTGGCTGCTGATCCTGCTGGGCGCGGCACTGTGCTGGCCGCAAGCGCTCGACCACTACCGGGTCGAGAAAGTGGCCACGGGTTACCGGTTCACCGAAGGACCGGCGTGGTCGCGCGAGGGCTACATGGTGTTCAGCGACCTGCCCAGCCAGCGGATCTACAAATGGACGCCGGGCAGCCCGCCCGAGGTGCTACGCGACAATTCCGGACGGGCTAACGGCAACGCGTTCGACAAGGAGGGGCGGCTCTACTCTTGCGAAGCCGGCGGGCGCCGCGTGGTGCGCGCCGACCGTGGAGGCCATCTCGAAGTGCTGGCCGATAGTTTCGAGGGCAAGAAGCTGAACTCTCCTAATGACCTGGTGCTGCGTCACGACTCGCAAGTCTATTTCACCGACCCGGCTTTCGGCAGCGCCGACGACTCGCGCGAACTGGATTTCTATGGCGTCTACCGCATCGCGGGCCGCGACAAACTGGAAGCCATCGCCCGCTGGAAAACGCGGCCCAACGGCATAGCCCTCTCGCAGGACCAGAAGACGCTTTACGTGGCGAACGCCGATGAGCGCACCGTCACGGCGTGGAATCTCGATCGCGGCGGCGCCGCTACGAACGAGCGCGTCGTGGTGCGCGGCATCGACGGCGCGCCGGACGGCGTCAAGGTGGACGGCAAAGGCAATATCTGGGTGGCCTGCCGCGTGGTGGCCGTGTATTCGCCGCAGGGCGCGCGCATCAAGTTCTTCGAAGTGGGGGAGACGCCGGCGAATTTAGCTTTCGACGCCGCGGGCACGCATGTATACGTCACCGCGCGCACGTCCATCTACCGGATCGGACAACTCACGAAGGGAGCTGAGGCCCATTAACCGCCGGACAGATTCCCGCCGTTATCCCCGGCGCCCCATCCTGGGTGTGGGTGCGCTGATCATCCGGCGGGGTCGTGTGCTGCTCGCCGAGCGCGGGCACGAACCTTTGAAAGGTGTGTGGTCGCTTCCGGGCGGCGTCGTCGAAGTCGGCGAAACGCTGGAGACGGCGATTCGCCGCGAAGTGCGCGAAGAGACCGGCCTGGAAGTAAAGGTGACGCGGCTGTTTGAGGTCTTCGAGCGCATAATGCCGGATGAGAATGGCCGCAGCGAATATCATTACGTGTTGCTCGATTATTTGTGCCGCCCAGCCGGGGGCGCGCTGGCCGCGGGAGACGACGTGAGCCGCGTCGAGTGGGCCGCCGAAGAGGATTTGAAGAAGTATCACATCACGGAAGGAACCGAAGCCGTCATCCGGCGCGCCTTCCGCGCAACGAGGAAATCATGATCCAGTGGAGTACCGCGCTGCTCGAATACGACGCGCTGAAGCGCCTGATTGAACGATACACGCCCAGCGCGCTCGGCCAGGCTGGGGCGCGCAAGATCGAGCCGTCGACGGACCGGAGTGAGCTTGAGAGCCGCCACGCCGAAGTGGCGGAAGCCATGGAATACTTGCGCGCGGCCGCCAATCCGCAGCCGACCTCGCACACCGCCGTGATCCGGCTGCGCTTCGCCGAAATGCCCGACCCGGCCGAGTCCGTTCCGAAGTTGCGCATTGAAGGCGCGGGGCTCGAAGCCACGGAAATCTTGAAGCTCACCGAGATGCTGGACCGCGCCAGCGACATGCGCGCCATCCTGCAGTCCGCGCGCGAGCGTTTCCCGCTGCTCGGCGCCAAGTCGGACCAGTTGGGCGATTTTCGCCACATAGTGCGCGACTTGGCGGGCAAGATTCTGCCGGACGGCACGCTTGCCGATAATGCCAGCCTCGCCCTCGCGCGCCTGCGCCGCGACATCGAGAAACAGAAGCAACACATCCACGACTCGCTGGAGCGGTTCCTGCGCAGGCACCACGAAGACGGGGTCTTGCGCGAGGACTTCGTTACCATCCGCAACGAACGATTCGTGGTGCCCATCGTGGCCGGCCAGCAGCGCAAGATCGACGGCGTCATCCACGGCGCGAGCGGCAGCGGGCACACCATGTTCGTCGAACCGCTCGAAACCATCGAACTGAACAACGAACTGGTGCGGCTGGACGAAGAGGAGATGCGCGAGGTTCACCGCATCTTGCGCGAGATGACCGACCGCCTGCGCGCGCAGGCCGCGCCTATCGCCAGGACCGTCGCCATGCTCGGCGAACTGGAACTGTTGTTCGGCATCGCACAGTTCGGCGTGGAGTTCGGCTGCGTGGCGCCGCGGTTCAGCGCGGACGGGACGCGGCGGCTCGACTTGCGTTCGGCGCGCCATCCGCTGTTGGAGGACGTGCTGCGGCGCCGCCATGCGGCAGTGGTGCCTGTGTCGCTATCGCTCGATGAAGGGCATCGCACGCTGCTCGTCAGCGGTCCCAACACGGGCGGCAAGACCGTGACGCTCAAGACCGTCGGGCTGCTGGCGCTCATGGCGCAAAGCGGGTTACCGGTGCCATGCGAAGCGGCGGAGTTTCCGCTGTTCGAAAAAGTGCTGGCGGATATCGGGGACAATCAATCCATCCAGGAGAGCCTCAGCACGTTTTCGGCGCACATCACGCGCGTCAGGGAAATGGTGGAAGCGGCCGACGGGGCGTCGCTCGTGCTTTTGGACGAGCTTGGACGCGCCACGGATCCGGAGGAAGGCGGTGCGCTGGGCGTCGCGATCCTGGAACGCTTTGCCAGATTGGGCGCGTTCACGCTGGCTTCAACGCATCTGGTTGCGCTGAAGGTCTACGGCGCGAGCACGGAAGGGGTCGTGAACGGCGGGATGGGCTTCGACGAAAACAGCCTGCAGCCCACCTACATTCTGCGTTTGGGAGCGCCGGGCAAGAGCGCCGGTCTGGACATCGCCAAGCGCCTGGGCATGAGCGAAGAACTGCTCCAGCGGGCGCGCGCCGCGATGAAGTCGAGCGATCGCGACATCGCCGCGTTCCTGGCGCAACTGCACGAGCGCATCGACAAGGCGCAGGCGCTCGAACAGGAACTCGAGCAGGCGCGTGCCGCCCTGGTGGAGCGGGAACGCGCCCTGGCAAAGGAGTGGGCCGCGAAGGAGACCGCCGAGCTCAAGGAACTCGAACGCCGCGCGGAATTGGTTCTTTCCCAGTTCGAAGGGCAGGCCCGCGAGGTGATCGAGACGATCCAGGCCGGCGCCGATCAACGAAAGGCCACCGACCGCGCCCAGCGCCGCGTCTTGCAAGCTAAGCGGGAATTGCGCGAGCAGATGGAAGTCAACACCATCTCGACACTGAACGAAGCGCGCCAAGGCGATCTGGAGACTCCCACGTCGCGGATTGTGGAGGGCGCACGCGTGCGTTTGAAGGGCGTGCGCGAGCCGGCCCGCGTGCGCCGCAAGCTCGGCAAAGACATCATCGAGGTTGAAGCCGGCTTCCTCAAACTTCAGGTGCCGATCGACGACGTGCTGGAGGTTTTGCCGGACGCGCCGGAATCATCCAAGCTGCCCAAGAACGTCTCCTACCGCGCGAGTTCGGATCTTTACGTGATCTCGCGCGAGTTGAACGTCATCGGCAAGCACGCCGAAGAGGCCTGCGAAGAAGTGGACAAGTTTCTGGACAGCGCGGTAATGGGATCCGTTTCGCGGGTGCGCATCGTGCACGGTCACGGGATGGGCGTATTGAAGCGAGCCATCTCCGAGCTGCTGGCCGTGCACCCGCACGTCGAGAAATTCCACGAAGCGCCGCAGAACGAAGGCGGCTCGGGAGCCACCATCGTCGAGTTGAAGGGCGCCTAGCGCCCTTCCTGTTGATTCAGGCCGCAGTCTACGCAAAGGCAGTCGAGCGGCTTTCCGATGGCTGCGGCCAGGTCCTCGATGGTGTTGTACTCGAGGTCTTCGACACCCAGGTATTTTGCCCGGTCCGCAATTTCCGGAATGCGGTCCGCCAGGACTTCGCCCTTGCGGGTCGTCTTCCCCCACTTGCAGTGCGAGCGTAGCTCCGGATTGGAGATCCGGAAGTGAATTGCCTTGATGCCCGCCTGCCGCAGTTTCGGCACCAGGTTCATCTGCGTCTGCGTGCCGCGCACGATGGAATCGTCGCAGACCACCACCGTTTTCCCGGAGCAATCCTCGCCGCTTGCCAGGAGCTTGATGCTCGCTTCCTTGTCGCGCTGCTTCTGATCCTGTGGGATAAAGCTGCGTCCGGCGTAAGGGTACTTGAGCAGCAGCTCGTCGTACATCGGGATCCGGTTGACTTTTCCCGCCATCATCTGCCGGCAGAACTCCTGGTGATAGCCGATTGCGTGGAACCGGCCGGAGTCCGGAACGGGAATCACCACGTCCGGCACAAATCCGCGCCGGATGTCCCGGGCCGCCAGCGCGGCGCCCAGCCGTTTGCGGACCAGCGAATCCGGAATATCCTCGAACACGTTGCTGGGGAATCCCGTGTAGACCCAGTAGAAGCTACACACCTTCACCCGGCCGCCCGCGATCTTGCACTTCGACTCAGAACGCCCGTTCTTGAGCAGCACGACCTCGCCCGGTTCGATATCCCGCACGCGCCGGAAACCCAGGTTGGCGAAACCCGCGGATTCCGAGGCGACAATCGACGCTCCGTCCTTCTCCCCGAGCACCAGCGGCCATTGCCCGGAGGGGCAGCGGACCGCATAAATCCCCGCGCTCGTGAGTATAAGCATAGAGTATGCGCCTTCGATTTCCTTGGTCAGGCACTTGATCCCTTCGATAACATCGGAGCCCTGCGCCACCATTTTGGTGAGGACCTCGATGTCGTCGCCGCGCGTGAAGACGTGGCCGAGGCTCTTGAACCGTTCGACAAGGACCTTGAGGTTGGTCACGTTGCCCGAGAAGCAGATTGAAAGCTGACCAAGGCGCGTATCCGAGAAGTAGGGCTCGCGAACCGAACCGCAGTAGCCGATTCCTTCCGTCCCATCGAGACCCTCCATGTCGGAAGTGAAGGTGGCGCGGAACCGGCCGCGATGGGTGCGAATGCGGAACTCACCGTTCGAGTAAGTGGACAGGCCGGCGTACGCTTCACCGAGGTGCTGGTTGTAAAACGTGCCCCAGAACAAGTCACCTAAAAAGGTGTCTTTATAAGTTGCGGGATCAATGCTGAGAGCAAAAAGTCCGGGCATTGCGGGATCTCCTTTCGGATGGCGAAAACAGGCAGGATACCGCGCTCTGGTAGCTTCCTGCCAGTCCGTCTCATGACGGTGTATACTCTCAACTGCCCCGGCAATCAGGCTTGGCCCGGGGAGAGGCGCGCAAGCACCACGATTCTGGAGGATATTGATGAAGATCGTTGAGATACCCGCCGCGAAGCTGAACACCAGGGATTTCATCCGCCGGCAGAGCGAGGAACTGTCGAAGGCGGTTGGGGAGGCCACCGCGATAACCGCCTTGTCCGGAGGCGTGGATTCGGCGACGGTGACCGTCCTGGGCCACAAGGCGCTCGGCAAGCGGCTGGCCGCCTATTTCATAGACAACGGCCTGATGCGAAAAGGCGAGCCACAGATGGTGGCACGCGAGTTCCGCAAAATGGGCATCCGCGTCCAAGTGCTGGATGCGAAGCAGGCGTTCTTCGACGCTCTCAGCGGACTCCGGGATCCCGAAGAGAAACGGGAGGCGATCACCCGGACTTTTTACAAGGACGTCTTCGGGGCGTTGGTCAAGAAGAGCGGCGCGCGCTTCCTGTTGCAGGGCACCATCCTGACGGACGTGGAAGAGACTGTGGCGGGCGTCAAACGGCAGCACAACGTCCTGGCTCAATTGGGTATCGATCCGGAGGAAGTCTACGGCTACGGCGTGATCGAGCCCCTGCTTCAACTCCGCAAGGACGGCGTGCGAAAGCTCGCCCGGGCGTTGGGTCTGCCTGCGTGCTTCCACAGCAGGATGCCATTCCCCGGACCGGCCCTCGCCGCCAGGGTGGTGGGAGAGGCTTCGCCCGAAAGGATCGAACTGGTTCGGAAGGCCACGGCCATCCTCGAAGCCGAACTGGAAAAGGTCAAGAAGTTCCAGTGCATGGCAATCCTGCACGAGGACAAATTCCCCGGGATGCGGAACGGTAAGCGGGACTATGGCCGGCAGATCGAACTCCGGTGCTGGGCCAGCGTGGACGCCAGGACGGCCGAGCCGGTGTGGCTTGCGCCGCGGCTGCTGAAGAAGCTGGCGGCGCGCATGACCAAAGAGGTTCCCGGCGTCGTGAGCGTGACTTACAACATCGCTTCCAAGCCGCCATCCACGATGGAAGCAGTCTGACGCGCTGAGCCGCCGCCACGCGGGATCCGCTCCGATTGGCAGGTTCTCGTTATACTGGAATTTCCCGCATGACGACATCTGCTGCCAATCCTGTACGCGTGCGTTACGCCCCCAGTCCCACTGGCGATTTTCACGTGGGCGGGGCGCGGACCGCGCTATTTAATTACCTGTTCGCCCGCCACACCGGCGGCAAGTTCATCCTGCGCATCGAGGACACCGATCAGAAGCGATACAATCCGCAAGCACTCGGCTGGTTGCTCGGCGGCCTTCGTTACCTTGGGCTCGATTGGGATGAAGGCCCGGAAGTGGGCGGCGACTACGGACCTTACGTCCAGACCCAGCGTCTGGATATCTACCAGCGCTACTCGCAACAGTTGCTCGAATCGGGCGCGGCCTACCGCTGCTTCTGCACGTCAGAGCGCATCGAGCAGGCCTCGAAGGAACTGCAAAAGCAGGGGCACAATCCCGGCTACGACCGGCACTGCCGCTCGCTCGATCCGGAGGAGGCGACGAGGCGCGCCGCTGCCGGCGAGCCTCACACCGTGCGCTTCAAGATGCCGCTCGAAGGCGAAATCACGGTTCGCGACCTGATCCGTGGCGACATCACCTTCCAGCACAGCATCCTGCAGGACACCGTGCTGATGAAGTCCGACGGCATTCCCACCTATCACTTGGCCAACGTCATCGACGACCATCTGATGGAGATCACCCACATCCTGCGCGGCGACGAGTGGGTGAACTCGCTCCCCTTGCACGCCCATCTTTACGCCGCCTTCGGATGGCAGCCGCCCGTGATGGCGCACCTGCCGCTGATCCTCAATCCCACCGGCAAAGGCAAAATGAGCAAGCGCGAGGACCGGGCGCCGGACGGCCGCATTCTGCCCGTGTTCGTCCGCACGTTCCACGAGACGGGATATCTGCCCGAGGCCATGATCAATTACTTGGCGCTGGTCGGCTGGAGCTTCGACGATAGGACCGAAATCATGAGCCGCGAGGAGTTGATCGAACGCTTCACGCTGGAACGGGTCAACGCATCGCCCGCGGTTTGGAATTACGAGAAACTCGATCACCTGAACGGTTGTTACATCCGCTCGCTGAGCGTCGAGGACTTGACCCGGCGCTTGGTGCCTTACGCCGTCAAGGCTGGTTTCGACGTCACCTACGAGAAGATGCTCCCTGTCACGCCGCTGATACGTGAGCGCATCACCACGCTCGTCGACGTGGCGCACGCGGCGGATTTCTTCTTCCTAGCCGAGTTGCCGCCTTACAATCCAGCCGAGTTGATCCCTCAAAAAGCGGACGCGGCGCTGGCCCTCACGGTGCTCGAAAAAGCGCACTCGCGGCTGGCCGAAACGGAATTCACCCACGAAGCGCTCGAAGCCGCCCTGCGCGGCGAAGCAGAGGCGCTTAAGATCAAAACCGGCCAGATGTTTCAGCCGGTTCGCGTTGCAGTCTGCGGACGCAAAGCCGCCCCGCCGCTGTTCGAGACCCTCCAGGTATTGGGCCGGACCACCTGCCTGGCGCGAATTGAGAAAGCCATTGGAAAATTGAAAAACATATGAGCACGCCAACGAACCGCGATGCCGGCGAGCCTGCGGCACCATCTCACTTTGTACGCGACATCATCCGGGAGGATCTGGCCACAAACCGGTTTGACGGCCGGGTGCATACGCGCTTCCCGCCGGAGCCGAACGGCTACCTGCACATCGGCCACGCGAAGTCCATTTGCATGAACTTTGGCCTGGCGAAAGAGTTCGGCGGAAAGTGCAACCTGCGCTTCGACGACACGAACCCGTCGAAGGAAGAGACCGAGTACGTCGAATCGATCATTGAAGACGTGCGCTGGCTGGGCTTCGATTGGGAAGACCGCCTGTTTTACGCATCCGATTACTTCGACCAGTTGTACGAATGGGCCGTCCAGTTGATCAAGGCCGGCAATGCTTACGTCTGCGATCTCTCGGCGGACGAAATGCGCGAGTATCGCGGCACGCTCACCGAGCCCGGGCGCGAGAGCCCGTACCGCAACCGCTCCGTCGAGGAGAACCTCGAATTATTCGAGCGGATGAGGGCAGGCGAGTTCCCCGACGGTTCGCGGACGCTGCGCGCGAAGATCGACATGTCGTCGCCCAACCTCAACATGCGGGACCCGGTGATGTATCGCATCGTGCACGCCGAACATCACCGCAGCGGCAACAAGTGGTGCATCTACCCGATGTACGACTTCACGCACGGCCAGTCGGATTCCATCGAAGGCATTACGCACTCCATCTGCACACTCGAATTCGAAGACCACCGCCCGCTCTACGACTGGTACATCGAACAGTTGGGCATCTATCACCCGCGGCAGATCGAATTCGCCCGCCTCAACCTCGACTACACGGTGCTGAGCAAGCGCAAGCTCCTCACGCTGGTGCAGAAAGGCTACGTCAGCGGATGGGACGATCCGCGCAAGCCCACCATCAGCGGCATCCGGCGCCGCGGCTACACGCCGGAAGCCATTCGCAATTTCTGCGAACGCATCGGTGTGGCCAAGTTCAACGGCATCATCGAGTATTCATTGCTCGAACACTTCGTGCGCGAAGACCTGAACAAAACCTCCCTGCGCGCCATGGCCGTGCTGCGGCCGTTGAAGGTCGTCATCGATAACTATCCGGAAGGCCAGGTCGAGGAACTGGAAGCCATCAACAACCCGGAAGATCCGAGTGCCGGCACGCGCAAGGTGCCGTTTTCGCGCGTATTTTACATCGAGCAGGACGATTTCCGCGAGGATCCGCCGAAGCAGTATTACCGACTCTCTCCGGGGCGCGAAGTCCGTCTGCGTTACGCCTACTTTGTCACCTGCACCGGCGTGGTGAAGGACCCCGCCACCGGCCAGGTCGTCGAGTTGCATTGCACGTACGATCCCGCCAGCAAGGGCGGCAATTCCCCGGACGGGCGCAAAGTGAAATCCACCATACACTGGGTTTCCGCCGCGCACGCCGTGGAGGCAGAAGTGCGGCTCTACGACAAGCTCTTTACGTGCGAGAACCCGAACGACGAAAGCGACGGACAGGAGTGGACCTCGCATCTCAACCCCAACTCTCTCGAACTCATACCCGACGCCAAGATCGAACCGTGCCTGGCCGCGGCGCCTCCCGGCAGCCGCTATCAATTCGAGCGCTTGGGATACTTCACGGTGGATAGGGATTCGACACCCGAAAAGCGTGTCTTCAACAGAACCGTGCAGCTCCGCGATACTTGGGCGAAAATTGAGAAGTCCCAGAAGGGAAAGAGGTAGCTCCGACTAATGACCATCTTGGGAATCGGCGGGCTGCTCAACGACCCCGCCGCCGCCATTCTGAAGGACGGGCGCCTGGTGGCGGCTGTCGAAGAGAAGAAGCTCGCGCGCCATCACCGGCCCGGCGAACTGCCCGAGGCCGCCATCGCGGAATGCCTGCGTGCGGCAGGTGTCGAGCCGGAGCAGGTGGACTGCGTCGCCGTCGTGAGGCCCCTGGCGAGGGGACCGGAAACCGCCCTGCATCTCGAGTTGCGTTCGGAATTCCCGGCGAGCCAGATTGTCGTCGTCGAACATCACGCGGCGCACGCGGCATCGGCTTACTACGCCTCGCCTTATGAGCAGGCCACCGTGCTGACGCTCGATCGCGCGGGCGACTTCCGCTGCGGCTCGCGCTGGCGCGCTTCGGGCAACTCACTGCAGGTCGAACGGGAGCTTTACTACCCGGATTCGCTGGGCGAACTCTACGGCCGCGTCACCGAGTTGCTCGGTTTTGATCCGAACGCCGACGAGCACAAGGTGCAATGGCTGTCGGCCTTTGGCGACGATAGCTTGAGCGGCATTTTCGAAGAGATAATCACTTTCGCCAACGGCGACTGGCCGCGTCTGGACCGGACTTACTTCGACGCCGAGCGGGTCGGCAGCGGAGGCTTCAGCTCTCGCTTCTACCGCAAGCTGGGCACCGAGGATCGCGCCCCCGTTCCCGAGAATCGCCGGGCCGCGCTGGCACGCGCGCTGCAGAGCGCTATCGAGAAGACTGTGCTGACCATGGCCGGCAGCGGCGAGAATCTTGCCCTGGCCGGCGGGCTCGCATTGAACGTGCTCCTGGTGGCTGCGTTGGAACGCTCCGGACAGTGGAAGAACGTGTTCGTGCAACCGGCCGCGGGTAACGCCGGCACCGCCCTGGGAGCCGTCCTTCACGCCTGGCACAACGTGTACGGGCATACCGAGCGTTGCGGTTTGGGCGACTTTTGCCTGGGTCCCAGCTACACGGCCGAGGAAATCAAGCAGGTGCTCGAAAACTGCAAGCTGCGGTTCCGCTACCTGCTCACCACCGGCGAACTGATCGACACGGCGGTGCGCGAGTTGAACGACCTGAAGATTGTCGCCTGGATGCATGGCCGCATGGAGTTCGGTGCGCGCGCCCTGGGCAATCGCAGCATTCTCGCCTCGCCGCTCAACCTGTACTCGACCGAGAACCTCAACATTTACATCAAACGTCGCGAGCCGTTCCGCAAGTTCGCGGCCTCGGTGCCCGAGGAACTGGCCTCCAAGTATTTCGAAGTCGGACCGAACGCGCGCTTCCTCACGACGGTCGGGCGCGTACGGCCGCAGCACCGCAAAACGTTCGAAAGCGCCATCCTCGCCGGCGACATGATTCGCGTGCACACGGTGTCGCGCGAGGACAATCCGCTCTACTGGCAGCTTCTGCACGCCATGGGCGAGGCAGCCGGATTGCCCGTGCTCTACAACACGTCCTTCAACCTGTTCGGCGATCCGCTGGTGTGCACCCCGCGCGACGCGGTCCGCAGCTTCTACTCTTCGGGCATCGATTCGATGTTCGTGGGGAATTTCCTGTTGGAGAAATAGCATGCTCTTTTCGCGGCGGGCGTTTCTGGCGACGGCGCTCACCCCGCCGCAGGTGCGCTGTTTCCATCTTTCCGCTTCCCCCGAAGCGCTAGTCGCCGATCCGGAGCTTCCCAGCGTGGTGCGGGCCGCCGGCGTCACCGACGTCTGGATCGGCGGCTATCTTTACGGGCACTGGTACTACACGCCGGAGCGAATCGCCGCGCAGCGCAAAGTGTGGGAACGCGCCGGTCTGCGAACGCATGTCATCCAGATTCCGCTTGGCCATCCGGGGGATTCCCTCGGTTCGGTGAGCGGGCAGCCACCGCTCACCCCTCCGGCCCACTGGAAGCCGGGCGTCCGTTCCAACGGCAAGCGCCAGTGGGGCACGTCGCTGCACGAGCCGGCCACCGCGGAAAATGTCGATGCCATCCGGCGTGTCGCCGCGATGGGCGTGCGCCGAGCATTCCTGGACGACGATTTTCGCCTCGCGCAAGGTCCCGGCATCATCGGCGGGTGTTACTGCGATGCGCACCTGGCCGAGTTCACGCGCCGGTACGGGTACGGACCCGCCGTGCGCGAGCAGTTGCTCGATGCAGTCCGTGCGCGCCGCCTCGACGCGGTGGTGCGCAACTGGGTCGAGTACACCTGCGACCAATTGACGGTGTGCTTCCGGGCCATCCAGAAGGGCGCTCCCGAAATCGACCTGGGCATCATGGTGATGTATCTGGGCTCCGAGAAAGCCGGCATCCGGCTCGAGGATTACCGTGACGTGCCGCTCCGCGTCGGCGAGTTGATGTTCGACGACAAGTCGTTCGGCCGCGTGAAGGGCAAGACCAACGAGCTTTTCAGCGCGCTCTTCCACCGCCGCTTCACCACGGCCGAACGCGCCTTCAGCGAGACTACAGCATTTCCCTCCAACCAGCTTTCGGCGGCAAACATGGCGGCGAAGCTCGCCATCTCGACGCTTGCCGACGTGCGTAACACCATGTTGATGAGCGGAGTTACTCCAATTCCGCGTTCGCACTGGGCGACACTGGGGCCCGCCATGCGCAATCAGGCGGCGCTGCACGCGCGCGTGGCCGGCCATGTGCCGCGAGGCCCGTTCAAGCACTGGTGGGGCGAAGCCGCGCGCTACGTGGGCGATGACAATCCGTACAGCCTGTTTCTGGCTTCCGGAATCCCATTCGAAGTGTGCTATCAGCCGCCGCGCGAAGGTTGGGCATTTCTTTCCGGCGCCGACTCCATAAACACCAGCGCCGTCGCTGTCTCCCGCAAAACGGTACCCGAGACGCTGGCCGATCTTTACGCGTTCAAGCACCGGATACGGAAGGCGCTCACGGACGTGCCTTTTGTCGAGGACGACAAACCGGTGGTCTGCTCCTGGCTCCCCACGGCGAAGCGAGTGCTGCTATGGAACCTCGCCGAAGCGAAGGAGACTTTTTCACTCGCCTACGGAGAGAAGCGCCGCGATGTCACGGCCGGCGCGCTCGAATTGGTTGAAGTGGAATTGTAAGACCGGCCGCGGTTATTCGCTGATAGGTCCTTCGGCCGCTTCTTCCCAATGCCAATCCTCGTGATCGAAACTGTTTTCCGGCACGGCCTCCAGCAACACTTCGTCGTCATCGGAAGGGCCAGCGGACTGGAAGAGTTTCCTCCACTCGTGTCGCGGCGTTTCGGAGTTCGACACTTGCATGGGATCGTGTCCCGAACCTCTTGAATTTCCTTGCCTCATCCCGCACTCCCCAGCTTTATCAGTTGTTCGGCGTGGCGCAGCGCCTCGGGCGTGAGCTTTTCGCCGGAGAGCATGCGTCCGATCTCCCGCACACGGGACGAGGCGTCCAGTTCCTCGATGGACGCGGTGGTGCGCCCGCCGGCCTCGTGCTTTTCGACGCGAAAATGGTGATCCGCGAAGCTGGCCATCTGCGGCAGGTGTGTCACGCAAAGCACCTGGTCGGAGGCCGCCAACTGCTTTAGGCGGCGGCCCACGGTTTCCGCGGCGCGGCCTCCGATGCCGGCGTCGACCTCGTCGAAGACCAGGGTGCGCGCAGCCTCCGCTCGTCGCTTCTCGCGGCCCGAGTGCGCGGCGGCGATGACCGTCTTCAGCGCCAGCGCGATGCGCGAGATCTCGCCGCCGGATGCGACTTTCTCGATGGCGCGCGGCTCCTCGCCGGGGTTCGGCGAAACCAGGAAACTCACCGCGTCGCTGCCGTTGGCGCTCCAGGGCGCGGGTTTGACCTCGATGCGGAACACGCTGCCTTCCATGGCCAACGTGGCGAGTTCGCGTTCGACTCCGCGGGCCAGCTTACGAGCCGCCTCCCGGCGCTGGCTTGAGAGACGCTCGGCCAGCCCCTGGTATTCGGCGGCCAGTTGCTCGCGCTCCGCGCGCAGTTCCTCGCGCCTCTGGTCGACGGTCTCGGCGGCGTTCAGGTTCGCCCGCACTTCCTCCAGGTAAGTGAGGATCTCCTCGGCGCTCCGCCCGTACTTGCGCTTCAGCTTCTCGATCGTCGCCAGGCGCGCTTCGATCGCCTCAAGCCGGTTGGGGTCCGCTTCCAGGCGGGAAAGATAATCGCGGACGGTGTGCGAAGCTTCGTCGATGGCAATCTCAGTGGGTTTGAGCGTTTCCAGCGCTTCGACGAGCGACGAGTCGATCCGGCAGATCTCTTCCAGGCGCCGTACGGCCGTGCGTACGGCGGCGAAAGCGGACTCGGGCGAATCGTAGAGCGCCGAGTAAGCCGCGGAGGCCGCCTCCTCGAGCCGCACCACGTTCTGCAGCACGCGGCGCTCCTTCTCAAGAGCCTGATCCTCCCCCGCGGTGAGCGAGGCGCCCTCTATTTCGCGCTTCTGAAAGCTCCACAGGTCGGCCAGCCGCAGCCGCTCCTGCTCGGCTTTTTCGAGTTCCTCCAACTCAGACCCGCAAGCGCGCCACCGCTCGTACACTCCCGCGACGCCGGCAAGCGCCTCCCCATGGGATGCGTATTCGTCGAGCAGTTCGCGCTGCGCGTCCGCGGAAAACAGGAGCTGCTGATCGTGCTGGCCGTGGATGTCCGCAAGGTGCGGCGCGATTTCCCGGAGTAGCGCGGCGGTCACGGGGTGGTTCTCAACAAACGCACGGGACTTGCCGTTGGCGAGGACCTCTCGCTCTACAAGCAGCTCGCCGTCCTCGCATTCGAGCCCCGCCTGTTCGAGCAATGCCCGGAGCGGGCGGCTTTGCATAGCCTCGAAAATTCCCGAGATGCGCGCGCGTTCCGCGCCCGTGCGGATGCTTTCGCCCGACGCACGCCCGCCGAGCAGAAGCGCAAGCGCATCCACCACGATGGACTTGCCGCTACCCGTTTCACCCGTAAGCAGATTGAGCCCCGTGTGAAAGCGCACGCGAAGCTGTTCGATCACGGCGTAGTTCTCTATCACTAACTCGACGAGCATCCGAGGCAATTATACGAGGTTTCGGGCCCGGAATCGTCCATCCTCCGTTCCTTCCCGTCTTATTTTGAAGTGACGGTGAGGCGATGCGGTCCCCTACTGCAATATGATAGAAGTTCGGGTTAGTTAAAGGAGACGTCTTGATTTCTCACCCACCGATGGCTTTTCTACTGCAAATGAATATGCTCGAGATGATCAGCCGGGCCAAGCCGATCCCCATGGCCGTGATCGCATTCCTGTTGATCTTCTCCCTGCTGAGCTGGGCCATCATCTTTGGTAAGTGGAACAATTTCCGCCAGGCACGCCAGGCGAACCTCAAGTTCATCCGCGCGTTCCGCAAATCGCCGACGCTTGAAGCGGTGGCGGTCGTCGCGGAGCAGTTTCGCGTTTCTCCGCTGGTGGCGGTTTTCGATTTCGGCTACGAAGAGGTCGACCGGCAGATGAAGAGCTACAGCCGGTTGCGCAATCCACTGGCGCTCGAACGCGCGCTGCAGTTGGGCGTGAGCGAGGAACTCGCCAAGCTCGAGCGCAATTTGAACTGGCTGGCCACGGTGGCGTCGGTCTCGCCGTTCATCGGGCTGCTCGGGACCGTTGTCGGCATCATCGATGCCTTCCAGGCTCTCGGCATGGCCGGCAGCGCGAGCCTGCGCGCGGTGGCGCCGGGTATTTCAGAGGCGCTCATCACCACAGCCATGGGCCTGGGCGCGGCGATCCCCGCCGCCATTTTCTACAACTACTTCGGTCACGTCATCAAGGAGATGGGCGCGCGCATGGAAGACTTCGCGCTGGAATTCCTCAACGTGGCCGAACGCGACATTGAGGCGTGACACATGGGTGGCTTTAACAACGGGTTGCGGGGCGGACGCGGGCGCTTCGGCGCGGGCGCCATGGCTGAAATCAACATCGTGCCGCTCGTGGACGTAGTCCTGGTCCTCCTCATCATTTTCATGATCACCGCCAACGTCATGGAGTTCGGCATGGAAGTGGATGTGCCGAAAGTGAAGACGGTGCGCGAGAGCGCGGAGGAATTGCCCGTAATCAACATCACGCGCTCCGGCGAGCTCTTTCTCAACGAGAAGAGTGTGAACATCAACGATCTGGCTAGCGAGATTCAAAGCCGCTTCCGAAATCCCAAATCGGTGTACGTGCGCGCCGACAAGGCCACGATCTGGGACCCCATTGCGCAAGTAATCAGCGAACTGGGGGCCGCCAAGATCGATGTGAAGGTGGTAACGCGACCGGAGGATGAGGCCGACAAGAAACGCCGCTGAGGCGGCCTCCGGCGCTTAGTCAAAAATGCCAGCACACGGCGACATTCTCGATCAGGCCGAATCGCTCAAGAAGCCCTTCCTGGCTTCCATGGGCCTGCATGTGGCGGTATTCGCGTTTCTGATCGGGTATGGCGCGGTGGTCACGCGCGGCAAGATCCTGTGGGGCGACCCGAATTCGCTCGGCGGCGGCGGTGTGGTGGGTATCACCCCGGTAAGCCAGATCGCGCTTCCCTCGCGCGGCGGTCCCCTGAATCCGGTGGCCAACGACACCGAATCCAACGTTCCTCTGCCGCCTAAGGAAGAGACGGCCAAGAGGCGGGAGCGAGCGGAGGATCCCGATGCCATCGCTCTCAAAACCAAGCGCCGCAAAGTCAAATTGAGCGACGTTTCGGCCAGTTATCAGCGCTACCGTGCCAATCCGAATCCACGCGGCAATCAGCTCTATTCGAGCGCGGGCCAGGCCATGAGTTCCACCATGTTCGGCGGCATGTCGGGCAGCGGTGGCGTGGGTGTGGGTTCGGGTTCGCCGTTCGGGAACCGGTACGGCTATTACGTGGATCTGCTCAGGCAGCGCGTGAGCGAGAAGTGGCGCACGCAGGACGTGGATCCGCGCCTGCACTCCGCGCCGGTCGTGATCGTGAGCTTCGATATCCAACGCGACGGCTCCGTTTCCGGTGTCCGGTTCCTGCAGCGAAGTGGAACGGCTACGCTGGATTATTCCGCGCAGCGGGCCATCGTGGAAGCCAGCCCGTTTCCGCCGTTGCCCGCCGGTTACTCCGGCCGCTACGCCACGATCGAGTTCTGGTTCCAGCTAAGAAGATGAAGAGACAAATTGTTATCAGCCTGTTTCTGACGGCCCTGGCGGCTGTGGCCTCGTTCGCCCAGCAGCCTGATGTGGTCATCAAGATCCTCAAGAACGAACGCGCCGTCATGGCGATCCCCGATTTCCGCGGCGCTGGCGAGGCGCAACGCTTCATGGGTGTGTTCAACCCCACGCTGTGGGGCGATGTGCAGGATTCGGGCCTGTTCAAGATGGCCCCCAAGAGTTTCTATCCCACCCAGGTTCCGCAGCGGCCGCAGGACTTCAAACCGCCGCTGCCCGCGCCGGCGCAGCACCGTCGTGGCGCGCCGCCGCCGCGGCCTATCAGCCAGGGACCCTGGCTGACCGACTGGTCGGAGCCTCCGGTCAGCACGAATTATCTTGCCTTTGGCTATGTTGCCATCCAGGCCGAACAACTTGTTCTGTTCGGCTGGCTTTACAACGTCGGACAGCCGGACCTGGCCTCGGCGCAGGTTTTCGGAAAGGTCTACTTCGGATCGGTCAATGACGATGGCGCCCGCAAGATTGCGCGCGACTTCGCCGCAGATATCCTGAGCCAGTTCGGCGCAAAAGGATTGGCTGGATCCAAGATCTATTTTGTGTCCAATCGCACGGGCCGTGGACTCAAAGAAATCTGGTCCATGGACTACGATGGATCCAACCAGAAACAGCTCACTTCGTACCGGTCCATATCGACGATGCCGGGTGTTTCACCCGACGGAACGCGCTTGGCATTCACTAGCTTCTACAAAACGTTTCCTGCTATAGTGATACACTCATTGGAGACGGGACGAAAGTTGCCGTTCTTCAACCAGATCGCATCCATGAATGCGACGGCGGATTTTATGCCTGACGGCCAGCACATGTTGTTTTCGTCGACGCTGGCGAGCCGGGAGGCCCAGATTTACATGTGTGATCTGGCTGGAGGGAACCTAAAGCGTATCTCGATGGTACGCGCCATCGAGGTGGAGCCGAAGGCGAATCCGCGAACAGGACAGGAGATCGTCTTTGTTTCCGGTCGCTCCGGACCCGCGCAAGTATATAAAATGAATTTAGAAGGCGCCAACGTTGAAAGGCTGACGGACGGGACTGGCGAAGCCGGGAATCCGGCATGGCACCCCGACGGTCGGCACATCGCTTTCAAGTGGACTCGCGGCTATGAGCCCGGCAACTGGAACATCTTCGTGATGGACGTTGCCACCAGGCAGTTTGAGCAGTTGACTCATGGGGCCGGGAAGAACGAGAATCCGACTTGGGCGCCGGATGGCCGGCATATCGTGTTCAGCAGTAACCGGACCGGATCGTTTCAGATTTGGACCATGTTGGCTGATGGAACACAACTTAAGCAACTTACCACCAGCGGCAACAATACGATGCCGGTATGGAGCAAACAGTAAAATTGATGTTCAGTCAGTTGGAGATTTCAGGAGGCGAAGTTCAGGAAGAGTTATGAAGAAGATTATTCTGTTGGTTTTGGGTTTGACTTTGTTGTTCTTTGCGGTCGGCTGCAAGAAGAAAGCTCCTGCGCCGCCGCCACCGCCACCGCCGAAGGTTGAAGCACCACCGCCTCCGGCCAAGCCGATGATTTCTTCGTTCGCCGCGGAACCGTCGACCATCGAGCGTGGTCAGTGCTCCACGCTGCGTTGGGCGACCGAGAATGCCACGGACGTGTCAATCGACCAGGGTATCGGCACCGTGTCCGCCAGTGGTACTCGCCAGGTTTGCCCGAACGACACTACGACGTACGCGATGACGGCCAAGGGCCCGGGTGGAACTGCGACGTCTTCGGCCACCGTTACGGTGACCGCTCCGCCGCCGCCACCACCACCACCGCCGCCAGCCAAGAAGACCTTGCAGGAACGGTTGGCTAACGAGGTGCAGGATGCGTTCTACGATTACGACAAGAGCGACGTCCGCGAGGATGCTCGTGCGGTCCTCACCCGTGACGCCGACGCGTTGAAGTCCATCCTGCAGGAGTTCCCGGATGCCATCATCACGGTGGAAGGCCATTGCGACGAACGCGGTTCGGCTGAGTACAACCTCGGCCTCGGCGATCGCCGTGCGACGTCCGCCAAGGACTTCCTGGTTCAGTTGGGCGTTTCCGCCGACAAGCTGAAGAATATCAGCTACGGTAAGGAGCGGCCGCAGTGCACCGAGTCCAACGAAGCGTGCTGGCAGAAGAACCGCCGCGCTCACTTCTCGGCTCAGTAGGAAGTTAACGAAGTAGTCGATTCCGCGAAGACCGTGGGACGGCTCCCCTCGCAAAGAGGGGAGCTTCCCCGGTCTTCGTCTTTCGAGGAGACTGTGATGAAACCCATTCGCTCGATCTGGCTTCTTGCTGTCGTCCTGGCGCTCCCCTGCGCCGCGCAGAAGCGCGAGATACAGGACTTGCAGCGCGACGTGGCCCTGTTGCAGGACGACGTCAAGAGTATGCGCAAGACGTTGGACGAGAGCATGACGGCGCTCAAGGTTCTCACTCAGCAGATTCTTGACACTGTCAACAGGATCAACACCGGCATGGCGGTCATGGATAACACGGTGCGCGACCGGCTGAAGGATCAGGAAAAGAGCGTGATTGCACCCGTGGCGGGCGTAGGCACCAAGATCGACCAAATGACCACCGAGTTCTCTTACGTGAAGGAAACCGTCACGGAGATGAACACGCGGATGGGCAAGCTTGAACGCCAGGTGCTGGATCTGGGCAACAGCATTAAGACGCTGAACGCGCCTCCGGCTCCGCCGGATAGCTCTTCGACGACCACAGGCGGCGGCGCAGCCGGCGTGTCGGCCGAGCAACTCTACGAGAGCGCCCTGCGGGATAAGTCCGCCGGCCATCTCGAGATGGCTCTGCAGCAGTTCGCCGAGTATCTGAGACTTTTCGGTACCACCCAGTCGGCGCCCAACGCCCAGTATCAGATCGGCGAGATCTACTATCAGAACGGCGACTACGCGCCGGCTCTGAAGGCTTTCGACACCTTGCTCGAAAAGTACCCCGAGAACAACAAGACCCGCGACGGGATGTACATGAAGGGCATGGCACTGACAAAATTGGGACGGCGAACGGACGCCACCCGCCTGTTTCAGGACCTCATCGATGCCTATCCGAATTCCGAGCAGGCCACCAAGGCGAAGGCGCAGCTCCGGAGTCAGGGTGTGACCGCTTCCAAGGCGAAGGCCAAGAAGAAGGCCAGGTAGCGCTTTGGCTGATTCGGCCGCCTCGCACCCATTCAAAGTGTCCGCACAAACAAACGCGCATCGTGGTATTCTAAATCCTCGCTGAGGGCCATGGCGCAGCGGCACAATTTTCCTTCAATTTGTATTGCTCTCGGTTTTACCCAGCCCGAGCTCTTGCTGCGGTATGCGCGCCAGGAAGTCGAATCGGGTGAGAGGTTTCTCGAAATACGGCTGGACTACCTGCCCGTTCCTGAGCAGGGATTGAAGGTCGTTCGGACTTTGCTCAAGGAATCCCCCGATTGCACGATCCTGGCGACCTGCCGGCGCCATCAAAACGGAGGGCGGTTCAACGGGGGCGTCGAGGAGCAGATGCATCTGCTCGAGGCGGCCGTCGAGGAAGGCGCGCGAGCTGTCGACGTGGAGATCGAAACCGCGGAGACGACGATCCCCGTGATCGAAATGCTGCGTTCCAAGTGCCGTGTGGTGATCTCGTATCACAACTACACCGGCACGCCCGCGCTCGATTCCGTCCTGCGGCGCCTGGCCAGGGTTCCGGCGGATGTTTACAAGATCGTGACCACGGCGCGCAAGCCGTCGGACAATATGCGCGTGCTGAACCTGGCCCGTACTCATGGGCGCCTGCCGCTGGTCGTATTGTCCATGGGTGAGAGCGGCTTTCCCACCCGCGTGCTTTCCACTCTGTGCGGCGGGCTGTACACCTACGCCGCGCCTCTGGCCACGGGGGGGACCGCCGCGGGTCAAGTCAGCGCCCACGCCCTGCGCCACCTCTACCGCTGCGAGAAGATTTCCCGCAATGCAAAGATATACGGCGTGATCGCCGATCCGGTCTGCCACTCAATTTCTCCGGCGGTGCATAACCGCGCTTTTCAGGCCAAGCGGCTGGACGCGGTGTATCTGCCGTTCCTGGTGCACCCCGGGCAGCTCAAGGATTTCTTCGAACTGGCGGACAAGTTGCCAGTCGCGGGCTTCAGTGTCACCATTCCGCACAAGCAGAAGGTGCTGCGTTATCTGGATATCGTCGATCCGCTCGCGCGCCGTATCGGTGCGGTGAACACCGTCTGGCGCAAAGCGGGCAAATGGAGAGGCGCCAATACCGACGTCCCCGGCATCGTCGAGCCGCTTGCTCGCCACCTGCGGCTGGCCAAATCCACCATTCTGCTGGTGGGCAACGGCGGCGCGGCCCGCGGGGCCGCCTTCGCTCTCACCGATGCCGGAGCTAAACTGGCCATCGTGGGCCGCAACGCGGACCGTGTCCGGGCGCTGTCGAAAGCCTGCGACGCCGAGCCCCTCTCCATGGAACAGGTCCGCGCCAGGCACTTCGATGCGCTGGTCCACGCCACTCCCGTCGGTATGTTCCCGAAGGTAAACGAGTGCATCTTCCCAGATGCGATCCCGGCGGATGTGGTCTTCGACATGGTTTACAATCCGCTCGAAACCCTGCTTCTCAAGCGCGCACGGGCGCAGGGTAAGGCCGTGGTCACAGGGATGTCGATGTTCCTCGAACAGGCCGTGCATCAGTTCGAGATATGGACCGGAGAGTCCGCGCCCCGATCCGTCATGGAACGTGCCGGGATCGAGGCGCTGTCTCATTGCGCGGACGGTGGAAACTCGAAATGACTGTCAAGCTATCGCGTAGGGAATTGAGTGTACTGGCACTGGCGCCGCGCCTGCTCGCTCAGGACGCCGCACCGCAGCCCGACCACAGCCGCGAGGCCTTTGAGCTGCGGCGCAAACAATCCGAGGCGCTTGCCCGGCGCGAAGTGCCTATGAGCACCGAGCCGGCTTTCATCTTCAAACCCTAGGCCAGCCATGGCTAACTTCAACGAGGATGTTTTCTTTTCCACCGCCGTCGAACTGAACCGGCGGCTGGTCGCCAAAGAGTTTACCGCCGTGGAACTCGCCCGCGCTTTCGCCGAACGTTTGGAAACGGTCGGCCCGTCTCTCAACGCCTTGGCGCTCTCCCTGCGTAACAGGGGCATTGATGACGCCAAGGACGTAGACGGCGATTTGAAGCGGAATCGGCTGCGAGGTCCCCTGCAGGGTGTCCCCTACGGGGTGAAGGACCTTCTGGCCGTTGCCAACCATCCCACCACGTGGGGCGCCAAACCTTACGCGAAGCAGGTCTTCGATTACGACGCCAGGGTTGTAAAGAAGCTCGATAAAACCGGCGCCGTGTTGATCGGGAAGCTCGCCATGATCGAGCTGGCAGGCGGCGGCGGTTACCGTTACGCCAGCGCTTCCCTGACCGGGCCGGCGTTGAATCCGTGGGACCACACTCGGTGGGCCGGCGGATCGTCCAGCGGGCCGGCCGCGGCTGTGGCGGCGGGATTGGTGCCCTTCGCCATCGGTTCGGAGACCTGGGGATCCATTCTCAATCCCTGCGCGAGTTGCGGCTTGACCGGCTTGCGTCCCACTTACGGGTACGTCAGTCGCGTCGGAGCCATGGCTCTTTCCTGGACCATGGACAAGCTCGGGCCCATCTGCCACTCGGCGGAGGACTGCGGACGGGTGCTTCAGGTGATTTCCGGCGGCGATACCGACGATCCAAGCTCCGCGGGCAAAAGCTATTACTATGGCCCGCAGTACGCGCGGAATTTCCGGGATCTCAAGTTGGGATTCGCCGCGGTCGATTTTGATACTTGGCCTGAAGAGAACTGCCGGGCGCCGCTGCGTGAGGCCCTGGGTGTCCTTCGCACTATCCTGCCAACCGCTGTAGAGACGCGTCTCCCGGATTATCCGTATGGAGCTGTTGCCGGAACCGTTATCACGGCGGAGGGCTCGGCGGTCTTCGAACCTCTCATCACGAGCGGCAGAATCGACGAGCTCGCCGACAAGCGGCAGATTGCTTCCCTGAAGGCCGGCCTGGAGATTCCCGCCAAGGACTATCTGAAGGCCATGCGCATCCGCTCCCTCATCCAGCAGGATCTGAGGGAACTCTTTACCCGCGTTGACGTGCTAGTCTCGCCTAGCACGTTCAGCATCGCGCCAAAGATTACCGAACCGCTGGACCGGCGCCGCACTGCAGCCCCCCGGCCCAAGGACCGCGGCGTTTCCGATCTGGGGGCCGCCGGCAACCTGGCCGGACTGCCCGCTCTTTGCCTGCCCTGCGGCTTTGCCGACGGTATGCCGGTCGGGATTCAGCTCGTCGGAAGGGCTTTTTCCGAAAACACCCTCCTGGCCATCGGAGCCGAGTTCCAACGCCGCACGGATTGGCATAAACGCCGCCCCGGCTCGCAGAAATGAGACAAATGTACAAATCCTTCTTTATCCTTCTGGTTGCCTGCGGCGCGCTCGCCGCCCAGGAACCGCGCACACAGTTGCTGTGGCCCGAGGGCGCGCCGGGCGCGGTCGGCACGCAAGATGCCGACAAGCCCAGCCTCACTATCTACCTGCCCCCTCCCGGCAAAAGCAATGGCACCGCGGTGGTGGTTTGTCCCGGCGGTGGTTACGCCGGGCTGGCAGTGTTGCATGAAGGACGCCAGGTGGGCTATTGGTTCAACTCATTTGGTGTTACGGCGTTCGTGCTCAAGTATCGCGTGGCGCCGCGATATCATCATCCGGCGCCGCTCAATGACGCACAGCGCGCCTTGCGTTGGGTCCGCTCGCATGCTGCCGAATTTGGCGTCGCGCCCGACCGCATCGGCATCATGGGCTTCTCCGCCGGCGGACATCTCACCTCCACCGCCGGGACGCACTATGACAAAGGCAACCCGTCCGCGGCCGACCCCATCGAACGCGCAAGCTGCCGCCCCGATTTCCTGATTCTCTGCTACCCGGTGATCAGCTTTACCGCCGAGTTCACCCACCGCGGTTCGCTGCGCAATCTGCTTGGTGACAATCCAGACCCGAAACTCGTTGAGAGCCTTTCGAACGAGAAACAGGTGACCGCCGACACGCCGCCCACGTTCCTGTTCCACACCAGCTCCGATACCGGCGTGCCGTCGCAGAACTCCGTTCTCTTTTACCTGGCGCTGCGCGAGAAGGGAGTGCCGGCTGAGATGCACCTTTACGAACGCGGCCCGCATGGCGTGGGACTGGCGCCCTTTGAGCCCGCGCTATCCACCTGGAGCGACCGCCTGAAGGACTGGATGAAACTGCGCGGCCTGCTGCCATAAACCGGAATTGATTTCCACGCCGGCCCGACATCGAGCGTCAGTGGTGTAGAAACTGATTACCCGGAGGACCGCCGTGCGCCTGTTCCTGCTGCTCTTCGCGCTGATCTGCTCGGCCGATGCGGCCGTAATCAAAGGCATCGTTCTCGACAACATGACCGGGCGCCCGCTCGCCCGCACCAGGGTGGTGCTGCAGATCGTTGGAAGGGACAGCATCACAGCCAGCTCCACTTCGACCGGCTCGAACGGCCAGTTCGAATTCGACAAGCTCGCGGCCGGTTGGTGCCTGCTAAGCGCGGACCGCATGGGCTTTGCCACGGCGCACCACGGCCAGAAGTTGTGGAATTCGCCGGGTATGCCGCTGCACATCGACGAGGATTCCTCCACGTTTCTGACCCTGCGGATGCGTCGTCTCGGAGCCATCACCGGCACGGTGTTCGACGAAAACGATGTTGGCCTGCCTCAAGTCGACGTGCTGGCCTTTCGCGATACCCGCCCGCCATCCTTTGTTGCCAGGGCGCGGTCCGACGACCGCGGCGTCTACCGCATCGGCATGTTGGAACCCGGCCGCTACCTGATCCGGACAGGGCCGAAGCGCTTTTCCGAGGACTTCAACCTCGTGCCGACTTTCCACCGGGAAACGCTGCGCCTGGACGAGGCGCTGCCCGTGGATGTCCGGATGGAGGAGTACGCCGGCGAGGTGAACGTGAAACCCGAGCCGGGCAAACTGGTCTCACTCGATGTCGAGTGTGCACACCCCTGGTTCAGCCCGGTGCCGGTCCTGCTGGTTTCCGAGACCGGACGCATCCGGGGCACCACCAATTCCGCGGGCCGCGTCTCCTTCCACGGCCTGGCACCCGGCCAGTACGAGATCTTTGCCGGCAATCAGGGGATCGAGGCGGTTGGCGCCCGCGCCTACTGGCAGTACGGTGAGCCGCAGAGCGCATACACTACGCTGTCGCTGGTGCGCGATCGCGAGGACCTGCGCGTGGGGCTTCGTCCCACGCCGACCATGCGCTTCTACATTCGGGATTCCGGCGGAACGCGCATCCGGCCCGACGCTGTGAGCGTGTGGCTCCGACGCAAGGACCTTGCGGGACCGGGCGAACCGCAGCGCCGCACGGGAGCGGATGCGAGGATACCGCCGGGACGCTGGGAGGTGCGCATCGAGACTCCGCCGGACATGTATCCGGTTTCGGCCGCTTCATCCTCCCTGCGGACCGGTCCCCCCGGGATCGTCGCCGCTGCCGATTCTTGGACGGAGATGGTGGTTTGGGACTCCAGCGCCCCCATCCTGGAGGTCGTGGTGTCTCGTAACCCAGCTACGATTTACGGCAAAGTAACGGCTGCCGTGGGTGCGCCTGCCGTGGGCGCGCCGGTGTACCTGGAGCGGTGGGACGAACGCGAAGCCAGGCGGTTGGGAGAAATCCGCCGGGCCCTCACCGGCGCGCAAGGCATGTTCCGCTTTCGCGGCCTCGCTCCCGGCGCCTACCGCCTCGTGTCGAGCTTCGACTTCGATGCGCCTGGCGAGGACCTCATGCCGAACGTGCAGCCCAAGCTCGTCCGGGCCGCCGAAGGCGGAACCGTCGAAGCGAATCTCGATCTCTTCGTGATGCAGTAAGCACCAAGATCGAGTCCGCCAGGTTGCGCTAGCGATTCAGGAATTCGCTCATCGCGGCGGCCACTTCCGCCGGTTTTTCATGCGTCAGCCAGTGCGACACTCCGGCAATCCAGCGCATGCGGATATTGGCGCGTTCGGGAATACGCAGAAGTGCCAATGCCGGCTTGGCCTCTCCACGGTCGCCGTAAATCTCCAGGATCGGCACATTCGTGGTCTTCAGAAACTCCTGGCCGTCCCACCGGCGCCAGCACGTTCCGAAGGCTCTCTTCTGCTCCTCGGTCCACTTCGCCGTCACGGCCTGCCGCTCTGCGTCGATGGCGTCCTTCAACTCCGGCGTGAGCGTGTTGCTCATCTTGCCCGGGAACGCCTCACGGGGCGCGTCGGCGTTGGTCCACCCTTCCACCGACAGCACGCCTCTCACTCGTCGCGGCTCAACGCGCGCCACTTCCAGCGCTACCATGCCGCCGATGCTGTGCCCGCCGATGTAAAACTTGCGCCACCGCTCCTTATTCGCCACACGTATAACATCCGATGCGAACTGCTCGATGGATCCGTTGGCCGGTGGCGGCCAACTCCCGCCGTGTCCGCGCAGTTCCACGAGCAGCAGCGGGATGTCCGCATCCAGGTGCGGCACTATGGCGTCCCACTCGCGATTGTCATGAAAGCTGCCCGGGATGAGGATGAGGCCCGGCCCGCTCCCGCCGCGCACCTCATAGGAGACATGTCCTTCGGCGGTCGGAATCTGTTTGCGGACGAATCCCGCTCCGCCGGCGAACAGGGCGCAAGCTGAAAGCATCAGGCTCAGCGCTGCGCGGGTCAATTCTTACGCCTCCAATCCCATCTGCGACAAGCGATAGCGCAGCGCATTACGCGTGAGCCCGAGCAGACGCGCGGCCTGGCTCTTGTTGCCTTCCGCGCGCCGCAACGCTTCGCGGATGAGTGCCTGCTCGTACGTGTCAAGCGTCATTCCATCCGGCAGAAACGCCTCCACGGAGTTGGCCGGTCGCGCGCGCGGCGACAGGTCCAACTTGATATCATCGACGTCCAGCTTGGTGCCCGTGCACAATACCAGGCTCCGTTCGATCACGTTTTCCAATTCGCGCACGTTGCCGGGCCAGTGGTAGGACAGCAGCTTCTCCATGGCCGCCTCGGTGAGGGACTCGACGCGGCTGCCTGAATCGCGCGCCAGCTTCTTGACGAAGTGCTCGGCGAGCGGGGGAATGTCCTCGCGGCGCTCCCTCAACGGTGGGATGTTCATCGGCACCACGTTCAGCCGGTAATAGAGGTCCTCCCGGAAGGTGCCTTGTTCCAACGCGGCACGCAGATCCTGGTTCGTCGCGGCGATCACGCGCACGTCGATCCGCTTGGTCTTGTTGCTTCCCAACCGTTCCAGTTCCCGTTCCTGCAGGACACGCAGCAGCTTCACCTGCGTGGCCGCCGGCACATCCCCGATTTCATCGAGAAAGACTGTGCCCGTGTCGGCCTGCTCGAACTTGCCGGGCTTTGCCGCGATCGCTCCCGTGAAAGCGCCTTTCTCGAAGCCGAACAACTCGCTCTCCATCAGGTTTTCGGGAATCGCCGAGCAGTTGATCTTGACGAACGGCCGGTCCCGCCGCGGCGAGTGAAAATGCAGCGCCCGCGCGATCAGGTCCTTGCCGACCCCGCTCTCTCCGGCGAGCAGCACCGTGGCGCGCGTCGGCGCCACGCGCATGAGGGTCGAAAAGACCTCCTGCATCGCCGGACTGCCGCCGATGATGTTGTCGAACTCGTAGCGCCAGCCCAGTTCCTCGCGCAGCTTGCGGTTTTCATCGCGCAACGCGCGCACCTCGATGGCCTTGTTCACCACTGCCATCAGGTGATCCAGCGAGAAGGGCTTCATCAGGAAGTCCACCGCGCCCGCCTTCATGGCCTCCACGGCGCTTTCCACCGTGCCGTAAGCGGTCATCACGATCACGGGGAGCTGCGAATTCTGCCGCCGCAGCAGTCCGAGCAGTTCGAGCCCGTCCATGCCGGGCAACCGCAGGTCCGTCAGCACCATGTCCGCGTGGTCGGCCAGCCGCAGGCCTTCCTCGGCCGTGCCGGCTTTGTCCACTTCGAAGCCCGCCGTTTGAAGCTGAAGCTCCAACACGCGCCGCAGTTTTTCTTCGTCTTCGACAACCAGGATTCTGTTTTTCATTTCTCTGCTTCGGTCCGCATGGGAAGGAACACGCGGAAAACGCTTCCACGGCCGGCTTCGCTCTCGACCGCGATCTTTCCGCCGTGCTCATCTACAATCTTGGACACAATGGCAAGCCCCAGGCCAACGCCATCGGCCTTGGTGGTAAAGAACGGATTGAAGATGCTCTCCAGGTCTTTCGTGTTGATGCCCGAGCCGCGGTCGATTACGCTCACCTCGACGCGCGAATCTGTTTGCCGCGTCTTCACCGTGATGGCACCGCCCGCCATCGATGCCTGCGCCGCGTTCAGGAGCAGATTGAGGATGACGCGTTCAATCAGGTCGGCGTCGAACAGGAACGGCGGAATGTCCGGCGAATAGTTCTTGTAGATCGTGACGTCGAACGGAGGATCGTGCCGTTGGAGTTGTGCCACCACGCGGTCGATCACGTCGGCGATGTCGGCCTGTATCAGGCGCAGATGGAAAGGACGCGAAAATTCCAGGAAGCGCGTGATGAGCGCGTTCGTGCGGTCCACCTCCGTTGATATGTAGCCCGCCAGTTCGCGCGCCACTTCGTTCTCCCCGCTCACATTCTTCACCAGCATCTCGGCCGAAGCGCGCATGGTGCCCAGGGGATTGCGCAGTTCGTGCGCCAAACCCGCGGTGAGCTGCCCCAGCGCCGCCAACCGCTCGGAACGGCGCACCGCCGCTTCGGCTTCGCGCAGATTGCGATTGGCTTCGGCCAACTGCTGGGCCGCATGCTCGTGCTTACGCGCCTCCACGCGCGTCGATTCGGCCAGCCGGTACGTCAGGTAGCCCACCGCGCTCAAAAACGCCAGCCGCAAGCCCAACTCGTAAACCTGATCCGGATCGATGGTCAACCGCCCCCAATCGAAGAACACCGGAAGCAGGAACGAGAGGTACGACGCGCAGGCCAACAGGGTGAACAGGGACACGCCCAAGGCACCCAGCGTGGTGGCCGCCGATAGGATCGGGATCAACAGGATCAGGTAGTAGCTGCTGGCCACCCCGCCCGTGAATCCAATAAGCAGGAAGCCCAAACCCAGCTTCACCAGGATCGAAACAATCACGCCCCGCGCCGTGTTCAGCACCGGCACTTTGTATTCGACCACCTGATATATGGCCAGTGTGAACAGGATGGCAACAGCCGGAGGATTCCGTTCCGGAGTGAGCGCGGCGAGCCCCGTGCAAAGTAGCAGCCAGACGAAATCTTGAGGCCGGATGAAAGATAACCAGCGGCGGATGTCCACGCTGCCATCTTAACCGGAGTTATGCCACAATGGTGTTTCACCCCATGAGTTCCCCGAATACCCCGGATATGCCTGTTCAGGGCGAAACCGCCGCCCAGGACACAGCGTCCTTTGCCGACATCCTTTCAGAATACGAACGTTCGCACAAAGCGGACGCCAACGCGCCCACCCAGGCGCTGCAGGGTACCGTTGTGGCCCTCCGCGACGACGGCGTCGTCGTGGACGTCGGGCGCAAGATGGAAGGCGTCCTTCCGCCCGAGGGGCTGAAAGACGCCGACGGCAACTGGACCGTGAAGGCCGGCGACACAGTGTTGGTCGCCGTCACCGGCCGTGCGCCGGAAGGCTACTATCGGCTTTCCACCATCACCGTGAAGCGGCCCAAGGATTTCAGCTCTCTCGAGAAAGCGTTCAACGAGGGCGCCGTCATCGCCGGCGTGGTCACGGAAGTGGTGAAAGGCGGTCTGCGCGTTGACGTCGGCCTGCCCGCTTTCATGCCCGCGTCGCGCAGCGGCGCCAGGGATGCCGCCGAGATAGAGAAGCTGGTCGGCCAGGACATTCGCTGCAAAATCATCAAGCTGGATGTCAGCGACGAAGATGTTGTCGTCGATCGCCGCGCTGTGCTCGAAGCCGAAGAAGCCGCCGCGCGCCAGAAGGCCTTTGATGATCTCGAGGAAGGCGCCGTAGTCCGCGGCACCGTGCGCAGCCTCACCGATTTCGGCGCTTTTGTCGATATCGGCGGCGTCGATGGATTGCTGCACGTCGGCGACATTGCCTGGACGCGGATCGCCAAGCCGTCTGATGTGGTGAGCGTCGGCGACCAGGTTGAGGTCAAGATCCTCAAGATCCAACGCGATAAACGGCGCGTGGCACTCGGAATGAAGCAGTTGTTGCCCGATCCGTGGAGCCTGGCGGCGGATAAGTATCAGGTCGGCTCGCGCGTGCACGGCAAGGTTACGCGCACTGCGGATTTCGGCGCGTTTGTCGAACTGGAACCCGGCATCGAGGGACTCATTCATCTCTCCGAGATGTCCTGGTCCAAGAAGCAGCGCAAGCCTTCCGATGTGGTGAAGCGCAACGAGATGGTCGAAGTCGTGGTGCTCTCGGTAAACGCCGCGGACCACCGTATCGGCCTCGGCCTCAAACAGGCCCTAGGGGATCCGTGGGACGAAGCCGTCAAGAAATACGCCTCCGGCACCATCGTGGAAGGTCCCATATCCAGTCTTACGAAGTTCGGCGCTTTCGTGGAGCTTGAGGAAGGCATTGAGGGCATGATCCACATCGCCGACATCACCAACGAGAAGCGGCTGGATAGTCCCAAGGATGTGCTCAAGGAGAATCAGCAGGTGCGCGCCGTCGTGCTCGAAGTGGACCGCGAGCGCCGCCGTATCCGCTTGAGCATGAAGCAACTGGAACCCACCACCGCCGACGAGTACATCGCCGACCACAAGCTTGGCGACGTGGTCACCGGCCGCCTGGTGGACGTATCACGCGAAACCGCCAAAGTGGAGTTGGGTGAGGGCGTGTTCGGCTTCTGCCGGCTGCCCAAGCCGGCCAAAACTGCGGCGAGTGACGCTGGAGCGAGCTCTGCTGCCGACATAAGCTCTTTATCTGCAATGCTTTCGGCAAAGTGGAAACAGGGCAAGTCGCAGGCTTCCGCCTCTCCGGAAGCGCCGCGTGCGGGTCAAATCCGCTCTTTCCGTATCGCTTCGGTGGAAACCGGACAGAAGAAAATCGAGCTGGAACTCGTAAGCTAGTTTTTTTCGCAATTCGGCCTAGCCGCTGGCGAGACGTATGGCACCCTGGCGCGTCGAACGCTCTAGGTGCCCATGTCGCCAAGCGTTGCGGCAAGTGTGGAAGTACAATCGGCTCAAGGAATGAGTGAAGAGGCTCTGATCCGCCTCGCCCAGCAGGGCGACGAGGAAGCCTTCGAGCAGCTTGTGCACGCCCACGATCAGGGTGTTCTCCGCCTGGCCTATAACCTCCTGCGCTCTACCGAAGACGCTTACGACGTTTACCAGGAGACGTTTCTCAGGGTCTACCGCAATCTGCCTACGTTCCGCTTCGATTGCAGTTTTCATACATGGGTTTACCGCATCGCTACGAATCTCTGCCTGGACGTCCTCCGTCGCCGGAAGGTGCGCAAGGAGGAGCCCGGGGTACTTGAAAGCGAGAATGGCGAGCGGAGTCTTTTGGACAACGTCGCGGAGCGGCGCGCGGATAGCGACCCGCAGCGCGCGCTGCTCAACCGGGAATTGCGCGAGCGCATCGACAAAGTGCTCGGCGACCTGACGCCCCGCGAGCGGACCGTGTTCGAGTTGCGTCACTTCCAAGGGATGCGCCTGCGGGCTATCGGCGAGATGCTGGGTGCCACCGAAGAGGCGGCCAAGAACTGCCTGTTCCGCGCCACGCAGAAGATGCGCGTGGCCCTGGGAGATTTGTTATGAGTTGCGATTCGATCAGAAACCGGTTCTTCCTGCTGCTCTATGGAGAGCTGACCTTCGACGAGGAGGAGTTCATCGAGCAGCATCTGGAGACGTGCGCGGATTGCCGCGCGGAACTGGAGCGTCAAAAGACTCTCTCCGAGGCCGTATCGGCGCAAGCTCTGGAACCATCCGATGAGCTGTTGTCGCGCTGCCGCCGCGACCTGCGTTTCAAAGCCGCCAACGCTGCGCGCGCACCACGCCCGGAAGTGGGCTTTTCCGCCCGCATCCGCCAAGCGACGCGCATGCTGTTCGGCATGCCGTCTGGTGCTATCTTGAAGCCGGCCGGAGTGGTGGCGCTCCTGCTGGTCGGCTTCTTCGCCGCGCGCCTGACTGCGCCGCGCACCGTTCTGGCCCCCTCCGAACCCGTCGCCACCCGCATCCGCTACATTCAGCCCGATGACGCAGGCCGTGTTCAGATAGTCGTCGATGAAACCAGGCAAAAGGTATTGAGCGGCGGGCTCAACGACGAACGCGTCCTTCGCACATTGCTCGCCGCCGCGCGCGACCCCGAAGATCCCGGCCTGCGCGCGGAATCCGTTGAATTGCTCAAGTCGCATGCCGCCTCGCGCGAAGTGCGCGGCACGCTGGTATACGCCTTGCGCCACGATCCCAACGCCGGCGTCCGCCTGCGCGCGCTCGAAGCTCTGCGGGCGTACTCGACCGAACCGGAGAGCCGCCGCGCACTCGTCGATGTACTGCTCGCCGACGACAATCCCGGCGTCCGCACACAGGCTGCCGACCTGTTGACTGAACACAAGGACCTCTCCGTCGTTCCCGCATTCCAACGCTCGCTCGAACGCGAGGACAACAGCTACGTCCGTCTGCGCCTCCAAAACGCTCTGCGAGAGATGAAGGCGTCCACGGAGACTTTCTAATGAAACGCGCGCTGCTCCTGCCGCTGTTGGTTGCCGGTCTCTATGCTCGCAGTGACGCGCCAGTAGCGCGCGAAGGCCGCTACTGGGTGCAAACCATCGTCGGGTCGCATCCGGCAGGCGCGCGCGATCGGCTGCGCATCTCCACCCGGGGCAGGATCAAGCTGCAGGGCGGCGCGTCCTCCGGCGTCGCCTACACGGTGAAGAAGCGCGTGGACGCATCCAGCCGGGGCGAGGCCGAACGCCTGCTCCGTGAAGTCCGGATCGATGTCGGCTCGCAGTCCGGCTTGCATCTCTCCCTCGCCTTCCCTCGCCGTCAGAATGTGTGGGCCGACGTGTACGTCACCGCGCCGCGCACACTTGCCGAAAGCCATCTGGAAAGTGAGGCTGGCGGCGTCGAGGCCTACGACATGGCTGGCGCGGTGGTGGCCGAATCCGCCGGCGGACGCATACAGATGGATCGCGTTGGAGGTCCCATAACCGCCAGGACCGGCGGCGGCGACATCCGCTTCGGCCGCGTCGGCGCGTCGGTGAGGTGCCTGACGGCGGGTGGCGCGGTCCGGGCCGATCACCTCGGTGGTGAGTCCTGGCTGGAAACCGCGGGCGGTGAGATTTACCTGGGCGAGGCCATGGCGCCTGTGCACGTCTCCACGGCGGGCGGCAACATTCGCGTGTCGAAAGCCGCGTCGTACGTCGACGCGCGCACGGCGGGCGGATTGATCGAGGTCTTTGCTGCCGGCGGTCCCGTATCGGCCGAAAGCTCCGGCGGTTCCATCACCGTCAACTCGGCGCGCGGAGTGCGCTGCGAGACGGCGGCCGGTGCCATTAGCATGCGCTCGGTCCAGGGAGCCTTGCGCGCTTCCACGGGGCTTGGGAGTGTCTTCGCGCAGTTGCCTCCCGGCGCCCGGCTGGAAGATTCCTTCCTGAACACCGGTTCAGGTGACATTGTGGTTGTTCTTCCGTCTAACCTTGCGGTGACGATTCGCGCACGTAGCGAATTGATCGGCGCGGGGAAAATCGTTTCCGACTTTCCCGAGATTCGCGTGGATGAGGCCATACTGACCAACGCACGCTCCGCCGTGGCGCAAGGTTCGTTGAACGGCGGCGGTCCGCTGCTGCGATTGGCCACCTCCGGCGGAGTGATTTATCTCCGGCGCCAGAAATAGCCGAAGGAGGTTTTCCGATGATGTTATTCGTTTCTGATTGGCGCATGAAGTGCGCCTTGGCTTTCACGAGTTGCCTGATGGCGCTGCCCCTCGCTGCCCAGCAGCCCGAACCACCTGACCCGCCTGATCCGTCCGCGCTGTTTGCGCTCGGTGCTCCGGACGAAAAGGTCTTCCTCCAATTTGGAGGAGGCGGCAGCTATCTGGGTGTCGATGTGGCTGAGGTCGGCGCCGAACGCGCCAAGGCTCTCAAACTTTCCGAAGAGCGCGGCGTCGAGTTGACGCGTGTTGCCGAGGACAGTCCCGCCGCCAAGGCAGGATTGAAGGCAGGGGACGTCGTGCTCGAATACAACGGCCAGCGCGTCGAGGGCACCGCGCAGTTTGTCCGGCTGGTGCGTGAGACACCCGTCGGCCGCGTCGCAAGACTGGCCATAAGCCGGGGAGGTACCGCGCAGACTGTCCCGGCCACCATCGGCAAGCACCCCGGCATGAAGTGGGCTCACGCCGATGTGGAACGCGACCTTGATCGGGCACGCAAACAGCTGGATCGTATGCGCATTATGATCCCGGACACTCCGCGCGCTTATATGTCCTGGCGCACGCCTGCGCTGGGCATTGAAGGCGAATCGCTCGAAGGGCAGCTTGCCGAGTATTTCGGTGTTCAGAGCGGTGTCTTGGTCCGGTCAGTGCTGAAGGGTACGGCGGCTGAAAAGGCCGGGTTGAAGGCCGGTGACGTGATCCAGAAGGTGGACGACACCAAGGTCACCACGCCGCGTGAGATCTCCAGTGCCATCCGCTCGCTCAACGAGAAGAAGACCTTTCCGGTCATGGTCCGCCGCAGTCAAAAGGAACTCACTTTCAGTGTCACCGTCGAGGACACCTCCGATGTGAAACGCGTGTCCCCGCGCCCGCACGTTGTCGTCCATAAGGAGCAGTGATCCGGCATCGCGTCAGTCGGCGCAAAGCACGATGCGGTGAACCTTAACCAGTAACTCCACTTCTCTTTTCGGGAGGCCGAGAGCAGCCGCAATTTGCTCCGGCCTCTCTCCCCGCCGCGACATCCTCAACGCCTGCGTTCGCTTGTTCAGGTTCATGCCGGAGCAGGGCGGCGTTGGGGGCACCAGCACTCCCGTGCGCTCCTCGGCTTCCTTGAGCCCCACTTTCAGTTCGCCTACCGCGGAGTGCGCCGCTTCGATCTGGCGCGTAAGCCCCTGATTGTCCGTATCCAAGCGCTGTTCCAACCGCCGGATCTGCTTTTTCAGGCAAACGAACAGATAAAGGCCAAGCAGTACGGTCACCACCAGCAAGGCGCTCGGCGCCACCATCAGGATGATAGAAGGAATAGTCACGCCGCCTCCTTAATTGAGAGTCCGCAACCGCTCCCGGCGGCTGATGATCTGGTTGATTCTGACGCCATAATTGCCTTCGATAACTACTACTTCGCCCCTGGCAATCACGCAGTTGTTCACAATGATCTCCACCGGCTCGGTCACCGTGCGGTTCAGTTCGACAATGGAGCCCGTGGTCAATTTGATGACATCCTTGAGCGGCAGTTTCGCGCGTCCGAATGACACGCTTACCGGCAGTTCCACGTCCAGGAGCAGGTCGAGAGTCTTCGATGGGACGGCTCCCGCTACCGGGCTTTCGGCGTTATTGGGCACCGCGGAGGGGACGCTGAGCGCGGCGTCTTCCTGCGGTTGCTTTGAAGTTGAGACTGCCTTCAGTAGCGCGGGGCTCCATCCCACCGTGATTGGCGGTAGCGTCTCGCCGGCGATGCCCAACGTCACTTCGGATACTTCAGCTCCCTCCGGCACCATGGGAATCTCGCGACCCTTTTCGCAAGTCACCTCATGTCCGGCCAGGCCGGAGAGCGCGCGGCTGAAGCCCGAAAGGGCTTGCTGCAGAATCTCCAGGTAGGTGCTGCGGGCGTCGTTGCGCTCCACCTCGTCGATGCCCGCCATTTTGAGCGATCGCGTTCCGATGCTCAGCCAGGTTGCTTCGGGTGTCCCCACCGCGAGCGACGCGTCCGGGTCCAGACTCAGAGGTTGCAGCCACCATAGAGACTGCTCTTCGGCCTTGTTCTCTGGCGAGGATGGGACGCGCTGCCATGTGGCAGTGGGTGTGTCGCCGGTCATTGACTCGACCGCCGACTCGAACTGCCGCATCCACTCTTCGCCCAGCTCGCGAATGTGGTCTTCCATGTTCATGCTTCCGCTCCCGGTTCGATCACGATCCCCTCTCCATCGGCCACCGCTTGAGGATGTAAGAGCGCAGCCGCAAGATCGCCTGCGACTTCAACTGGGACACCCGGGACTCGTGCAGATTGACGATCTTGGCGATTTCACGCAGCGTGAGCTCTTCGTGATAGTACAGGCTCAATACCGTCCGTTCGACGTATGGCATCTTCTCGATGGATTGCGCGAGCAACCGTTCCAACTCCGTCCGCTCGAGGATCCGCGCCGGGCTGTTCTCTTCGTCGGCGGCGACGTATTTAAGTAGATCGCGGCTGCCTTCCTGCCCCGAGGCGTTTTCCAGGCTTCCCAGGTTGACGCCGCGCACTTCCACCAGCCACTCGTGGTAATCCTCCAGGCTCAGACCCAGCTCGCCGGCAATCTCTTCTTCGCTCGGCATACGCTTCAGCCGCTGTTCGGCCGCTGCGATGGCTGATTCAATCTGTTTGGAGCGCTTCCGTTGCTGCCGGGGAGCCCAGTCCAATCCGCGCAGGCTGTCCAGGATCGCGCCGCGTATTTTGTACTCGGCGTACGTTTTCAGCTTGACGTTGTGGGTGGGATCGAAATTATCGACGGCCGAGATCAATCCTACGATGCCGGTCGATATCAGGTCGTCGAGACTGACACTCTCAGGCAGCCTTTCGTGGATGCGTCTGGCGATCAAGCGCACTTGCGGCAGGTGCTCAAGGATCGTCTGTTCCCGCTCGGCGGCGTGACATTCGGCGGTCATCTGATATGGATTCATGAAGGAGTCTTCGATTTCCTCCGGCATTTGCAAAAACCGGCCCTAAGCCGCGACGGCGGCGTGATCTTCCTGATGTCCGATGAGCATGTCGATCAACCGCTGTTTGTCGGCGGGTTCGATGTCCTCGGGAATCGCCTGTCCGCCGCAAACGAAAGAGACCGCCTTGCCCGTGCGCAGTGCTTCGTTCCAAATGGCGCCGTACGTCTCGGTTTCGTCCATGTGCGTAAACAGTAGCTTTGAGGGGTGGAAAACCTCGAAGCGGTCCACGATTTTCCGGAGATCGGCGGGCTTCATGGTGGCGGGGACGACCAGTTGCACGTCGATCTCCCGCGCTTGGCTCAGGGCCAGCGCCAATTCGCGGCAATCCTCCCAATCGGCTTCACTGTGGCCCGGCGTGTCGATCAGGAGGGTGTCCTTGTGCGCCCACTCGGTCAAGGCCGCGGGCAGTGCCAAAGGAGTGTCCAGGAGCTGGAATCCCACCCCGAGGATGGCCGCGTACGAGCGCAACTGCTCCGCGGCCGCGAGCCGGTAGTTGTCAAGCGACAGAATCTGCGTAGGCTTCTTTTGCATCAGTCCGTAACGCAGCGCCAGTTTTGCCAGCGTCGTAGTTTTGCCGCTACCCGGCGGCCCCACCAGCGCCGTGATTTTACGGTTTTCGCCCGCCACCCCGAGCGAGGCATCCACCTCCAAACTGGCCGCCAATTCCTGGGCTAGTGCGCTTCGCCCCCCTCGGCCGTCCAGCCGCGCCTCGTGCGGGTTGCGCGATCGTGTCCGCCGCAACAGATCCTGTGCGAGCAACGCGTCCATCCCCGCGGAGATCAAAGTGGCGAACACATCGGCGAAGTCCGGATCCGCTGAATTCCGCGCCGTTACCAGGGCGCTCGACCGTCCCATCGCCTCTGCCATGCGTTCCAACTGGTGCCGCAGTTCTGCCACCTCCCGCGTGACTTGATCCATGCCCGTCGGGCGCTCCGCCTCCTCTGCTTGTGGCGGTTCCGGCGCAGGCTTTTCTGCGGGAATATCCACGGCGAAAACTACCTCGTACTCGCCCAGATGGCGTGCTTCCGGCATGGCCGGCTGCGAGTTGACCAGCATTGCTTCCGGGCCCAGTTCCCGCCGTGCCAGTTCGACGGCGCTCTCAACGGTACTGGAAAAGTATGACTTCATTCGCATGACAATTCACTCTCAATGAATTTCGCGGTCCTCATCCGGCGCCCTCACTGAATGACTCCCAGGCTGACGACCTTCAATCCCGGCGGGATTTCGTTGTGCGACAGGAACATGAGGTTGCCCGTGGCGGCTTCCACGATCTGCCGTAGGAAATGGCGGGAACCGGAACTGGCCAGGGCGACCACCGGCGTCTCCGGTGCGCCTACCGTTCGCGTGATGCGTTCCTGTATGTCGCGGATACGTTGCGGCGCCAGGTTCAGATGACTGGTTTGCTCGGTGTGCTCGACGGCTGATTCAACGGTCTGTTCAATGGCCGAGTCGATCAGGTATACGGCAAGTTCGCCGGATGGACTAGTGTACGGCTTGACCACCATGCGGCGTATCGATTGGCGGACATACTCCGTCAGCAGGACCGGATTCTTCGTCATCGGCGCCGCCTCGCCGAGCGCTTCCAAAATGGAAACGCCGTCCCGGATCGAAACGCGTTCCCGTAACAGATTCTGCAAGACACGTTGCACTAATGCGAGTGGTAGCAACTTTGGGACCAAATCCTCCACCAGTTTCGGGTTCTCCGCGCTTACCCGATCCAAGAGCTTCTTGGCATCCTGCCGTGAGAACAATTCGTGCGCGTGTTGGCGGATCAGTTCCGCCAGGTGGGTGCCGAGCACGCTGATCGAGTCGACCACGGTGCATCCGGCCTGCCGGGCCGCAACCGTGTTTTCCGGAGAAATCCAGACCGCCGGCAATCCGAAAGCTGGTTCGCGTGTGGGAATTCCATCCAGCTTGACGCTCTTGCCTGCCGGTGGAATGGCCAATTCGGCGCCCTGCGGCAGCTCGTAGCGGGCCACTTCAGCCCCTTTTAGCAGGACTACGTATTGCCGCGCGCCCAGCGAGAGGTTGTCGGTGACGCGCACCGGAGGCAGCAGATAGCCCAGCTCGGATGCCAGTTGGCGGCGGATCGCCGCTATGCGTCGCAGCAAGGGCGATTCCTGCGCTCCTTCGACCAGCTTGACCAGCCCCAGTCCGACTTCGACCGCCAGCGGTTCAACCCGGAGCAGCGATTCGAGGTTTTCCCGCGTGGGCGAAGGTGCGCTTCTCTCCTGCGCTCTTTCGACAGTGACATTTTTTTGCCGCATCCGCCAACCGGCTATCCCTACTCCCGTGCCCAGCAGCAGGAACGGGACCGCCGGGAGTCCCGGGAACGCTGCCATGGCCACCAACACACCCGAGGCTAACAGCAGCGGCTGCGGCTTGCCGAACACCTGGCGGTCAAAATCGGCGCCGATGCGATCGTCCGAACTCGCTCTGGTGACGATCAAGCCGCCCGAGACCGAGATCATCAAGGCCGGGATCACCGTCACAAGGCCGTCGCCGATCGTCAACACCGTGTATGTCTCGAGCGCGCGCCGCAGTTCCATGCCGTGTTGCAGCACGCCGATGAGAAATCCGGCGACAATGTTGATGCTTGTGATGAGTATGCTGGCCACCGCGTCGCGTTGCGTGAACCGGGACGCGCCGTCCATGGCGCCATAGAATTCGGCCTCGGCGGCCAGTTCCTTGCGGCGTTTGCGGGCTTCGGCCTCGTCGATCAAACCGGCGTTGAGGTCCGAATCGATGGACATCTGCTTGCCGGGTAGCGCATCCAGTGTGAAGCGTGCCGTGACTTCGCTGATGCGCACAGCTCCATGGTTGATGACCACGTATTGAATCGCAATCAGCACCAGGAATATCACCGCACCGATGATGTAGTTGCCGCCCACGACAAAGTCGCCGAAGGCTTCGATCACATGGCCGGCCGCCGCCGTGCCGGTATTGCCGTTAAGCAGAATCAACCTGGAACTGGAAACATTCAGCGCCAGCCGGAACAGGGTCATCAATAGCAGCGTGGAGGGAAAGATGCTGAATTCGCTCGGCTTGGTGATGTACAGCGACACCAAGAGAACAATTACGGAGATGGTGATGTTGGTCGCGATCAGCGCGTCGAGAACAAACGGCATGAGCGGCGTGATCATGGCCAGTACAATGCCCAGCACGGCTAGCGGTACGCCCATCTCCTTGAGCGAACTGGCTGTGATGCCGCGTGTCATGGTCGCCACCGGACGTGCCGCCGGGGATTTGCGGCCTTTCGAACCGGTCGCGCCCGCTCCGGCGGCACCTGCACCTAATCCGCTCACTCCCGGGATCTGCGCTGTGCTTGTTGCCATAGAGTGCCTCCGCTAACCGGGCAGCCGCCCGTTCATCAGCCGGTAGATGTAGGCCAGAATCTCTGCTACAGCGCGGAACAAGTGCGCCGGGATTTCCTGTCCCACCTCCACGGATTTGTACAGGGACCGCGCCAATGGCGGATTCTCCACCACCGGCACCTGGTTCTCCACCGCCAACTGGCGGATCCTCTGCGCCAGGTAATTCCTGCCTTTCGCCACCACCTTCGGCGCGGACATCGACTCCATCTGGTAGCGGATCGCCACCGCAAAGTGCGTCGGGTTCACGATCACCGCCGTGGCCTTGGGAACGTCCTGCATCATGCGCCGCCGCGATAGGTCGCGCTGTAATCGGCGAATGCGCATTTTGGTTTGCGGGTTGCCCTCGACTTCCTTGTACTCTTCCCGCACTTCCTGCTTCGTCATGCGCATTTCGCGCATGTATTTGAATTTCTCCCGGGCCAGATCCACCGCGCCGAAAACCATCAGGATCATGCCGGCCTTCCAGAGCAAGCCGTTCAGCGAGGCGCCCACGTGAGCGAGGCCCGCTTCGAGCGGCATGAGCGGCAACGCCATATACCCGGTGAGATTCTGTTTCACCACGGCATAAACCGCGTACCCAAAGACCGGCAGCAGCACCAGTGCCTGCAACACAAGGTGCAGATTTTGCCGGGGCAGTTCCCCCAAGCGCGTCACTGGATTCATGCGCGCTAAATCCGGCGCTATGCGCTCGAACGAGAAGCCCAGCTTGGTGATGGCCAACTGGCAGGCCAGCGTTACTAGCAGCAACAATGCGCCCGCCACCAGCATCGGCGCTAAAAAGCGGATGGAAATAGAACGGACCAGCGCCTCCAGGCCGGACGTGCTGAACCCGGGCCGGAAGGCCCACCCCAGCAGCGTTCGCATCATCAGCTTGGCGCCGCCGAACCAGGCTGCCGTGCACCCCGCCAGCAGTGCTACAAACGCCAGGAACTGCATCGCCGCCGGGAACTCACGACTGGTCGGGAATCGGCCTTCCTTGCGGGCGCGCTCCAACCGCCGCTGGGTGGGTTGCTCGGTTTGTTGGCCACGATCCGCCATCAGTTCCTCGTGAGACCCGCCAGTGTGGCCAGCGCGCGGACGGCGGCCCCTTCGTACAGCCTGGGCATGATGGCGGTCAGCGCTGCCAGCGCCGCCAGCGTCACCAGCATCTTGGCGGGAAAAGCCAACGTCAGCATCTGCAGATGAGCGTTGATCTTGCTCATCAACGCCAAGGTGACATCCACCAGCACCATCAGCGCTACCACGGGCAAGGCCAGCCGGAAACCCGTGGCGAGCATCGCCGAGCCGAGGTGAATCACCGATTCAGCCGAAGCTCGCGCCGGCTGATACGAACCGGGCGGAAGGACCTGCAGGCTATGCACGAATACACGCAGCACCTGGCGGTCCATGCCGAACGCGAAGAACAGCAAAGCCCCCGCCATTTGCGTGAAGACCTGCAAGACGCTGGAATCGGCCTCGCTCGTGGGGTCGATGGTCGATGCGTACGAATAGCCCGCTTGCAGGCCGATGATTTGCGCGCCCACCTGGAATGCCTCGCCGAGCAGCGCCACAATGACGCCCGCCGCGATGCCGAAGGCTGCTTCCGAGGCCAGCCACACCAACAGTTGTCCGGGAGACGGCGTCACCGAGGCTACCTGCGGCCAGAACGGGGAGAGGGCCATCGTCAGCCCCAGGCTCATGGCGGCGCGCGCTACCTCCGGTCCGGACCTTACGCCCGGCAACGGCAGAAACACGAACGCTCCGGAGACGCGCGTCAGCACCAGCAGGAAGCCGAGCACGGTGCCGAGCGGGACCTCAACGCGCATAGCGCTCCAGATTACCCAGGATCGCCGTAGTGTAATCCATCAATTTCGCCAGCATCCAGGGCATTAGCAGTACCAGGCCGGCAAGGAACGCCCCCAGGCGGGGAACTGTACTGAAGCTCGCGTCCTGGATGGACGTGGCGATCTGGATCAGGCTGATGACGATGCCGGCCACAAAGCCGATGGCGAGCAGGGGCAGACCCAGCCAGAATGTGGTCATAAGCGCCTGGCGGATGATGTCGACGACTACTTGCGGGGTCATACGCTCAGCGGTAAAAGCTCCTCACAAGTGAGCCGATCACCAGGTTCCACCCGTCCACCAACACGAACAGCAGGATCTTGAACGGAGCCGAGATCATCACCGGCGGCAATTGGATCATGCCGATCGATAGCGTCACCGAAGCGACCGCGAAGTCGATCACCAGGAAGGGCAGGAAAAGCACCGCGCCGATCTGGAACCCGGTTCTCAGCTCCGAAAGAATGTAGGCGGGGGCTACCACTTGCAGGTCCAGGTCTTCCGGCTTTCGAGGCGCAGGCGAATGCGTCACGTCGAGAAAGAGTTTAAGATCCTTCTCCCTTGCATAACGCAACAGAAAGGCCTTAAGCGGTTTTGTCCCCTGGTCGAAAGCCTGTTCGAACTTGATCGTGCCCTTTTCGAGCGGAGCCCATCCCTGCTCGTACATCTCGGCCGCCACCGGCTGCATGATGACAATGGCGAGGAACAGCGCGAGGCCGATCAGTACCTGGTTGGACGGCGTGGACTGTGTGCCCAGAGCCTGCCGGAGGAAGTGCAGCACCACGACAATCCGCAAGAACGGGCTTACGCACATGATGGCCGCCGGCAGGAATGTGAGAAGCGTGAAAAGAATGACAATCTGCATCGGCACGCCCAACACATTGCCGTTCTTTCCATCGGCCAGCGATATGCCGAGTAGCGATGCGGGACTCGCACCGGGTGCCGCGCACAGTACGGCGGGCCAGCTCAGGACGAAGACCTTGAGCAGGTTCCTCATCCCTGTACCGCTCTCTCCAGCGCGCGGCCCTGCGCCAGTTCCCTCCACGGGGCTTCCGCGATCAGTGTGCAACCGCCCGCATGCGTGGCTACCAACAGGCCGCGCTCACCCAGGCGGACCAGATGCAAGGCGTGCTGCGGGCTCAGATGCAGACGGCATTCGGCGCTCATCACCCTGAACGTTGAGCCGGCGGCGAAAGAACGCCGGAACGACAGCATCCCCCGGCCGCGGAACCACCACAGCGTGCCCGCCAGCATCAGAAAGACAAAGCCCACAGCGGCCATTTGCCACAGCAATTCCATCGCGACTCCCTTCTGTCCCGGCCAAGCCGTCACGCGTCCCCCCAGAAGTCGGTGATGCGCACGCCCATGATGTCTTCGATAATCACGATCTCTCCAAAGCCGACTAACGTCTCGCCCACCAGCAGGTCCAGATTCTCTCCAGCCGAACGTGTCAGCTTGATCACGCACCCTGGACTGAGTTCCAGGATCTCGCCCAGAGTCATGGGCTTGCGGTCCAACTCGACTTCTACGTCGATGGGGATGTCGGCGAAATGACTGGTGGCTTCGGCCGGTGTCATCTTTTGAGTGAGAGATCTTCTATCGCTTCAGGTTGATGGTTTCCTGGCTCAGCTCGTCGACTGCCGTGACCACACGCGTATTGGCCTGGTAGCCGCGCTGCAGAACGATCAGATTGGTGAATTCCTTTGCGATGTCCACGGTCGAGTACTCCACGGCACCGCCCAGGATGGAACCGCGGCCTCCCGTGCCCGGCAAACCGATGGCTGGCAAGGCGCTGCGGGCGCTCAACTGGTAATTATTGTTGCCCATGGCGATCAGAGACTCGGGGTTTCGGACGCTGGCCATGGCAACCTGTCCCACCACCGCCTGTTCGCCGTTCGAGTACTGAGCCAGGATCTTTCCGCCGTCGGCCAAACCCACTCGAACCAGTTGCGCCGCCGGGGATCCGTTCTGGGCATTGGCCGAAACGCTGGATGGCTGCGCGTACTGGGTCATGCGGGGCGTGACACCGTCCCACAGATTCCAGGTCAAAGACATGTCGCCAGCCCCGTTTGCGAGTCCCGTAATGTCGACCTGCGGCATGGTGTCGGTGACTGCCGGTGAGGTCAGCGTGCCGGTTTCATCGAAAGTGAGCGTCCCGGTAACGGGCGTGAACGCGCTCGTCAAATCCGCGTCCGGGACAGTGATCGAGTAATCCCATTCGTTCGCCGTCCCGGTTTTGGTGAAGGCGACCGTCAGGACGTGGCTGGATCCGAGCGAGTCGTAGACCTCAATGGCCGTGGAGAAGTCTTCTCCGGTAGTTGCCGTCGCGTTCAGGTTCAAATCGAACGAGAAGGCTGTGGAACGGTTGGGCGCCTTTAGCGTGCCGATGGGCACCGTGATATCGCCGATGGCGCCGCTGGTGATGACCGCACCGGTCGCCGGATTGATCTCGGTCCACCCCTGAATTCGCTCGCCGGTTGACGTGAGCAGATTCCCGGCCTTATCCACCTGAAAGTTGCCGCCACGTGTGTAGAGAAGGGCTCCAGAGTTGTCTTGGACAATGAAGAAGCCGTCACCCTGGATCGCTGCATCCAGCGCTCCATTGGAGCTCTGGATGGCTCCTTGCGAGAACTGGCGGATGGTGGTGGGACGGCCCACACCGAATCCGACCTGCGTCTCGCCAAGGCCGGCTCCGAGCGATTGCGTCACCAGGTCGTGGAACGACACGACGCTGGTCTTGAACCCCGGCGTGTTTAGATTAGCCAGGTTGTTGCCCACGACATCAATGGCGGTCGAATGGGCGCTGAGTGCCGAAAGTGCGGTCGAGAATGAAGTGAACATGGGACGATTCCTTCCTTAGGCTGTTTCCGAGGACAATGTGTCGCCGGATTCATCTGTGCTGCCAGTACTACCGGCCAGGATCGATTGAATGCCGGACACCTGTTCGTTGATCTGCATGGTCTGCTCCAGTTGACTGAACTGCGTCAACTGAGTCAGAAACTGCACGCCGTCGGCAGGGTTCATCGGATCCTGGTACTTGAGCTGGGCGACCAGCAACTGCAGAAACGTATTCTTGTTGAGATCCTTGTTGATCGCGCTAGTGGCGCTGGATGCGGTCGAGGCGTCGCTCGACGACGAGGTACTGCTCACCGATTGAAAATTGACTGCCATGATGAATTCTCCTGGCCGGCGTCTTGGTCCGGCGTGAGGCTGCGGGCGAACTGTTCGGCCCAGCGATTCGGGTGCTCATCCTGACGTCGCTGGCCGCTACCTCCTTGCTGATGTGACGATTCCTGCCCCTGCCCGGAGAACCCTCGAGACGCGTTCTGCTCCGAACTCGAGGGATCTTGCCGGGCTTGTGAGGAGGAGGAGACGAAGCTTTCCGGCGATGTAATACTGTCCGCGCGATAGCCGGCCGTTTCGAGGCGCGCGACCAGGCTGCCCAGTTCCGTGCGCAGCGATTGGTTGAGTGCCGCGTCGGCAGTGCGGACTGCCACGCGGACCTCTCCACCCCTCTCCGCCACCTGGACTTCCACCTTGTTGCTGTTGTCGGCCGGGATCTGAACAACAATGTCACGCGCCGTGCGTGGTTGCGCGGCATCCACCCGGTTCACGTTGATGCGCTCCACGATCTCCGTGCGCGGAAGCGGATCGGTCGTCGTAACGGCGGCAGGCCGTGCATCCGTACTCAGAACCGGTCTGGCGTGGGGCGTGACCCCGGTGCTGGCCGGCACGGACTCGACGGAGCGGACCGTTGAGGCGGCGGGGTGGTCCTGGCGTGGCGCGTTAGGGTTTTCCGATGCGGTGGCGCGCACTTTGTCCTGCTTCGGTGCATCCTCCATGCCGGAGTCTGTGCGCGTGACCGGACGTGATGGCTCCGCTGCCGGCCTGGGCGCCGCAGTGTGTTCGTTGCTGGAAGATGCGCGAATATTCGCCACAGCGGCGTTTTGAGCGACGGGACGAGCCGTCGATGCGGCGGCACGAAGCTTAACGGGCGTTGCTTCGGCTTGCGCGGACTCCGCTTGCGCAACGGGACGCAAGGGCGTTACCGGCGTTCGAGGTTGGAGAGGTGTTGCCGCGGACGGCACCGGTTCAGAGGATGCAGCGGTTCGGACCGAATTGGATCCGGGTTGAGGGCTTTTGTCCAACTCCTTCAAGCGCAGAGAAAACGCCAGTGATGGCGCGACAGGCTCTTGCTTTGGACCCGTCTCTGTCGCTTCCAGCGGTTGCGGCGTGGCAGCGGATCTGGTGCCGTCAGCGGGGACCTCTTCGGCTGGGACCGCCGTTATGCCCGGTGCGACTTCCTGCACGGGCTCGTCGACGAAAGACGTTCCAGCCGGGATCTCGAGCGTTGCAGCATTAGTTGTCTCGGTCCCGACTACCGGCTCCAGCATGGAAGGGGAATCGACCACCTTCTCCGCTGCAGGTAACGCGACGGGAATCTCACATTCGACTTCCTGCGGTTTCAAATCGGGACTTTCGTCGGCGCCTGATTCAATTTGGGGCATCGAAATCGGGACGGGCAGTGGAAGGACGGCCACAGGGAGCGCGATCAGGTCCGGGCGGACGGGAGCAGCATCCGGCTCTTCAGAATCGTCCGCTTCCGGCTCGTTCGACGACTCGGCAGGCGTTACGGCGTTCCTCAAAGTGTTCGCTTCGCCGGATGTCAAGCCTTTGGTCGTCAATAAGCTGCCATCAATGATGGCGTCCACTAACTGTGCGAACTGCAAGGCGCAATCCGTCATCACGCCAACGCCTGAATCCTCCGTCATGGCGCAGGAGCCAAGATCGGATCCTTGCCCCCGCACGACCGGCGATAGGTTGGGGAAGGGAATGATTGCCGGCGTCACGCCTAGTCTAAGAGCACAGCAAGGGCCATTGCTACGGCGAGGAGAATCAGCAAGTTAGTGAAGGGTATGACGGCAATGATTTGGCGAGACCCGCGAAAACGGCAATATTATGGCGTCGAAGGAAGTTCCCTTCCATTGCCCTTATCGGTCAAAAGGCGGGTATTTAGAGATTTTTCCCTAACGGCATCCGGATTGCTCAACACCGCAAGTGGAGCTGTTCGATGGATCGCCTCACAATCTCTGCCGCCAGTGGTCTTCGCGCTCGAATGGAGTCGATGGAGATGCTGGCCAATAATCTGGCCAACGCCTCGGCGTCCGGTTACAAACTGGACCGTGAGTTCTATAGCCTCTACCTAGCGCCCGAAGCCGACGGAACGATCAGCCAACTGCCTCTCATCGACCGCCAGTGGACCGATTTTTCACAGGGCACACTGACGCCTACAGGAAATCAGCTGGACCTGGCGTTGTCCGGTAGCGGCTTTTTCGCTGTCGATGGTCCCAACGGCACACTCTACACGCGTAATGGAGCGTTCCAACTGTCAGCCAGTGGGAGACTCGAGACCAAGGAAGGATACGCCGTCCGGGCTGCCGGTGGTGGAATCATCACGGTCGATCCAACCCGCTCTGTAGAGATCAGTCCGGACGGTGCCGTCTGGCAGCAGGGTGTCGAGATGGGTCGCATACAGCTCGCGGACGTCTCGCAGCCTTCCGCGCTCGGTAAGCAGAGCGGTCTTTACTTTCAGCTGGATCCCGGCGCAGGCGTGAACGTGGGTACGTCCTCGGCGCAAGTGCAGCAGGGGAAGCTGGAGAATTCCAATGTGGGGAGCGCGGAGGCGGCCGTTCGCATGATCAGCGTCATGCGCCAGTTCGAAATGCTGCAGCGCGCCGTCACGCTGGGTGCGGAGATGAACCGGCGCGGGGTGGAAGAAGTCGCCAAGTTGAGTTAGTAGGCCGGGGGATGGCAAGGAGAAAAGGGAGACATGATTCGATCACTATACAGCGCTGCCAGCGGGATGACCGCGCAACAGATGAACGTCGACAATATCGCGCACAATCTGGCCAATGCGAATACCGTGGGATACAAGGCGCGCCGGGCGCAGTTTCAGGATTTGCTATATCAGAGCATGGTGCAGCCGGGTGCGGCGGCTGGTTCCCAGACGGTGGTGCCGAGCGGACTGCAGGTCGGCTTGGGAACGCGTCCTGCATCCAACGAAATCTCCTTCACCCAGGGGAACTTCGTTACTACAAACAACACCTATGACCTGGTTATTGAGGGACGCGGCTTCTTTCAGATCCGAAGACCGAATGGCGAGTTGGCATACACGCGCGCGGGCGCCTTTCATCTGGACCGCGACGGCAACATGGTTACTGCCGACGGCGACCTGCTGGAGCCGCAAATCACGATTCCCGCCGAGGCCCAATCTGTCACTATCGCGGCCGACGGAACCGTGAGCTACACACAGCCGGGCCAAACAGCCGCGCAGGTCATTGGACAGATTCAACTCGCGAATTTCACCAACCCGGCGGGGCTCAACAGCCTCGGCCGGAACCTCTTTACGCCCACCGACGCCTCGGGTGAAGCCATCGTCGGCGTTCCCGGCGGTCAGGAGGGCTTGGGCACACTGCTGCAAGGGTACCAGGAGCAGTCCAACGTCAGCGTGGTTGAGGAGTTCATCAACCTGATCGTGGCGCAACGGGCGTACGAGGCCAACTCCAAAGTGGTCAAGGCCTCCGACGAGATGTACCAGCAGATCAATAACTTGACACGATGAAACGATTTCTGATGCTCGTCTCGTTGCCAATGATCGCCGGAGACTGTTTGCCGGTAGCCGGAGATCGCGTCACGGTGGCGGATCTGGCGCGTGCACTCCCTGCCTTCGCGGCGGCACCGGCTACCGATGTTCTCGGCTATGCACCGGAACCCGGCTTTCATCGCTCGTTCTCGGCAACGGACCTGCAACGCTGGGCCCGCCGTTACGGCCTGAACGAAAGCCGCTTCACCGCCGGCGCTTGCGTCGAGCGAACAGCGGCTCCGCTTACGGAAGCCGCCGTACTGGAAGCCTTACGCCTCGCGATCGCGATGCCGGGTGCCCGCGTGGAGTTGATTGAATTCAGCCGCCGGCCGGTGCCCGGCGGAAAACTCGAATTTCCCCGTAGCGGTCTTGTGGCCTCCCCGCGCTGGCGTTCAGGGGAGCCGGTGGTTTGGAAAGGGCGAATGAAATACGGGTCCGGGCGCAGTTTCCCGGTCTGGGCGCGGGCGGTCGTTGGGATCACCGGCAGACACGTGGTGGCCAGGCGGGCCTTACCGGTGGGGCAGGTCATCACAGCGGATCAGGTGACGGTCGAAGATTACGAGCGACTGCCGTTTGCGCCTCCGGAACCGGCCGAGATCGAGGAAGTGGTGGGGTCCATACCGAGACGCAGCATCGAGGCGGGCAAGGCCGTATCTGCCGCGGTCCTTGGGCAGCCGAGGGTGGTTGAGAAGGGCGACCGTGTTGCGGTTGAAGTGCGGACCGGCTCCATGAAGCTCACCATGGACGCAGTTTCCGAAACCGGCGGAAGGTCCGGCGAGACGGTGGTCTTGCGGAATCCTTCCAGCGGAAAGCGTTTCCGAGCGCGGATCGAAGGGAAAGGACGGGCGGTTTCTGTGAGCCCGACAGCATGAGAACGGCTATCGGTTGTGCTTTTTCTATATTCATTCTTCTTACTGCGCCCGCGGCCGCGCGGCACAAGGAACCCGCCAAGTCTTTGCCGGCGCTGGACCAGTACATCCGCGATGCCAGCCTGCGCGGGCAGACTGCCGGTGTGGCCACGACGCCGGGTTCTCTGTGGCAATCCGGCGGGAGTCTGGCGGACCTGGCTCGCGATCCGCGCGCCTCGCAGATCGACGACTTGATCACTATCGTGGTCAGCGACAAGGCCTCGGCAATAGCGAAGGGCGGCAGTTCCTCGGCGCGGTCGAGCACGGCCAAGCACTCCGTATCTTCGTTGTTCGGGGTCACTCGCGCCACCGGACCGCTGAGCAACCTGACAAACCTCTCCGGAGACACGAAACTTGAGGGACAAGGTGAGACCAGCCGTGAATCGGCGTTGACGACAACACTTTCCGCGCGCGTCACGCACGTTTTGCCGAACGGCTATCTGGCGGTGGAGGGGGTGAAGGACACTATGGTGAACTCCGAGCGTCAGATAGTCACCGTCCGCGGAGTGATCCGGCCCTCGGACCTCAGCCCGGCGAACGCGGTCACTTCCGACCGCGTGGCGCAATTGGAAGTAAGAGTCAACGGAAGGGGCGTGGTCGGCGACGCCGTGAGGCGGCCGTTCATTCTCTACCGCATCCTGATGGGGCTGCTGCCTTTCTGAGGTCCGTATGCGAAAAGTAACCTCCATGGCCTTAGCTTTGGTGCTGATGACTGTCGTTCCATCGGGCGCGGCTACGCGCTTGAAAGACCTGGCGGCGTGGGAAGGCGTGCGCGACAACCAATTGGTCGGTTACGGACTGGTTGTGGGTCTGGCTGGAACGGGCGACAAACGGCAGACGATCTTCTCGGCGCAGACGTTGACGAACATTTTGCAGAGAATGGGTGTAGTGGTCAGTTCCTCGGCAATCCAGGTGCGAAACGTGGCGGCAGTGATGGTTACCTCAAGCCTGCCGGCGTACGCGCAGCCCGGCGCGAGGATCGATGTTACAGCCGCGGCCATCGGCGATGCGACAAACCTGCAAGGTGGCCTGCTGGTGTTGACGCCACTGAAGGGCGTGGACGGCCAGGTATATGCCGTGGCGCAGGGGCCGGTGGTAACCGGCGGTTTCGTCGCCGGCCGGGGCGGAAGCTCACAGACGTTGAATCATCCGACGGTGGGCCGTCTTCCCGGGGGCGCTACGGTGGAAAAGCCATCGCCGTCCCCTACGCTCGGTCCCAAGCTGCGGCTGCAACTGAGGCAAGCGGACTTCACTACATCGGCGCGAGTAGCGGAAGCGGTGAACCGAAAATTCCCCATGAGCGTGCCGGTTGCACGTGCCGAGAACGCCGCACTGGTGGCGATCGATACGCCCGCCTCCTACCAGGCGAACACCACGGAATTCATTGCTGCCATCGAAAACCTGACCCTGGATGCGGACCGGGCCGCCCGGATTGTCATTAACGAACGCACGGGGACCATCGTGATGGGCAAGCAGGTGAGAATCGCGCCGGTAGCAGTCATGCACGGTGCACTCACGGTGGAAGTGCAGACCGCGTACGCCGTGTCGCAGCCAGCGCCATTTTCCAAGGGCACTACCGAGGTTGTGCCGCAGGTGGCTGTGTCGGCAAAAGAAGAGAAAGCCAAGAACCTCGTGCTGAAGGAGGGTGCCACGGTGGAAGAACTCGTGCGCGCGCTGGCGTCGATTGGCGCTACGCCGCGCGATATTATCGCCATCCTGCAGAACCTTCGGAGCGCAGGCGCAGTCGAGGCTGAACTGGAGGTCATTTAGGCCATGGTAGAAATGGGTGCGGCGGTGAGTGCCGCGATGGCCGGGAGCGGCCGGCAGGGCGACGATCCGGCGAAAGTGAAAGAGGCGGCGTCGCAATTTGAAGCCTTGTTGATCGCCCAGATGCTCAAGTCGATGCGGTCCGCCACATCGGATGGCTGGCTGGGGGCGGGGGAGGACCAAGCAGGAATGTCGATGATGGAGATGGGCGAGGAGTGCCTGGCTGAGATGATGGCCCGCCAAGGCGGGTTAGGGCTGGCTAACATGGTGGAGCGGGGCCTCACGAATACAGCCGCCAGTTCGGGCGTTAAAATGAGCGAGAGAGGGTACGATGCGCATTGAGAACACGCACGTCGGGGCCACAGGGACCAACGCTGTCGAGCAGACGGCGGCCAGGGCTGCTGCGACGAACGTTCGGGAGCAGCGCAGCGCCGAGGATCGCGATTCAGTAGAGATCTCGGGCTTGTCGGCGAGCCTGTCGGCCGCGACAGACCGTGAAGCAAGAATCGAGCAGTTGCGGCTCGAGGTGCAGGCGGGGCATTACAATCCTCCGGCCAGCGAAGTGGCCCGGTCCATCGTCGACGAAACGCTTTCCGAGAGAAAATAGGCACTCTCTATCCGGGGAAAACGTCAATAGGAGCAGCTCAACTGAGCGTACTGCTCGCCGGGTTCAGACTCGAAGGCCTGGGGCAGTGCGGGCTCTTGCCGGCACGCATCCCAACCTTCCAGAAGCGTTTTCAGCAGCGTGGAGACTTCCGCCAGCGGCGGATCGGACTGCTGGAACTGCGCTTCGAGCAGCTTACGCTGCATGTAGTCATAAAGCTCGGAAAGACTCCGCGCAATGGTGGACACATCCTCTTGCTGGAGACTCGATGTCAACTCCGTGAGGATCATAAGGGCCCGGTTGATATTCTGCGTACGCTGCGGAATATCGCCGGCATGAAGCGCGCTACGTGCCCCCTCGACGGATTCAATGGCTCCCCGGTACAGCACCCGTACTAATTCCAGCGGGTCGGCAGTCAGAATCTTGCTTTCCAGGTAGGCTTCGTATGCGTTCATCGGTCTCGGCTTTCCTTCTGGAAATCTCATCGGCCGGGCCCGGGCAATGAACACGTTTTCTTTTACTCCTGGAGCAGTCTCAAGTCCTCCGCCAACCGCAGAACGGATTCCGGTGGGATCTGCCGGACGACCTCGTTCGTCTGGCGGTTGACGATCCTCACGACGGGTTTTCGTGTTTGGCGATCCAACACGAAGGTCAGTTCGTTGTCTTGTCCGAATAACTCCGTTCCGCTAAGCGCCTTGACCGCCTGGACAATGTCCTGTTTCTCGACGGTCTCTGTTGCGCTCATCGGGGACGGCACAACGGCGAGCGCCTGTGTGCTGGATTGAATTGAGCCGATTTCCATGGGGTGCCTCCTATGGGCAAAGATCCTTCGCCCTATGGTTCCTCATCGGCGACCGGAGGTTGAGTATTAGGGAAGATCTCAGCGCGACTGGCCCCAATCGAGTTTTGACCGCGAGAAGAAGAACAACCGCCCGTCCTCCCGGGAAACCACCAGGTTCGGGCCGCCGGTGCCGAGGCGCCCCGCCGCGGCTCCTATCTCGTGATGGCCGAGGTAGATGGGGTTGCCCAAGTGCTTGAGAATGATAGGGAAACGATACTTGGGCGACTGGTTTGTGCCGGTGTTCTTCAGAAACAGAACCGTAGCCCCACGCATGCCATCGGCACGGGGAAGTCCGGTCTGCGGACTGGGGATGGAGTGGTGGCGCGGGGTGCCGACCAGCAGGTCGACCAGGCCGTCGCCGTCCCAATCGAACAACTCGAACTTGCTGCGTCCGGTCCCTCCCGCGCTGATGAAGTTGGCTGTAATGAGCCCGCCATCCTCCATGCGCAGCTTGCCGCCGTCGGTAAGGTTGAAATCGTCGAGCCTCCAATAGAGATGCGCTTGATCCTCATCGTCGAGGGCGACGTAAGCCATACGGTTGCCGAGTTTCCCGACGCCGGGACGGACGCGCCAGGTACCGTGCAGATCGAGACCATCCAGGTACAGCGGACGCTCGGCATCGAGGCGGGGCTGGCGCCGGGTGCCGCGGTTCATGAAAACCACATGACGCGAGAGCGAGTCGCCAGCGAGGATGTCGGGCAGCCCGTCCCCGTTCCAGTCGGCCACATTGGTGCTGATGTACCCCCAGCGTGCCTCGCCGGGCCCCTGGATGTCGCCCTTGTAGCCGGACTGCACATGAATCGGGCGGCCTCCGGCCTCCAGGGCGACGCCGGATGCGAAGGCGGGCGCGTCGTTCGAGCCGCAATTGCGGAAAAACAGGACACGGCCCTCGGAATTTCCGGCAACGATGTCCAGAATACCATCGCCGTCCCAGTCCACAATCGTGGGCACCGGGAGGCTTCCGGCGTACAGCAAAGCCTGATCCTCGAGCACGGGCGTGGGCTCGGCGAACACGGGTTGCGAGTCGGCGTTGAAGCGGCCGGTGAATCGATACCAGCAGAGGGCGCCCTCGCCGCCCGAAATCAGGCCGGAGAGCCCGGTCGCAGGATCAGGATAGGCGATGGGCGAATTGTGGATGATGGGATGGCGCAGCGCCACGCCGCGGACATCCACGGCCAGGCGTTTTTCCTCCAGGTCCAGCCCGCCGGAGGAGTGGTTCCGGTAATAGTACATATCGCCGAACTGCGAGCCGGAGACGACATCGCGCCTGTGGTGCAGTCCCAGGTTCACGACGGTAAGGTTGCGGTTCGACAGCAGCACCTGGTGGGGATTTTCGACAGCCAGCCGCGCTTGGCCCAACGCTCCGGATGTGAGCGAGTCGCGGTGAACGGCGTACAAGGCGAGGTAAGGCATGCCGCCACGCCAGATGCCCCGCCCATCGTAAGGCACGTAATCCGGATCTCGGGAGCCGGGGCCTGGCGGAGGATGACCGGAACCATCGGAGACGCTGAACAGCAGTTCGACGCCACCGTCCGGCCGACGTAGAACCCCAACGGCCGACGGTGCACGCGGAAGCGAATCGAGCTGGATGCGGCCGCGCTCGACGAACTCGAGTTTTGCGGCATCAAGCACGGCGTGGATCAGCTCGCTTCCGGCGAGAAACAAGCCGCGGATCGAAACTCCATCCTGGTAGACGGTGCAGTTCGGGAAGGTCTTCGGCGAGGCGCCCGGGTACAAGACCTTCTCCGGATGTCCGAACACCGGCACGCCGGAGGCGGTCGATCGTTTTGAGCGGCACAAGTATAGGCCCGGCTCGGGGCTGTGCGCACCCGCCACGACGAACAGGTCCGGCTGGCGGGCGCCCGAGACGCGGCCCCATCCTGCGGGGTAGGAACTGAGTCCCACGCTGAGCGGCGCGCGGCGATCCCCCGCGCCAACCGGGATCGGCTTGCCACTTTCGAGTGCCGGCAAAGCGGCAACGCTCATCACAAGGCAATAGCTCAAGCGCAATGTTCGCAAGGGCATCTTGCCCATGATGACAAACCAGGGTGAACGGCGGCGGGAGGCTGTCAGTGGATCAGCCCAGGTTGAGGACCTGCTTGGCGGTTCCGGTCTGCTTCTGGATCTTCTGCTGCAGCAGGCGGAGTGCGTAGATGAGCTGCTCGGGGCGCGGCGGGCATCCGGGCACGAAGACGTCCACGGGGATGATCTGGTTGACCGGGACAAGGGCGTAGTTGCTGAACACGCCTGTGGAGGTGGCGCACGCGCCCATCGAGATGACCCACTTGGGTTCGGGCATCTGCTGATAGAGTTGGAGCACGACGGGAGCCATCTTGTTGGACAGGCGCCCGGCGATGATCATGAGATCGGATTGGCGCGGCGAGCCGCGGAAGACCTCGGCGCCAAAGCGCGCGATGTCGAATCGCGACGCGGTCATGGCCATCATTTCGATGGCGCAGCAAGCCAGGCCGAAGGTCATAGGCCAGATGGAATTCTTGCGTGCCCAGTTAATGGCCTGGTCGAGCGTGGTCAGGAGGATTCCCTCGGAAGGGCCCGCAAGACTCTCCTGATCGATCCGTGCGAACAGGTCGGCGGTGCCCTCGCTCGATGCCGGATTCATGTTGCCCCCTAGCCACTAAGCTATCACATGGACAGGATAGAATCGGTAGGAGCATACAGGACTCGATGTCTAAACCTCTGGTAACCTACCGGCCCTCCGCGACATACGAAGAGGCCATCCGACGCGCAGCCGATCTGTACGGGATTGAGGCGGGATATTACGATATTTGGGGCCGGCATCATACGACGAGCGTAGAAGGACAGAAGGCGATACTGAAATCGTTCGGCGTGGCCGTGGATACCACCGAGGAGGCGGAACGCGCCGTCGAGGAGCGCCTTAGCGCGGAGTGGGACGCCCTGGCCGCACCGGTGGTGGTGGAGACGTTGGGGGCGCAGGATGACGGGCTGCCGGTGCAGATACCCGTGGGGCGGCTCGGCGCACGGCTGACGATGCTCTACCTGTGGGAAGACGGCGGCAGGAGCGAACAGGAGTGGGCCGTCGAATCGCTGGAGACCATAGCCGGTTGCGAGATGAAGGGACGCGTCTATGTGCGGAAGAGAGTTCCGCTGCCGGAAGCGGCGCGTCACGGCTACCACGAGGTCAAGCTGACGCTGGCGGGGGACGGTGAGCCGGCAATCACATCGGGCACCAAACTGATCCTGGCGCCGGAGCGCGCCTACCTTCCGCCTTCGCTTGCCAACGGCGGGCGCCTGGCGGGTCTGGCCGTCAGCCTGTATGGGATCCGCTCCGAGCGTAACTGGGGTTGCGGCGACCTGTCGGATCTGAAGATCTTCATCGATTGGGCCGTGGAGGCGACGGGCGCGGAATTCATCGCGCTGAATCCGCTGCACGCGATCCACAACCGCCAGCCGTTCAACACCAGCCCGTACCTGCCGAACTGCATTTACTACCGCAATCCCATCTATCTGGACGTCGAGCGTGTGGCCGGTTTCGCGGCATCGCAGCGCGCCGCGCTGGAGTTGAAGTCCGCGGAAACGCGCGCGGAGTTGGAAGCGCTGCGGCAGGCCGAATTCGTGGAATACGAGCGAGTGTGGAGCATCAAGAAGCGATTCCTGCTCTGGGCGTTCCTCCAGTTCGTGAAGATGTTGCGTGATGGCTCGCCCGCTGCCGCGCCGTTCCGCGAGTTCATAAAAGGGGAGGGTGAGCGGCTGGACCGTTACGCGGTCTTCTGTGCGCTGGACGAGTGGATACACGCACGGAATCCCGATGTCTGGACCTGGCAGGAGTGGCCGGCGGCTTATCGCGATCCGGATTCGCCGGAGGTGGCCGAATTCGAACGCCGCCATCCCCTGCGAATCACGTTCTACAAGTTCCTGCAATGGCAGATGAGCCTGCAGTTGAGTGAGGTGCAGCGGCACGCCCTGGCGCGCGGCATGGCGATCGGCCTGTATCACGACCTGGCGCTGGCCACGGACCGCTGCGGCTCGGATTTGTGGGCCTACCGGCCGTTCTACATCTCGGGTTGCCGGGTCGGTTCGCCGCCCGACGATTTTGCGCCCGAAGGCCAGGACTGGTCGTTCCCGCCGCCCAATTCCGATCATCACCGGCAGACGGGCTACGAACTGTTCGCCGATTCAATCCGCAAGAACGCTCGCGCAGGCGGCGCACTTCGGATGGACCACGTGATGCGCTTCTTCCGGCTGTTCTGGATTCCGGACGGCTGGAAGGCCACCGACGGCGCCTACGTCCGCGACTATCACGAAGACCTGCTGCGCATCCTGGCGCTCGAAAGCGTCCGCAATCGCGTGGTGTTGATCGGCGAGGACCTGGGCACCGTGCAGCCGGCGATCCGCGAGGCGCTCGACCGCTTCGGCGTGCTCAGCTACCGTCTGCTGTACTTCGAACGCGCCGAAGGCGGCCGGTTCCGCCTGCCCAACGAGTATCCCAAACAGGCCCTGGTGTCGGTCACGACTCACGATCTGCCGACCCTGGCCGGCTTCTGGGAGGGCGCGGACATAGAGGCCCGCAGGAAGGCCGGACTACTGACCGGCGAGGACAGCTACAAAAAGCAGGTGGCCGAGCGCACGAGGGACAAGCAGCGGCTGCTCGAAACGCTCATTGAACTCAATCTGTTGCCGGACTGGTTTCCAAGGCAGGCGAGCGCCGTGCCGGAATTGACAGGCGAGCTGCACAACGCCATCGTGGGATTTCTGGTATCGACGCCGTCGATGCTGATGGTCCTGAACCAGGAAGATTTGTTCAAGCAGATGGACCAGCAGAACCTGCCCGGCAGCACCTGGCAGTATCCGAACTGGCGGCGCAAGATGTTGTTCCGTTTGGAGGAGTTGCGCGCCAACCGCCTGAGCCGGGACTGCGCTGCGATGCTGCGCAACTGGCTGGAGAGGGCGGGGCGGGTGAAGCGGCGCCGGACGAGTGATTGAATTGTACGGAAACAGCGGCTGTGATACCGTGTAGATTACGTCGGTTATCATCATAGCCGGAATGTGGAGGCATGCATGGAAGCACTTGGAATGGTAGAAACCAAAGGTCTGGTGGGCGCGATCGAAGCCGCCGACACGATGGTTAAGACGGCCAACGTTACGTTGACCGGGAAGGAATACGTGGGCGCCGGATACGTCACGGTGACCGTTCGCGGAGACGTGGGCGCTGTGAAGGCCGCTACAGACGCGGGCGCCGCTGCCGCTCGCCGGGTCGGCGAACTGATCGCCGTACATGTGATCCCGAACCCGCACAGCGAAGTCGAGAAGATCCTGCCGGGCCAGAAGAAAGCCGAAAAGTAGCACGCCGACGGCGCGCCGCGAATGACTAGTGGCGGCGCGCGGATGTGAGCCATGCTTCAGGATCAAGATCTCATTTCGATACAAGAGGTCCGCACCAAGGTCGAAAAGGCCCACGCGGCGTTCCTCAAGTATCGCAGCTACTCGCAGGAGCAAATCGACGCGGTGGTCGAAGCGATGTCGGCCGCCGCGCAGGCCAATGCCGTGAGGTTGGCGGAGCTGGCGGTGGAAGAAACCGGCTACGGCAACGTCAAGGACAAGATCGGCAAGAACCTGCTCACTTCGAAGTGGCTCGTCGAGAACATCCGCTCGATGAAGACGGTGGGTGTGCTGCGGGAAGTTCCGGATAAGAAGATCGTCGAGATCGGCGTTCCCATGGGTGTGGTGGCAGCCATTGCTCCGACCACGAATCCGACCTCGACGGCGAACTTCAAGTGCATCATCAGCCTCAAGGCGGGTAACGCCGTGGTGCTGAGTCCGCACCCGCACGCCAAGCGGTCGACCGCGGAGGCGTGCGACATGCTGCACGCGGCGGCGGTGGCGGCCGGCGCGCCGGAAGGGATCATCCAATGCCTGACGGCTCCGACAACGGAAGCCACGCAGGCGTTGATGGGGCATGAGAAGACGGCCGTGATCCTGGCGACCGGCGGCTCGGGCCTGGTGCGCGCGGCGTACTCGAGCGGCAAGCCGGCTTTCGGCGTTGGTCCAGGCAATGTGCCGGTGCTGCTCGACCGCTCGGCCGATATCGCATCGAGCGTTGCGGACGTGGTAGCCGGCAAGTCGTTTGACTACGGCACGGTTTGCTCGAGCGAACAGTCGTTGGTAGCCGAAGCGGACTTGCGCGATAAGGTGCTCGAAGAACTGCGTAAGCAAAAGGCGTTCATCTGCAACCCAGCGCAGCAAGACGCGATCGCGAAGATACTGTTCACTCCCGCGGGCAAGGTCAGCGCCCGTTGCGTGGGGCAGTCACCCACGCGCCTCGCACAGATGGCGGGGTTCGAGGTGCCGCCGGAGACTTCCATCCTGGTGGTGGAGATCGATGGTGTGGGCAAGTTCCATCCGTTGTCGGGTGAGAAGCTTTCGCCCGTGTTGTCGTTGCTTTTCGTGAAAGATTGGCAGGCGGCGCTGGATACTTGCGAAGCCATCCTGAAATTCGGCGGGCTGGGCCACACCGCCGGAATCTATGCAAGAGATGAAGCGCGCATCCGCGAGTTCGGAATGCGGATGCCAGCCATGCGCGTGCTCGTGAACACGCCCGCGCCGCAAGGCTCGACCGGGATCACCACCGGCATTCTGCCGTCGATGACGCTCGGTTGCGGCGCGATGGCCGGGAATATTACCGGCGACAACGTGGGTCCCCGGCACCTTATCAATATCAAGCGCATAGCATATGTGGTGCGCAAGCCTGAGGAGGCTTTCACGGTGCCCCCGTATACACCCGGCGCCAAGGCGACGGTTGCACAGTTGCCGGTGAGCAAGCCGGCAGCCGTCCCAGTGGCGGCAGCCAGCGTGGATCGTAATGCGATCGCGGCTGCGGTGGACAGGTATCTGGCCACGCGCGGTATCACAACGAGCGTTTCAGAAGCCGCCGCGGCGGCTCCGGTAGTCGCCGCCAGCACCATCAGCAACGTTTCGGCCCAGGTCGTCGACCGCTTTCTGTCCGCGCGTAAATCGGGCGCTGCCTGCGGATGCGCGCCAAAGTGCCCTCTGAACGAGCCGTCCGAGTCCGCTCAATCGGCGGCAGCCCCAGAGCCCAAGCCGGCAGCCCCGGCGGTCACGATCGTGGATTTCGTCTGTGAGGACGACGTCCGCGCCGCCCTGGCGGCGTCCCGGAAGATTTACATTGGACCGAAGACCATCGTTACGCCGTCGGCCCGCGACATCGCCTCCGCCCATGACGTTTTGGTGGTAGCCTCGCGTTCATGAGTACGGATCTGGGTGCTCTGAAGGACGAGATCCTGGAATACCTTGCCGCGCAAGGCATGATCGTTTTTCATTCCTACTTGCGGCACCACGAAGGTGTGCCGACCATAGGTTGGGACAGTAAGAACTATCCGGACTATCAGGAGTTTATCCACACTGCCAAGCGTGCGGGCGTGGAAATGATGGTGGTCCGGTGCGATCATTTCTCCGACGGGCAAGTCGAGGAAGCGCTGGCCGATCTGAAAGAGGCGGAATTCGAGAGCCGCGACAAGCGCCGCATCGAGCGGCGTTTGCACGAGCTTGGAGGATACGCCGGCTTTGTCTCGGTCCTGGAGCTGTCCTACGATTACCAGGGGCGGCTGTACTTCTTCGATGTACATACCGATTGGTTCGACGAATACCTGGACCTACAGGACGAGATAGCCGCTTCGTTGCCGGAAGACGAAGACCTGGACGACGAAGGACCGGTAGGCGGCTTCTACTCCAGGAACTGATACCTTTTGCGGATGTCCAAGCCTGCTCATTGGCAGTTGCCCGCGGTGGACGAAGATGAAGTATCCCGTCTGGCATCCGCGCTCGGTATTCACGAGCCCGCTGCCCGGGTGCTGGTCAACCGGGGATACGCCGATCCGGCCGCGGCGCGGCGATTCCTGGATGCCTCCCTTTCAGACCTGCACGACCCGTTCCTGTTGAAAGACCTGCAGCCCGCTGTAGAGCGGTTGTGGGAGGCGGTGCGCGGCGGGGAGAAGATCCGGCTGTACGGCGACTACGACGCGGATGGCACCACGGCGGTAGTGCTGCTCAAGACGGTCATCCAACTGGCCGGCGGCGATGTTTCGCACCACGTGCCCGACCGTTTGAAAGACGGCTACGGGATGCGCGTGGAGGCCATCGCCCGGGCGGCCGGGGACGGCGTAAGCCTGGTGGTCAGCGTGGACACCGGCATACGCGCGGCGGAGGCCGTGAAAGAGGCGGCGCGGCTGGGCGTAGACGTGATCATTACCGACCACCACCTGCCCGAAGCCAAACTGCCGCCGGCGCTCGCGGTGCTGAACCCGAACCGCGCCGACGATACCTATCCGGATAAGAACCTGTGCGGGGCAGGCGTGGCGTTCAAGCTGGCGCAGGCGCTGCTGGGCAAGCTGGGGTGGCCGGAAGCGAAGCTGCGGCGGATGACCGAATCGCTGTTAAAGCTGGTGGCTATCGGCACCGTTGCCGACGTAGTGCCGCTGACGGGCGAGAACCGGATTCTTGTGAAGCACGGCCTGGAGGGACTCGGCGACCTGCGAAATCCAGGGCTGCGCGCCTTGTTCGAGGTGGCAGGCTTCACCGAAGGCCAGGCGCCCACGGCGGGCCAGATCGCCTTCCGTATCGCGCCCCGGTTAAACGCAGCCGGTCGCATGGCCAACGCCAACGACGTGATCGATCTGCTTTCGACCGGCGACGAAGTTCGCGCTCACGAACTGGCCGCGCAGTTGCACGCATTCAATCAGGAGCGCCAGCAAACCGAAAACGACATCATCCAGAGCATTCTGGAAGAGTGCTCGCGGACGCCGGTCGGAGATGACCAGGCGGCGCTGGTGGTGAGCGGTCCGGGCTGGCACCGCGGCGTAGTGGGCATTGTGGCCAACCGCCTGGTAGAGCGCTTCCACCGGCCGGTGATCGTGTTGAGCGAAGACGCGCAGGATGGACTGGCGCAGGGCAGCGGGCGGAGCGTGCCGAAACTCCATCTGCTGGAGGCGCTGGAATCCATGCCGGAGCTGTTCGAACGCTTCGGCGGCCACCGGCAGGCGGTGGGCGTGAGTTTGCGGATCGAGAAAGTAGAGGAATTCCGCTCCCGGCTCAATGCCTATGCCGCGGCGCGGTTGGCGAAAGACGATTTCCGTTCGCAGATCGATCTGGACGCTGCAATCAAGTTTGGCGAGGTGACGGACGAGAGCGTGGCGGAAATCCTCAGGCTGGCGCCGTTCGGGGCGGGAAATCCGACGCCGTTGTTCTGCATCTTCGATGTGGAGGTGGCCTCGGCCCCGGTGATCTGGAAACAGCGCCACGTACGGTTGCGACTGCGGCAGAACGGGAGGACGCTCGCGTGCCGCGCCTGGAATTTTGCCGAGCGCATCGAAGAAGTGCAGGCCGGCGCCCGCGTCGATGCAGTGGTGCAGTTCGAACCGGATCCGTACTCGCAAAGCCGCGGCTACTCGCCGTGGTGCGTGACGCTGCGCGACGTGCGCACGACGAAGTAGGAATCCCGTCCTACGGTTCGATCTTCGTGCCGAGCACTTCGAGGAACTTGGCCAGCCAGGCCGGGTGCGCGGGCCAGGCCGGCGCGGTGACCAGTTGGCCGTCGACATACGCCTGGTTGAGTGCTATGTCCGCGTACCGGCCTCCGGCGGAGGCGACTTCGGGCGACACCGCCGGGTAGCAACTGCATGTTTTGCCGTTCAGCACCCCCGCGGCAGCGAGCAACTGCGCGGCGTGACAGATCGCCGCGATCGGTTTCGATGCGGCCGCGAAGTGGCGCACGATTTCGAGTACCCGCGGATTCAGGCGGATGTACTCGGGCGCGCGCCCGCCGGGCACTACCAGGGCGTCGTAAGCGGACGGCGCGACGGAATCAAAATCGGCGTTGAGCGCGAAATTGTGCCCACGCTTCTCGCTGTAGGTCTGATCGCCTTCGAAATCGTGTATAGCCGTGCGCACGACGTCGCCGCTCTTCTTGCCTGGGCAGACAGCGTGTACGGTGTGCCCCACCATCTGCAAAGCCTGGAAGGGCACCATGACCTCATAGTCTTCGACGTAGTCTCCGACCAGCATCAGGATCTTTTTGGCAGCCATGACCCCAATGTAGCGCGGCGCGCGTAGGTCAGCAGACGTGGGGCGAAATTCGCGACTCAACGCATCCGCGGCCCATGGGCACTACCTTGCCGGGGTTGAGCAGGCGCTCGGGGTCGAACAGTAGCTTGAAGCGGCGCATGGCCTCCAGGCTGTCGGCGGAGAACAGTTTCTCCATCAGGTCGATCTTCTCCATGCCGACGCCGTGTTCGCCGGTGATGGTTCCGCCGACCTCGATGCAGTGCTCCAGGATTTCCTCGCCCGCGCGGCGCGCCTTCTCAAGTTCACCCGGCTTGCGCGGATCGAAGGGCAGGATGGGGTGCAGGTTGCCGTCGCCGGCGTGGAAGATGTTGCTGATGTTGAGGCCGTACTTTTCGCCGACGCCGCGGATGAAACGCAGCGTGGAAGCGATGTGCGTGCGCGGCACCACGCCGTCCTGCACGTAGTAGGTGGGGCTGACGCGGCCGATGGCGCCGAAAGCGTTCTTGCGTCCTTTCCAAAGCAACTCGCGCTCTTCGGCAGTGCGCGCGAGGCGGAATTCGCGCGCGTGGCATGCCATGCACGCTTCGCGCACCTGCTCCACCTGTTCTTCGACGCCTTCGCGCAGGCCCTCGAGTTCCACCAGCAGGACGGCGGCGGCGTCCATCGGATAGCCGGCGTGGGTGGCCTCCTCGACCATGCGAAGCATGAGGCCGTCGAGCATTTCAACCGCTACCGGCGTGATGCCGCGGGCGGTGATTTCGGTGACGGTTTCGCCGGCGTCTTCGGTGGAGTCGTAAATGGCAAGGGCGGTCTTGACGGCTTCGGGTTGGCGCATCAGGCGCACCACGCTCTTGGTAATGAAGGCCAGCGTGCCTTCGGAGCCGGTGAGGAAGCCGGTGAGATCGTAGCCGGGCAGGTCGGACTCCTCGCCGCCCACTTCGACGACGGTGCCGTCGGCGAGCACGGCTTCCAGGCCCAGAACGTGATTGGACGTGACGCCGTAAGCCAGGGTGTGCGGTCCGCCCGCGTTTTCGGCCACATTGCCGCCGATGGTGGAAGCGCGCTGGCTGGAAGGATCGGGCGCGAAGAAGAACCGCTCTCCCTGGACGGCCAGCGTGATGTCCAGGTTGACGACGCCGGCTTCGACCAGGGCGCGCTCGCCGGCCAGGTCGATGTCGAGGATGCGGTTCATGCGCGAGAAGCAGACCACGATGCCGCCCTCGCGCGGAATGGAGCCTCCGCTCAAACCCGTCCCCGCGCCGCGCGCCACCAGCGGCACACGGTATTCGCGCGCGACCCGCACGATGCCAGCGACGTCTTCGGTCGAGCGCGGGAAGACGACCATGTCCGGCATGGCCTTGTCCACGCCGGCGTCGTACTCATAGAGCTTCAGATCCTCGGGGCGGTCCAGGAAGCCGCGCGGTCCGAGCAGCGCGGCAATCTTCTTACGGGCTTCAGCGGAAATCATCGGTTTTTCACAACAACGACTGGATGTAGCTTACCATCTTCGCATCCATCCAGTCGGCCGGACCAATGATCTTGCGCACCACCTTGCCCTGACTGTCGATCACGTAGGTTTCGGGGTACTTGAACGTGCCGTAGGAAGAACTGATGCGGGCCTCGGGGTCGCGCACCGTAAGGAACGACACGTTGGCCTTACGGAGGAACTCGTGGTAGGTGCGCTCGTTCGTGTCCACACTGACGCCGGCGACCACCACACCGGAGGCGGCGAAGCGGCGCTGGAATTGATCGAGCGAGGGCATTTCCTCGATGCAAGGTGGACACCATGTGGCCCAGAAGTTGAGGACCAGCAGGCGGCCGCCGAAGCCGGACCGGGATAGCACGCGGCCGTTGTCGGCGGTAATCTGGAAGTCAGGAGCCTTGTCGCCTACGTCGACGACCTTATCGCGGAACGCGTCGACGACCACGTAACCCAGGGCGACAAACAGTACCCCCATCACTAACAGGAGCGAACGCTCCAACTTGGTGCTGGACATGAGACGTACTTTTTATTTTAGAGGATCTGGCGGCGAAGCGGCTGCATCTGAATAACTTGAGATGCTGATTACGCGGCGGGTGGAATTCTCGGCTTCACATTGTTGCGCGCAGGCCTCGCTCAGCGAGGCGGAGAACCGCGCGCTATACGGCGAGGAAGCCAATCCGCGAGGCCATGGGCACAACTATGCGGTTGAAGTGACGCTCGAGGGTGAGCCGGACGCAGTGACCGGCATGGTTTACGACCTCAAGCAGCTAAAGCAGGTGCTCAACCGGGAAGTGGTGGAACCAATGGACCACCGGTTCCTGAACTACGAGGTGCCGCCGTTCGATCGCGTGGTGCCGACCGCCGAGAACCTGGCGGCGGAAATCTGGCGGCGCTTGGAGCCGCACTTTGCCGCGGGCGCGGCCCGGCTCAGGCAGGTGCGCGTATACGAGAGCTACGAAGTGTTTGTGGACTATATGGGAGCAACTAGATGACGCGGCTCACGCGGCGTTACCGGTTCTCCGCTTCCCACCGTCTGCACACGGCGTCGTTGACGGAGGAAGGGAACCGCGAGTTGTACGGCAAGTGCAATTACCCGTACGGACACGGCCACAACTACGAGCTGGAAGTGAGCGTGCGCGGAAACGTAGACCCGTCGAGCGGTATGCTTGTTCGCGTCGAGGACCTGGACAAACTCGTTGCCGGCCGCGTGATCCGTGACATGGACCACCGGGATTTGAATGGCGATGTGGTCGAGTTTGCTCGGCTGGTGCCGACCACGGAGAATCTTGCCGAAGTGGTGCGTAGCCGGTTGAAGGCGGCGTGGGCCGGGACGTTCGGCGCTTCCGGCGTCGAGTTGGATGGCATCCGCATTCGGGAAACCGGAAAGAATATTGTGGAGTTGAGAAGTTGAAAACTAAGGCAGTTAGAGCGACAGTCAAAGAAATGCCGCGCCGCGAAGAGGTGGGTGAAGTTGCGAGCCTGATGAGGGAAGTCCTGGCCAAACTGGGCGAGAACCCCGACCGGGAGGGCCTGCTGCAAACGCCCCTGCGCGCCGAAAAAGCACTGAAGTTCCTCACCAGCGGTTACAAGATGGACATCGGCAAAGTGGTGAATGGCGCGCTGTTCACGGTGAAGTACGACGAGATGGTGATCGTCAAGGACATCGAGTTTTTCAGCCTGTGCGAGCATCACCTGTTGCCGTTCTATGGCAAAGTGGACGTCGCCTACCTGCCGCGCAACAAGGTGATCGGGCTGAGCAAGATCCCACGCATCGTGGACATGTTCGCGCGCCGGCTGCAATTGCAGGAGCGCATGACGCAGCAGATTGCGCAGACCATTCAGGACGCCATCGATCCGCTGGGAGTGGGCGTGATTGCGAATGCCCGGCACTTCTGCATGATGATGCGGGGAGTCGAGAAGCAGCACTCGGGCGCCGTCACCAGCGCCATGCTGGGCGCCTTCCGCACCCGCAAGGAAACGCGGGACGAGTTCCTGAGCCTGGTCTCCCATAGCACGCTCAATTTCTGACAGACTGTAAGAGCATGGCGGAGAACTATCGCCGGTTCGAGGCGGGTCCGGACCCCGAGGGAACGACCTGGCTGGTCGAGTTCCTTTGGCAGCAGACCGCCGTCTCCATCCGTCACAGCGACTCGGTGGACGTGAAGTTCGCCATCACGTGCGGCGAGTTGCGCCAGGAGAAGGTCATCGCGCTCATGCGCCCGCTGCTCGAAGAACTGGCGAAGAAACTGAACCGCGACGTGACCGATGCGTGGTGCATGAAGCTGGCCGCGACGCACCTGGTACGCATGATTGAGACGGGCGAGGATATGGACAAGGCCGTCTCGACCCCATCTCTTGCCGAATTGGAAGACGCCGCCCGCGCGCTTGCGGGCATCAAGTAAGCACCCCGATGAAAAGACTCCTGATTGTTTGCACTCTTG
>JAJFUV010000255.1 GCA_021372245.1 Terriglobales bacterium
GGTTATCCGTACTCGCGTCTGTTCCGGCTTTTCACCGGCATCGGCTACCGCGGATGGTTCCTGCTCGAAGCGGAAAAGAAAGTCTCCGACAGGATCCTGGCCATGGCGGACCAGCGCCGGCTATTCCAGGATTTGATTCACCAAACGACATCTGAGGAAAAGAGGATATGAATAGGATACTCCGACAATATGCAGCATTTATCGTTGCGGCCGCCCTACTATGTGCGACCGCTGTCTTACAAGCGCAAGAGACCCGCGGTCAGATCGTGGGCCGCGTAACCGATCCGACCGGCGCGGTCGTGGTCGGCGTTTCCATCAAGGCTGTTAACGTTGACACCAACGTGACAACCTGGAATGCCACCAATAGCAGCGGCGACTACATGCTGTCGTTTCTGATTCCGGGTACATACACTGTGTCCGCGAAGTTCACCGGATTCAAAGACTACCGCCAGGAAGGTATCGTAGTCCGCCTGGCCGACAAAACGAACTTAAACATCGTACTGCAGGTAGGCAATACCAGTGATCAGATTGTGGTTACCGGCCAAAGTCCGCTGATCGAAGGCGCCAACGCAAGCATGGGCGCGGTGATCGAACATCGCGCCGTCAACGAACTGCCGTTGAAGGACGGCAACCCGTTGATGCTGGCGAGCCTCGCACCGGGCGTGTTGAACCTGTCGACCGGCGGCTGGACCAGGCCGTTCGATAACGGTTCCTCATCGTCGTTCGCCGTCGACGGCACCAAGTCTGGCAACACGCAGTACTCCATGGACGGCGCCCCCAACAACCAACGCACCAACGTCGCTTACATTCCGCCCGCCGAGGCGGTGCAAGAGGTGAAGTTACAAAGCGCCACCTTCGATGCCGCCATGGGCTACGTCCAGGGTGGCGTGCTCAACGTCAGCATGAAGACCGGCACCAATACGCTGCACGGAGCCGCCTACGACTTTCTTCAGAACACTGCCCTCAACGCCAACGATTTCTTCCAGAACCGGACCGGCATGCCCAGGACGCCCGTGCGCATCAACCGTTTCGGTGCCGCAATCAATGGACCGGTGTACCTGCCGAAACTCTACGACGGACATGATCGAACTTTTTTCACGTATGTGTATGAAGGCATCGAGAATGCCGGCATCGAAACGACGCGCACGCTGTCGGCGCCGCTCCTTGAGCAACGCGAAGGCGATTTTTCTTCGTTGCTGAAGCTGGGCTCCTCCTACCAGATCTACAACCCGTATTCGACCAAGGCGGCCGCCAACGGCAGATACTCACGCGAGCCGTTTCCCAACAACGTGATCCCAAGCAGCTTGATTTCACCCATTGCCAAGAACGTTTTGAATTACATTCCAGGCCCCAATCAAACCGGCACGGCCGATGGAACCAATAACTTCTACTTCAACGGCAACGAAACCGATACCTTCTATTCGCATCTGTTCCGCGTCGATCACACCGTCAGCGAGAAGAACCGGTTCTTCGTGCGTGGCAACCTCAACCGGCGCGTGCAAGATCATGAACGGCGATACGACAACGATGCGGTCGGCGCACAGGACTTCCGCCAGAACCGTGGTTTGAACATCGACGACGTCCACGTCGTGAGCCCCTCCTTCCTCATCAATGTGCGCTATGGTTACATGCGCTACCACGAAGGCGGCAATCCGTACAGTCAAGGCTGGGACCTGGCGGCGCTCGGCTTTTCGTCCAACTATATCAACCAGATCACCAGCCGCGATCCGCGCGGCGTCCGGTTCCCTAACATGAAGATCACGAATTACTTCGAGACCTCCCTCACCAGCTATCAATCGCGCGCCACCGACGCTCACGACGCGGCCATCAACATCACACACGTAGTGCGCAGCCACAGTCTACGCTACGGAGTCGGCTATCGCAGTTATCGCGAGAACCGGTTCGATGTCGGCAACTCGTCCGGTACGTTCACCTTCGGCAACACGTACGTGAACGGTCCTTTAGATAACTCCGCCGGCGCGGCCATGGGCCAGCAGTTGGCCGCCTTTTTGATGGGCCTGCCGAGCAGCGGCAGCCTCAACTTGAACGACAACTACGCCGAACGGTCCAGCATCTGGGGTACTTACATCCAGGACGACTGGAAGATCACCTCGAAGCTGACCTTGAACCTCGGCCTTCGTTGGGAAGTGGAATTGCCGACCACGGAACGCTACAACCGCACGGTGGCCGGATTCGATCCCACCGCGACGCTCTCCATCGCCAATGCGGCTTTGTCGAACTACGCCGCCAGCCCCATCGCCCAGGTTCCCGTGAGCCAATTCAAGGTTGCCGGAGGATACACATACGCGGGCGCCAACGGCGTGGATCGAGGCCTGTGGCAGACCGATCGCAACAATTTCATGCCGCGCATCGGATTGGCCTATTCGATCGATCCAAAGACCGTGGTGCGTTCCGGCTTCGGTTTCTTCTACGATCAACTTGGCATCCGCAACCGGCACGTCAGCCAGGTCGGATACAGCCAGAGCACGGCCTACAATGCGTCGCTCGACAGTGGTGTCACCTACGTGGCGCCTTTCGCCAACCCGTTCCCGAACGGCTTTGTGCAGCCGGTGGGTAACTCGCTGGGTGCCATGACGTCGGTGGGCAACTCCATTACCTTCTTCAACCCCGCGCTTCAGACGCCTTACAGCAAGCGCTGGGAGCTGAGCATTCAGCGCCAGATTGGCAAGCAGTTCCTGGCCGAACTCGCCTACGTGGGTAACCACGGCTCGGCCCTCATCACCACCCGGCAGGCCGATGCCATTCCGCGCCAGTGTTACAGCACTTCTCCGGTCCGCGATCAGGCGGCCATCGACTTCTTCACCAAGAACGTCACCAATCCGTTCTACGGCCTGCTCCCTGGCACGGGCCTGTCCGGCACCAAGGTGGCGCAGACGCAGCTCATGCGTCCGTTCCCACAGTTCACCGGCATCAACTATGAAACGAATGAGGGCTACTCGGACTACCATTCCCTGCAAGCCCGCTTTGAAAAACGCATGTCGGCTGGTCTGACTCTTTCGAGCGCTTACACCTGGTCCAAGTTTCTGGAAGCGACATCCTTCCTGAACGATACCGACCCGGCCGCCGCCCGCGTCATCTCCGATCAGGACCGCACGCACCGCGTGGTCGTCAGCGGCCTCTACGAATTGCCTTTCGGCAAGGGCCGCCAGTTCGGTGCCAACACCAACCCAGTCCTCGGCAAGATCATCGAGGGGTGGCAGCTCCAGAGTATCTATCAGCATCAGTCCGGCCAGGCCATCGGCTTCTCCAACGCGATCCTGTATGGAACCGTGGACCAGATTCCGCTATCTGCGGGTGACCGCAGCGTCGACCGCTGGTTCAACACGGATATCTTTGAGAAGAGCTCGTCCAAACAGCTCGCGAATAACCTGGTCACGATGAGCCCGCGCTTCAGCGCCCTCCGTGCCGACGGGCTCAATGTTTTCGATGTGTCGGTGATCAAAAGCACAACGCTTGCCGAACGTGTACGGTTGCAGTTCCGCACGGAATTCATCAACGCCTTGAATCACGCAATGTTTAAGGCGCCCAACACAACGATGAATAATTCCGCTTTCGGAAAGGTGACCGCTACCTCACAGTGGCCACGCACCATTCAGATGAGCTTGAAGCTGGTCTTCTGATATGGACCGACCGTGTCAAGCCTTGTGTAGAGCCTGACGGATTTTGTTTCCATCACGCCGGCTCCCCTCCTGCGGAGGGAAGCCGGCGTTGTTGTTTCCCACCACTGGTGTCGTGTTTCCGTTGGTGAGCTTTGAGCACCTCCGACAGCGGAGCCGATGACAGCCCAGGGCATACGCGACGATTGATCACTCTGATATTCGCGGGTCGATACCGCTTGGTCATGATCTGCCGGGAGTTGCCTCGGACGAAACGCGCGGGTTGGGCTCGCAAACCGTTCCGCATGGAAACTGAGGAGGGTTCTCCTTTTAGTGTCCCTGGCGCTGTTGGTGCCCTGACTGTTCGCAGATCTCAATCAACGCTTGTTCCATGCCATCGAGGTCATCTAATCTGACCTCTTTGAAGCTGATCGCCTGGATGTCCTGATGCACGTGCCGATGTTGGGTGTACCGTTTAACAACTCCACGCTCTGACCAACATATGCCTGCTCATCGGGAAACACCAGCACGTAGATGCCGCACCGACCTCCCGGCTCATATAGGTCTGCTACCGAACTTCAACCCGTACGGCTTCGGGTGCCGGGAAGGCATATATGGCAGCCGACCACCTTGACGCGCACAGGGTCCCTTGTACGGTACGTGTACGATAAAAGAACCAAACCTGCGGAATCAAGGGATCGTACTTAATTTTGAATCAGTAGCTTATGTGCCCTCAATAAGGCGGCTCTTTCTGAATCCCTCTCCCTGCCAGTTTTGAGAACAACATCGCCGCGCCGGAGATTTTCTTCGTAGATCTCCTGCGATTGTTCTGCAAGGTCCAGCAAGAGCGCGTCCCCGCTCGTGTTCGGAATCCACCATCTTTGTTTAGGTGCCCTCCTGCGATCTCCAACAGCTTGCGCTCGTTCTCAGGCTTCGGCGCATCTCCGCAAGCGGGCAGGGACTCGCGCGGAGAGTTGCCAAGCCAAGCAGTAAAAGCGATTCGTGCCGGTCGCCGAAGATACCGGTCAACGCTGTGGGTACTACGAGCATCGTCTGTGCGTTCGCACGCAGACCGGTTCGACCGACAAGATCTCGATGGGCTTGCACAAGCATGACGAACCGGCTCTTCGCCGGCGTTTGGCGCGGCAACAACCTGCCGCTATCATGGGACTGATGCAAAACCGTCGCGAGTTCCTGGGTAGTTTGGCCGTGACCGCGCAGGTGGCTCCGAAGATCAAAGTCGGCGTCATCGGCTGCGGCTGGTATGGGATGGTGGATCTCAACGCCGCCTTCAAGGTTGGAGGCGTGGAGTGCGTCGCGCTGTGCGACGTGGACAGCGATCACCTTGCCGGCGCCGCCGCCGAGGTGGAGAAACTGCAGGGCCGCCGTCCCCGCACTTTCAAACATTATCGCGAACTGCTGGACGTCGCCGGTCTGCAGGCCGTGATTATTGCCACGCCGCCGCACTGGCACGCGCTGCCCTTCATCGACGCCTGCCGCCGCAGCCTCGACATCTATTGCGAGAAGCCGCTCGCTTACGATGTCCGCGAAGGCCGGGCGATGATCAACGCGGCCAAGCGTTCCAAGGGCGTGGTCGAAATCGGCTTCCAACGCCGCCAGGCCGAAGCCATCCGGCAGGCCGGCCGCTACATCCGCGACGGCAATGCGGGGCGCATCGTGCAGGTGGAGGCCAACATCCACTTCCAGGCCTCGACACCGGATCCCACGCCCGTGCCTCCCCCGCCCGCTCTCGATTGGGATCTCTGGTGCGGACCCGGCCCGAAGATTCCTTACAGCCCCGCTGTCGGTCACAAGAACTGGCGTCTGGAAGCAACCGTGGGCAACGGGCACCTGGTGGATTGGGGCATCCATTTGATCGACGCCGCCCGCAACATCCTGGGCGAGAAGACGCCGCGCATGGTGAATGCCTCCGGCGGGATCTACGAGCTGAAGGGCAAGATCACCACGCCCGACACCCTCACCGCGCATTTCGAATTCGGCGCATGCCCGCTGGTGTGGCGCCACCGCATCTGGGGTGCGGCGGAATGGGCTCCGGAAGTCAACAACGGCATCTTCTTCTATGGTGAAAAGGAGACCGTCTTCGTCACCGATGATCGGTGGGTCGCCATCCCGCGCCGAAAGGGCGCGGAACGGCGGGTTACCGAAGTGGCGAGCGATGCCGGCACGTTGCACATGGCCGACTTCCTCGATTGCGTGCGCTCGCGCCGCACTCCCTCCTGCCAGCCGGAGGACGCCTGGTGGTCGACTACTGCGGTGCAGTTGGCGATGATCAGCTACCGCACAGAGACCACCGTCAATTGGGATCTGCAGCGCGAACAGATCCTGGACAACCCGAAGGCTGCCCGGCTGCTCAAGCGCCCGTATCGCGCGCCCTATATCCACCCGTACGCGAGCTGAGGTCGAACCGGGACCGAATTGTTAGAGTGGATGAGGGACGAGTATCCCGCCTGAATTGAGATCGCTCTCCGTATGACGAAACCCTATTCGATTCATGTTGCCCTGCTGGTGCTGGCCTTGGGTATCGGGGCTGCCAACGCGGCTTGTTCGCAAACATACGATGTCGTTGGTGATGGTGTCCACGACGATACCGCTGGGTTGCAGGCGTTGTTCGATGCGCGCACCAGCGAGGTCCGCTTCCCCGTACCGCTGGTGTGCCTGGTGGTCAGCAAGACGCTCAAAATCCATAGTGGGCAGACGCTGGTGCTCGCCGGGACCACCATGATCCGGCTGAAGGCCCAGGCGGGGGCGGTGATGATCACCAACGATGACCACGACAAGGGCAACGAGAATATCGGGATCATCGGCGGCATCTGGAACATGGATAATCGGAACCAGGCACTGACTGCATATCAGAAAGACCGCAGCTTTCGCGCCGCCTACTCGCCCGACCTTTACACGGGCGTGCTGATGCGCTTTAACCGCGTGAAGAACCTGATCATCCGAGGGGTAACACTCAAGGACCCGGTCACGTTTGGGATGCAGTTGGGGAATCTGCGGCAGTTCACCATCGAAGACATCACCTTCGATTACAACCTGGAGCGAAGCAACATGGACGGCGTCCATGTGAACGGCAACTCCCGACTGGGGCGCATCGCCAACGTCAAGGGCACAACGAACGATGACATGGTGGCGCTCAATGCCGACGACGCAGGCTGGGCGGAGATGTCGCGTGGGCCAATTGAAGACGTCTCCACCGACGGGATCTTTTCCGAGAACGGCTACACGGCAGTGCGGCTGCTGTCGGCCGGATCGCCGATCCGGCGGGTGCAAATCTCGAACATTTTCGGCACCTACCGATTCAACCTGGTCTCCTTCACCAACCACCGCGTCCACCCGGGCACGGCGAGCACGTTTGAGGATGTTTCGATTCGCGACGTGTTCTGCTCGAAGTCGATCTCGGGCACGAAATATGACCCGGCCAAGCCAGGGCCGGCCTCACGGGCACTGATCTGGATCGACGCTCCGGCGGTAGTCAGCAATTTGGCGATTTCCGGTTTTCACCGCACCGAGACCGCATGGGCCGCGGAGAATATGCTGATTGAGCCGGGCGCGCGGGTGGAACGGCTGCGGATGAACGATGTGTCGTTGATCAACCACACGGCCGGGCCGATCCACGTTCTTACAAATCGGGGAACGATTGAATTCCTGCAGATGAGCGCGGTGTACGCCAAGGCGGACGAGAAGGCCGCAGGCGCCGCGGTAGTGTCCAATCAGGGAGCCATCGGGCATCCTGGACTAAACGAGGTGTTCACCGCCAACGTCACGCCGGGCATTGTGAAGTGACTAGCTTTGGGCGTCAGGTAACCGTGGCTGTTTGAAATCCCGTCTTTGCAGAGAAGCCCATGATCAGTGTCATTCTCGCGCTCGTCCTTTTTCAGGCGCCGGCCGTCGATCCGGCTGCCATTCTTGCCGAGGCGGACAGCCAGAAGCGCGTCGAAACGATCCGGCAACTGCTGCGGAAGTTCGACAAATCCATGATCGGACCTATGCTGCGCGTGGGCGATTCCGATCCCTCCCCCGAGGTTCGCAAGTTCGTAGTGGACCGGTTGGGCCGTCTTGGCAACCCGGCGGTGCTCGAATTCCTGGAGCGCCACGCCACGACGGACCCCGACGTGGAGGTTTCCGTGATGGCGCTGGATCAACTGCGCGTACATCGCGCCCGCCAACTGGGGCAGTTGTTCGAGAAGCGGCTCGCTGTGGCTCGCGAGCGGGGCGATACGAAATCCCTGGAGACCCTGACCGCACAGCACCAGCGCTGGGTAAGTGCCGCTCGCGGGGCGGTCCTGCCGGCCTTCCTGCAAGAGCCTCCACCGGTGTTCGAGGCAATTCCGGCCCGCAAGGCCATCCGCGTGCTGGCGTTCAGCGATTTCGGCACCGGCGGGGAAAACATGAAGCGCACCGCGGCGGCCGCCCTTGCCGCGCACCGGAAACGGCGCTTCGACCTCGGGATCACTATAGGCGACAACATCCTGCCGGAAGGCGTGATGAGCCTCGACGATCCGCGCTGGAAGGCTTCCTGGATCGAGCAATACGACAGGCTGGGCATCCCTATTTATGCCGTCACGGGCAATCATGACTGGGGTTTTGCCGACAGCCCGGCGGCCGAGATCCTGTACTCGGCAAGGAGCAAGTCCTGGCGGATGCCGGCCCTCTATTACACGTTCACCACCGGACCGGTGCAGTTCTTCGCGCTTTGCACGCCGGCATTGTCCGAGATGCAGATCAAATGGCTGGATCGCGAACTCGGCCGGTCCAGGGCGCGCTGGAAGGTGGTTTACGGCCACTATCCGATCTACTCGAGTGCCGGGCACGGCGACACGCCGGGCTACGACAAGATCCTGCTGCCGATCCTGAGAAACCGGGCCAACGTTTACATGGCAGGGCATGAACACACCATGCAGCATATTGCGCCGGATGCTGGCGTGCACTTCATAGTGAACGGCGCCGCGGGCCAGGGGATCCGCCCGGCCATATCCGGTCCGCGCACGCTGTACGCAGGGTCGTTTTACGGCTACACGGTGTTGGAAGCCGGACCAAGCGGCTTGAAAGTGAGCTTCGTGGACACTGCAGGCAAGACCCAGTATGAGAACCTGATCGCAAAATAGAAACCCCGAACGTGCCTCTGCCGGGGCACAGCCCCACAAACACAAAGAGCGCGCTCACCTTCTGGAGAGCGCGCTCTTTGGCTGGAAAGAAAAAACTACTTGACCTGGAGGATGATGATCACCAGCGTGTATAGCGCCAGGGATTCAATCAGCACCAAGCCGAGAATCAGGGCGAACCGGATGGCCGCCGCGGCGCCCGGATTGCGCGCCATGCCTTCGCAAGCCGAGGCCACAGCCTTCGACTGAGCGATGCCGCAACCGGCGGACGCGATTGCCATCGAGAAGCCGCTGGTGAGCGCCACCCAGTTGGTGCCGCCCTGGCCATCGGCCGCGTAAATCGGGCTGGCCGCGATCAGCAGGACAGCCAGAAGCATGAACAGCTTCAGTCTCATTGTGTTGTTGCTCCTTGTGTTATGAACTTGCTTCCAGGAGGTGGTCCCCGTCATCCTCAAGCAGCCGGGCTCACACTGGAGGCGAAAAAGCCGTTATGAATTAGTGCTCTTCGGCCACCGCGCCGGACACATAAATCATGGCCAGCAGCGCGAACACGAACGCCTGCAGGAACGAGACGAACACGTGCAGGCCCATGAAGATCGCCGGGGCCACCAGATATGTGAGGCCCAGGAAGACCAACGTCACCTGCTCGCCGGCGTACATGTTGGCGTAAAGTCGGACGGTGAGCGAGAGCAGGCGCGCCGAGTGGCTGATGATCTCGATGGGCAGCATCAACGGCGCCATGGCAGGCACGGGACCGGTAAACTGCGCCAGGTACTTAAAGAATCCGTGCTCCTTCATGCCCATCAAGTTGTAATAAAGGAAAACGGCCACCGCGCAGCCAAGCGGCACGGGCGGCGACATGGTCGGCGATTCGAACGCCGGAATGATGCCGATCAAATTGCAGGTGAGCACGAACAGGAAGATGGTCCCGAAGAAGGCCACGAAGTGCAGGCCTTTGTGTCCTACCACCTCATCGGCCTGGCCGCGCAGAAAGTCGTACACCACTTCAAAGATATGCTGCAGCGTGCCCGGGCGGTCCACCGAGAGACGCGGCTTCAAATACGCGAAAACGGCCACCAACAGCAATGCCACCAGAAACTGCACGGTGATGTAGTTGGCCCAAGGCTTCGCCGGGTTTTCGGCGTGAAGCCCAACCAACGCTAGAGCGGCGTTCCCTATGCCCGGCAGGTAACTATTGAAAAGGGCCGTGATCCAGAGTTCATGTTCCGGCATGGATTAACTCGTACAGGATTTCCAAAATGACGGCGCCGACCGCCGTCAAAAACCCGACCAACGCGGCCACCGCATTGATCTGGAAGTACTTCACTATAACATAGACGGCGGCGCCGAAGATGAGATAACGAAGTCCGAAAAGGATGGCGTGCCGCTTGCGGATACGGGTGGCCGCACCGAAACCCGCCACCATCTGCCTGATCCAGCGGAAGTTAAGGTAAGAGCCCGCGGCGCCGGCCAGGAAGCCGATCCCCGCCGCCGCGCCGCCGCGCACGAAGGCCACTAGCACCCCGGCCACCCCCAGGACCACCGTGAAGACTTCGATGCGCTTGATGGCCCGGGCGAAGTACTGCTCATCCCTGGTCATTGCGGATACCCTTCTGGATCTCGCGGATCAGGGAAACGAAGCCGGCGGCAATGCCCAGCAGAAGGAACACGATGTACAGAAAGTGCGTGGAGAAGATGTGATCGAGCAGATACCCGATGCCGTAGCCGACCACCACGTTGGTGGGCAGCACGAAGGCGAGCCCCAGCAAGCGGCCCACACTTTTGAGCTGCCCGGCCATTGGCGGCACCTACATCTTCGCGCGCGCGGCGAGCACGCCGAGAGCGATGGAGCGGATCTTGGTCTCCGGCGTTTCCGCGCGCGACAGCAGGATCAGCGGCACGCGCGCGCCCACCACGATGCCGCCGCTTTCGCCTTTCGCGAAGTACAAAATTGCGCGGTAGAGAATGTTGGCCGCCTCGATGTCGGGAGAGATGAAGATGTCCGTGTTCTCGGTAAGCGGACTCGTAATGCCTTTGCGGTCCGCCGCGAACTTGCTCAGCGGAACATCGAGCGCGATGGGGCCTTCCACGTAACATCCGTTAATCTGTCCGCGCCGGTTCATCAACGTCAGGGCGGCGGCGTCGATGGTGGCGGGCATGTCGGGGTTGGGAAATTCGAGCGCGCACAACAGCGCCACGTTGGGCTTTTCAACGCCCAGCATGTGGGCCACTTCCACCGTGTTGCGGATCAGCTCGGCCTTGTGTGCGAGCGTGGGCGCGATGTTGATGGCGGCGTCGGTCGAAATCATCAGGCGGTTGAAGCCGGGCACCTGAAAGACGATCACCTGGCTCAGAAGACGCCCCGTGCGCAGGCCGTGCTCCTTGTCGAGAACGGCCTTCACCAGGGCTGACGTCTTGATCTTGCCCTTCATGAGCAGGTCGGCCTTACCTTCGCGGACCAGGGCGATAGCCTTGCGCGCGGCTTCCGCATCGTCGGGCTCGTGTATGATCTGCCCGGAGGGAATTTCGTAGCCCGCTTCGCGCGCCAGGGCCGTGATCTTGTCGCCGTTGCCGACGAAGACCCCATCGGCAAGCTCCATCTCCCGAGCCTGCTTCATGGCCTCGATGCAATCAATGTCCTGCGCGGCGGCGATGGCGATCTTCACCCACCGCCGGCCGCGCGCCGCTTCGACAACTTCATCCAACGTGCGAAACATGATTTACTTCCCGAGGACGGCTGTCAGGAGGCCGTCGAATTCGGCGTCCGTGAGCAGGGCTTTCTTCTCGATGCCGAGCTGCTTGACGCGCGCCACCAGTTCGTTGATCTGCTCGGGCGTGGCGGTCTTGCCGCGCCGCTCGAGGAACTCTTCGATGTTGGCCTGGCCGCTTCCCTTCCCGAGTGCGATGTCCACGCCCGGACGGCCCACGGTCTCCGGCAGGAACGGCATGTACTGGAGCGGCGCCGCCTTGCGGCAACGGCGGTGGAACATGCCAACTACGCCCGATTCGATGTAGAGGAGCGAGTCGCCGACAATGGGACGGTTCGGCGGAAGCTGGAAGCCGGACAACCGCTGCACGAGTTTCGAAAGCTCATAGAATTTCTCGGTCTTCACGCCGGTGTCCACACCATAGAGCATCTTCAGGCTCATGACGGTGTCTTCGAGCGGCACGTTGCCAGCGCGTTCGCCGATGGCCGACACCGTGACGTGCGCTACTTCGGCGCCCGCGGCCAGGGCCGCGATCGTGTTGGCCACGCCGATGCCGAAATCTTCGTGGCAGTGGATTTCAATGGGCTGCTTAAAGCGTGCCTTGAGCTTCGCGATCACCACGCTGAGCGCCTGCGGCGTGACCCCGCCGAACGAGTCCGCCACCGTGAGAGCGTCCATGTGGCCTTCGGTCGACACCTTCTCGATCAGGTCCATGTAACGGTTCAAATCGCTGCGGGTGGAATCGATGGTGAAAAACACCGTGTAGAGACCGGCTTCCTTCGCGGCGAGCGTGGTATCGATGGAGCTCTTGATGGCCCAGTCCATGTCCTTGGCATAGGCGTTCTTCACCATGTGCTCGCTGGAAGGGATCTCGGTGATGATACCCTTGACGCCACACTCTTTAGCCAGCTTCACGTCAGAAGGCATGCAGCGGGCGAAGGAGAAGATCTCGGCTTTCAAACCCAACGCGAGAATGTCCTTGATTGCGGCTTCGTCTTCTCCGCTGACGGCGGGCATACCGGCTTCAATGCGATGTACACCCGCTTCATCCAATTTCTTCGCGATGGCGACCTTGTCGGCGCGATTGTATGCGATACCGGTCTGTTGTTCGCCGTCGCGCAGCGACACGTCGTGGATCCGGATCTTGGCGGGGAAATGCATGTTCTGGCGCACTTCCGGGAGCCAGTTCCAATTGCTGGTGAACCACTGATCGGTCTTCCACGGTGTACTCATCAGAAATCTCCTTGTAGTGTGGGGCGTTAAGCCGTCATTATATCTTGCTGGAGGCATTGATCGAGCACATGGCAGACGTTTTGACGCGGCGTGAATTCGTTGGAGCCGTTTCCTCGGCGCTTGCAGCTACGCCAGGATGCGCCGTCGAGCCATATTTTCCGAGCGCCGCGCACCAGCTTGTCTGGCGCAATTGGGACCTGGCGCCGGCAGAACGCATCGCCGAGGCGCTGGGGGCGACGCGGTCGAACGTCCAGGCGCAGGCGCGTTCGCTGGGCTTGGGCCGGCAAAGCGTGGACGATCGCTTCGCGAGGCGGCTGCGCTTCAAGACGCTGTGCCGCAACTGGGACTTCGTTCCCATGGAGCAACTTTCGGTGCTGGCGCGCATGAGCGAGAGCGAGATTACCGAACTGCTTGCGCACGACGCGTTCTATGCCGGACATCTCGGGCCGAAGCCGGACTGCTCGAAGGTGCGCATGGCGGCTGGCTCGGCGGGAAGTGCCGTGCCGGAACATTTCCGCATCGCCCTCCACGGTCCCGAGCAGCCGCGCTACGGCTTCCTCGACGAACTGGCGCGCCCGGCCGCACGCAACCCGTGGGCAGGCGCTGGCGGCGAGGCGGCGCTAGCGCCGCGCATCGCGTTTCCGTATACCGCCCTGTTCGGCGACATTCTCAATGAAGAGGATTTCGAGGCCTACTATCCCGCGGGTGTGCTCGAGAACATGGCGCGGCTGGGCCTGTCCTCCATCTGGCTGCACGCGGTTCTGCGCGACCTGGTACGCACGGATGTTTTCGGCGAAATAGGCACGGGCCTCGATGCGCGAATGCGGCGCCTGAACTGGCTCATTGCCGAAGCCGCCCGGTACGGCCTCACGGTCTACCTATACCTCAACGAGCCTCGCGGTATGCCGGCCGGATTCTTCTCGAAGCACCCGGAGATCAAGGGCGCGTCCGGACGGCCGGGAGACGGGCTTTGGTCCATGTGCACCTCGACCGCACCCGTCAAGAAATACCTCGAACAGGCTGCCGCGGCCCTGTTCCGCGCCGCGCCCAAGCTCGCGGGCACGTTCCTGATCACCATTTCGGAGAATCCCACCAATTGTTACTCCGTTGCCAAGGAGCCTGAGTGTCCCCGCTGCCGGACCCGCCGGCCGCAGGAAGTGGTCGGCGAAGTGGTGAGTCTCGTCGAGAAAGGGGCCCGTAGCGTCAAACCCGACGCGCACATCGTCGCCTGGGACTGGAGCTGGAACTTCCACGAAGCCGACCCGCAGGCGGAATTCATCGCCGCCCTGCCGCCGACCGTGACGCTGATGGTGGACTTCGAACGCGGCACGCCCATCGTGCGCGAAGGCGTGCGCACGGTGGTGGACGAATACTCGCTTTCCGTCACGGGGCCGTCCCCGCGCGCCGCCGCGCACTTGCGCCTGGCGCGCGAACGTGGCATGAAGACCATGGTCAAGGCGCAGGTGGGCACTACCTGGGAGATGAGCCTGGTGCCCTACATCCCGGTGCCGGAGCTTGTGGCCCGCAAATTCTCCGCCATTCGCTCGGCTGGCGCAGACGGCGTAGTGGCGAGCTGGACGCTGGGCACCTACCCGTCGCCCAACTGGAGCGCGGCGCAGGCATTCTACCGAGGCGACGCACCCGGTGTGGAGGAAACCGTCGCCCGCGTGGCGGCAGACCTGTATGGCAAGGGAGGGAAGGCGGAGGCGCTCCAGGCGTGGAAGGTCTTCGCCGAGGCCTTTTCGGACTACCCATTCACCAACGGGCTGGTTTATTCGAGCGTCGTGCAGTGGGGACCCGCGCACCCCTGGTGGCCTCAGCGTACCGGCAAGCGGCCCCGCATCCTGCACAGCTACGACAGTTTGAGCTGGACGAGTCCTTTCGGGCCTGAAATTGTGGTGCAGGTGTTCGAGCGAATGTCCGCGCGCTGGCACAGCGGCATCGAACATCTGAGCGCCGCGTGCAAGCTGGCTCCGGCGGCCGCCAGAGCCGATGTTGCTTCAGATCTGCGCGTGAGCCGTGCCGTGGGGCTTTACTTCGAGAGCATCGCCAACTTCGTGCGATTCCACTCGACCAGAGAACGGGGTGGGGGAAGCGTGAAGGAACTGCTCAGAAAAGAAATCCGGCTCGCCACCGGGTTTCTGGACATCGTGCGCGCGGATGCCCGATTCGGTTACGAGCCGTCGATACAGTATTTCTATCTGCCGCTGGATATCCGCGAGAAGATCGCGGCTTGCCGGTACTACCTGGGGAAAGCTTAGGCGGCTTTCTGGACCTTGCCGTTGCGCAGGCAAGAGGTGCAGACGCGAATCTTCTTGGTCGCACCGTTGATGACTGCACGGACCAACTGCAGGTTGACGTCCCAGCGCCGGGCGGTGACATTGTGGGCGTGGCTGATGCGATGCCCGAATTGCGGCCCCTTGCCGCAGACTTCACATACCTTTGCCATGTGGGGGAAACTCCTTTGCGTTAGTGCAGATATACAGTGTAGCAACCCGCCGCCGCGCCCCGCAACCCCGCCCCCTAACCGGTCCCCTCCCGGTTCTGTTAAGGTTTGGAAGTGCCCTCGAATAGACCGATTTATTGTAACGGTAATGTTAAGAACCGCGTCCGAACTGGCATGAGCATGCGGGTGGTGTTGAGCTTCTTCCTGGCTGCCGTCTGCTTTGCGGCGTCCGTTCGCGATAATCCTCCTTCCCGGCGTTGGGCCCTCATTCTGGACGAGCCGGCTTCGGCAACCCTTTCGTCTTCTATGCGCATGGCGGCGGGTTCTACGGCCGCCGCGCGGATTGAAACAGCGCAACGTGGCCTGCGCGCGGCGCTCTCCGAACGCAAGATCCGAGTGACTGGGTCGGTCCAGACGCTCATGAACGCCGTTTTCGTCGAGGCGGGTCCGGAGCGCGCAGCCGAATTGCAGTCGCTGCCGGGGGTGCGCCTGGCCGTCCCGATGCGGCGGCTTCGCCGGCATCTTAACGCCGCCATCGACCTGATAAACGCCCGAACCGCCTGGAACGCGGTGGGCGGTATGCAGAACGCCGGCGCCGGGGTGAAAATCGGCATCATCGATACAGGTATCGACCAGGATCACCCGGCGTTCGTGGATGGCAGCCTCACGCCGCCCGCGGGCTTCCCGAAATGCGGCGGGGACGACTGTAAGTATACGAATAAAAAGGTGATCGTGGCGCGCAGCTACGTCTCCATGCTCACCTCTTCGAGTACTCCCGAATGGTCGAGGCCCGACGATCTTTCGCCGCGCGACCGGCAGGGGCACGGCACGGCCGTGGCCATGGTGGCTGCGGGCAACAACGTCAGCGGCCCGGTGGCGGGCATTGTGGGTGTGGCACCCAAAGCTTTCCTGGGCAGTTACAAAGTCGCCGGCTCGCCAGGCGTGAACGAATGGCCCTATGAGGACGTCATCATCACCGCCCTCAATGACGCTTACACCGACGGCATGGATATGGTGGTGCTGCCGTACGGCTGGCCGGCTTACTACGGTCCGCTCGACCATGCGCCGACTTGCAGCGGTACAGGGGCTTGCGACCTGTTGGCCGACGCCGTAGAGACTGCCGTGCGCGGTGGCATGCTGGTGGTGGTCTCGGCGGGCAACAGCGGAGGGGACGGCTACAGCTTCCCTTCGCTCAACACGGTCAACAGCCCCGGCACGGCGCCGTCGGCACTCACGGTGGGCGCCAGCACAAATTCGCACATCTTCTTTTCGAGCGTGAAGGTTACCGGGACTGGGGTTCCTTCCAATTTGAACCAGATCAATGCCCTGTTCGGTAACGGACCCAGGCTGACCTCTCCGCTCACCGCTCCGCTGCGTGACGTCGCCAAACTGCAGAATGATGGAACGGCCTGTGCCGCCCTGCCTACTGGTTCGCTCGCCGGAGCTATCGCACTGCTGCAGCGCGGCGTCTGCGCCTTCTCCGACAAGGTACTTAACGCGCAGGCCGCGGGAGCCGTGGGCGTGGTGATGTACCAACTCGAGGGCTACGACGGGCTATTCTATCCGGGAAGCCTCGAAAACACGGGCATTCCACTCGCCTTCATCGGCAATACGGACGGCAAGAACCTGAAGACTTACCTGGCGTCGAACCTGGATCACGCTGTCACGCTCGATCCCGCCATCTTCGCCAAGGACGCCGAGTACGACACGGTGGCCGATTTCACCAGCCGCGGTCCGGCCACCGGGACCAATGCCATCAAGCCGGAAGTAATGGCCGTGGGCACGGACATGTATCTGGCGACCCAGAAGTACGACCCCAACGGCGGGCTCTGGGATCCTTCGGGGTATACGGTGGCCTCCGGGACCAGCTTCGCGGCCCCCATGGCTGCGGGCGCCGCCGCTCTCGCCAAGCAGAGGAATCCGAAACTCACCGCTGCCCAACTGAAATCCCTCGCGGTCAACACGGCTTCCGACACCATCGACGAGTACCTGAACCAGACTTGGGAGCCCGCTCCGGTGACCTCCATGGGCGCGGGCAAGTTGAACGCCGCCGAGGTGGTGAAGGACAACGTCGCGGTGAGCCCCACCACGGTTTCCTTCGGCGTGCCTTCCGGCTCCACCTTGCCGAATCCGGTGTCACTCGAGTTCTCGAACCCAACGCCGGCAGCCGTGAATCTCACGCTTACGGTGCAACCGTTCATGGCGGATGCGAAGGCGAGCGTGACGCTCGACAAATCGTCGCTCGCGCTGCCTGCCGGAGGGACCGCCACAGTTGCGGTAAGGCTGCAAGGTTCCTTGCTGTCGATCGGATCGTATCAGGGCTTCATCACGGTCACGGGCGGCGCGTCCACGCTGCACATTCCGTATCTGTACATCGTGAGCGACGGTACACCTTACGACCTGATCCCGCTGGGCGGCGACGGCTTCCTGGACCTGCCCGGCGGGGGCGACTACTATCAGCAGTTCGTTTACAAGGTGGTCGACAAATACGGGGCGCCCGTTAAGGACGTGCCGGTGAAGTTTACCGCCGTGTGTGGCGGCTGCAAGATCATAGCTGCCGATCAAACGACGGACATTTATGGCATCGCGGCCGCCAACGCGCAGCCAGGCTCGCAGATCGGCGAGCAGGAGTTCACCGTCGAGGCCGGCAATATGAAGCTCTCGTTGTTCGGCCGCACACGCAACCGTCCGGCCATCACGACCGGCGGTGTCGTGAACGCCGCCAGCCAGCGCGTGGACCAGGGCCTCGCGCCGGGGTCCTACATTTCGATCTACGGCTCCGATTTGAGCGACACGACGCGCGCATTCACCACGCCCTACCTGCCGCTGGCACTGGCGCAGGTGAGCGTCAGCTTCGACGTGCCTTCGCGCTCGATCAGCGTGCCGGGCAGGCTGCATTTCGTCAGCCCCAACCAGGTGAACGTGCAGATTCCGTGGGAATTGCAGGGTGTCACCTCGGCGCAGATGAAAGTGAGCTTCTCGAACCTGTCGAGTGTGGTCTACCCGGTACCGCTGAACGACTATTCGCCGGCCTCCTTCGAATACACCGAAGCCGGAACGAACCGCTTGCTGGCGGCGGCGCTGGACGAGGGTTATCAGCTCGTCACCTCCACCAACGCGGTGGCGCGGGGTCACGTCGTGCAGTTGTACGTCAACGGCCTGGGCCCGGTGGACGACGCCACCCGGCCCGCAAGCGGCGAGCCTGCGCCCGCACAGCAGTTGGTGTGGACGAAGGTGAAACCCACGGTGACCATCGGCGGCAAGAATGCGACGGTGTTGTTCAACGGCCTGGCACCCACCTACGTGGGCCTCTACCAAATGAACGTGACGGTGCCCAACGATGCTCCGACCGGCATACAACCGGTAATCATCACGGCGAGCGGAGTGACGTCAAAGGCGACGAACCTGTCCGTGAAGTAGGTTCTCGCGCGCTTCCGGCTGAATTCCGCGGAACGTTACAGTAGGCGGCGTGCCGTACCAGGTTGCCAGCGAGCCAAGGGGCCCATTCTCCAGGGCCCCCTATCGTTAGCAGGGTACTTCCACAGGCAAGCGCACACTTGTAGGAGAAAAGCTCCAAGCGAATTTCTATTGAGAAGTTACCCCTCCTGAACGCACTTCTTCATGAGGCGGGTCGGAGTGTCCACTCTCTTCCGGCTTGGTGGTGCCCTCGACATATGAATGCCTACTGCAAAGCCGCGTTCCATATCGCGGCGTTGCTGGCGGCGGCTCGTGCCGCACCGCTGGCCGGACAGTCGATCCAAGCGACGGTGACC
>JAJFUV010000266.1 GCA_021372245.1 Terriglobales bacterium
CCCGTCGACAATTGCCTGTCGAAGCGCACCAGCGACCTTATCGCGCAAAGTTGGCGATGCGGACGCGGCCTTCGACTTCCGCCGTTGCATGTCAGTCACCTCTCCCTAAGTAAGAACATAGCTTCTTTCTATGTCCTAAGGCGCAGCCCATTTCGGGTGCCTGCACCCGGCGAGCCCCATCCATCTCAGGATGAATGGGGCTCACCGTCAACGTCAAACTACTGCAACCCGCCTGGCATAATTCTCCGAGGAGGGATTGCTGAGTGGTATTGGTCAAAACATGAACCGCAGCGCCATCTGGTACAGGCGAGGATTAAACAGGTTTCCCATGTCGCCGCCCACGGGCACCAGGCTACCGAAGTTCGTGGCGGTCCCGTTGAAGGTCGGATACAGGTTGACGTAGTACGGACTCGCCATCAGGTTGAAGGCTTCCGCACGGAACTGCGCGCTGAAGCGCTCTTTGATGCGGAAGTTCTTGAAGACGGACAGGTCCACGGACCGCTGGCCGGGACCGCGGTGGGTGTTGCGGCCGACCGTGCCTAATGTGCCGAGTGCCGGTACGGCATAGGCGGTGGTGTTGAACTGCTTGAAGATGGTCTTGGTGAAGCCGTCGGGGTGCGGATTGCCCACCAGGTTCATGCGTTCCACGTCGCGGTCGTTGCCGGTCTGCGCGCGATCGCCGCAGTTGCACGTGATCGTGTAGGGCAGGCCGTCGGCGAGGGTGAGAATCATGTTCGATTGCCATCCGCCCACGAAAGCGTTCAGGATGCGGCCTTCGGTGAGGAATTTCTTGCCTTTGCCGAAAGGCAACTCGTAGAGGACGCTCGTCACCGAGCGGCGGGTCTGATCGTAGTTGGCCACGCCGCGCTCAAGATCCTTGCGCAGCGCGTATTGCGGATAGAGGCGGGAAGTGCCGCCCTGTGTCTGGATCTCCGAAACCTGGTCGATGGTCCGGCCCCAGGTGAATGCGGTGAGCAATTGCAGACCCCGGCTGAAGCGCTGTTCCAGCTTCATGGTCATGGCGTGGTAGATGGCCTGATTGTCGTTCATGAAGGTCAACAGTTGCGGGACGAAGTTCTTGTACGGCACGCGCTCCTGAATCGGGAAGCACGTAACGTTGTAGGTGCCCGCCGGGCACTGCGAAGCGAAGCGCACGCTGTTGTTGGCGTTGCCCGAGAAGGGCGGCAACGTGGCTTGGTTGGCCTGGAACTGGCTTTGCGCGCGCAAGCCGTGGCTGCCCTGGTAGCCGATCTCGAACAGCATCCGCTGGCGGGGTTCGAACTGTAGATTCAAGCCCCAGTTCTGCGTGTAGGGCGTCTTGTTGTCCGCCGCGCCGTATTGTATGGAATTCCCGAAGCACTGGTTCTTCACAATGATCTTTCCACTCGCGTCCGTGGAAGTGCTGGCGTTGTCGCTGCAGTAAGGCGCCTGGAACTGGCGTGTGGAGAGCGACAGCGGATCGGGGAACAGACTCCTTACATCGAGGGGAGGTGTGCTCTCGAGCCCGGTGATGCTTGGCAGCGTCGGCATGATGTAGGGGAGATTCTCGCTGTAAGGGCCCATGTCGTATTGTCGGTGCAGGACATCGTAAAAGATACCGTAACCAGCGCGCACAACAAACTTGTTGCTGCCCGGCATCGGCCTCCAGGCAATGCCGACGCGAGGAGCGAAGTCGCGATAGTGTTTCTCGTAAAGCTCCGGCAGCGCACAGCAACTGGCGAAGACGGAATTGTTGGCCAGTTCGACGTACTTCGGGTCCGAATACAGCGCCCGGCC
>JAJFUV010000304.1 GCA_021372245.1 Terriglobales bacterium
GACGGCGTGCGCATGGCCGGCTCGTTCTTCGGCAAGGGCATGTTCACGCCCACGCTAGCGCAGAAGCGCAAGGGCGTTTACCATTTCGAGCAGACCTTGCAGGCCGGTTATTTCCAGCCGCTCGACCCGCCGCGGCGCGTCACCACGCGAACCTGGTACACCACGCGCGCCGAACGCCGCATGACCGAGGTGTGCGAACTGCGCTTCTCGGCCGACGTAGCGGAGATCCGCAACGGGCTGCAGTTGAAGTTCTCGGCCACGGGAACCAAAGAAGTGCCCATCGCGATCGAGTTCAACTTCCGTCCGAACGGGACGCTGGAAGGCTGCAAGCCAGCGCCCGAAGTGGCGGACGCGTATCTGCTCGGCAACGGCTACGGCGAGTACCGCAAAGGGCCGCACGCCATGCGTTTCGGTCCGGGGCTTGCCCAGCACGCCTACACGCAGTTGCACCGCCTGCCGCCGAAGCTTCCCGGCAAAAGCGTCTACCTGACAGCCTTCAGCCCCTTCGAGCACACCATCACGTTTGAGTGTGTGTGAGGAGGGGACGCTCTCTGACACTCGGACGTGCGGCGCGGCCGCGGGTGTACCATATATGGTACACTCGAAATCGTGGCTGGAGAAAGCCGGAGACATTCGGGCAGTCGCAGATTGGACGTTTCACAGGGCGCGAAGCGAGTCCCGGCGATCTTCTTCAGGACAGCGGCGGGAGGAGAGCCGGTGCGGGAATGGCTCAAAGGGCTTCCCTATGCAGAGGACCGTAAACGAATCGGCGAAGATATCAAAACAGTCGAATTCGGGTGGCCACTCGGTATGCCCGTTTGCCGGCCGATGGTCAGCGGAATCCACGAAGTGCGAACAAATCTCTCGCGAAATCGAATTGCGCGCGTGCTGTTCTACATCGACTCAATCGGACGAATGGTCTTGCTGCACGGCTTTATCAAGAAAACGCAACAGACACCTGCCGAGGACCTGGAATTGGCACGCGAGAACAAGCGCAAACATGAAAGGGGGCTGCTATGAAGAGAAGAACAGAGAGAGCGCGATTTGATCACAGTGGTTCCAGCTTTGACAGCTTTCTCGAACAAGAAGGCATCCTGGAGGAAGTAGAGGCCGGGGCCGTCAAGCGCATCTTGGCGTGGCAACTGTCGCAGGCGATGCGGGAGCGGCACAAGACCAAACAGGCCATGGCGCGCGAACTTGGAACCAGCCGCTCGCAATTGGATCGCCTGCTCGACCCTGAAAATGTGTCGGTCTCCGTCGGTGCCATGGCGCGAGCGGCGAAGGCGCTCGGCAAGAGCCTCGTGATTCGGATCACCGACGCCAAGCCCGTCGCTTCCGGCCCCCGCAACACACCGGGGACCAGGAACAGGAAGTCGATTTGCGCTTGAGTTGCCGCGATTCCAACCCTGCGCGGCCGTCATGATATCCTGAAGTTTCCACCTCGCGGCTCCCGGCGTTGGAGTGTAGGCAAATGGACGTTTATCAACTGACACGGGCACTCGTGGACATCGAGTCCCTCACGGGCAACGAGTACCAGGTCGGCTGTTACCTGACCGATTACCTGGGCGCCCTTGCCTCGCGCTTCGGCGGCAGCGTCGAGTGCGTGGAAGTCGAACCGAAACGCTTCAACATTCTGGCCACGTGGGGCGAACCCGTCGTCACATTGTCCACGCACATCGATACGGTCCAGCCGTTCTTCCCTTCGCGCGAAGACGCCGATCACATTTACGGCCGCGGTGCCTGCGACACCAAGGGCATCCTCGCTGCGATGCTCAAGGCACTCGAAGCGCTGCTCGAAGAGGGCGTGCGCGGCGTGGCCCTGCTCCTTGTGGTGGGCGAGGAGCGCAACAGCGCCGGCGCCTACATGGCGAGCCGTCAATCGCGCGGATCGCGCTACCTCATCAACGGCGAGCCCACCGAAAACAAACTGGCGCTCGGCTCCAAAGGCGCGCTGCGCTACGAAGTGACGGCCACGGGCCGCATGGCGCACTCCGCATATCCGGAGCTGGGCGAATCGGCCATTTTGAGACTGCTCGACGCGCTGGAGCGCATCCGCCACATTCCATTGCCGGTCGATGAGTTGCTCGGCCCGAGTACTCTGAACATCGGCACCATCGGCGGCGGGCGTGCGCCCAACATCGTCCCGGATGCGGCTCACTGCGAGATCATGATCCGGCTGGTCCAGGACGCCGAGCCCTTGCGCAAAGCATTTGTCGAGGCCGCCGGCAGCCAGGTGGACGCGCGCCAGGTGCTGCTCATCCCGGCCGTGCGCCTGGGCAAACTGCCCGGCTTCGAGACTACCGTAGTATCCTTTACCACCGACATCCCCGCGTTCGGCGGCGCCTGGGGCCAGCCTTTCCTGCTAGGCCCAGGCAGCATACACGTCGCCCACACACTTGAAGAACGGGTTCCCAAGAAGCAGGTCGCCGACGCTATCGAGATTTATAAGAAGATGGTGCGGCAGCTTCTGGTTGCCGCGTAGGAAACAAACAACATGAAGAAAATCGAGGTTGGTGTTCTCGGCGCCACCGGCATGGTGGGCCAGCATTTCGTGAAATTCTTGCAGAACCATCCGTGGTTCGAACTGACTTGGGTGGGGGCCAGCGACCGCTCCGCGGGCAAGAAGTACTCGGAAGCGACGCAATGGCGCCTGGAAGGCACCATGCCGGAGAAAATCGCCGGCCTCACGGTCCAGGAGTGCGTGCCGGGCAACGCGCCGCGGCTGGTCTTTTCGGCGACCGACGCCTCGGTCGCCACCGAGATCGAACGCGCGTTTGCGACGGCCGGACACGTGGTCGTATCGAATTCCCGTAACCACCGCATGGAAAAGGATGTGCCGCTTCTGGTGCCGGAAGTGAACGCGGACCATCTGAAGCTGATTCCGCAGCAGCAGGCCGCGCGCGGCTGGAAGGGGCAGATCGTCACCAACCCGAATTGCTCCACCGTGGTGCTGACCATGGCGCTGGCGCCGCTGAAGCAGTTCGGCATCCGGCGCGTGGTGGTCACCACCATGCAAGCGATCAGCGGCGCCGGCTATCCGGGCGTGCCATCCATGGACATCACCGCCAATGTGATCCCGTTCATCGGCGGCGAAGAAGAAAAGATGGAGCAGGAGACGCAGAAGATTCTCGGCGAGTTGGCGGGCGATCACGTCGAGCCGCTGCCCGCCGGTGTGAGCGCCCACTGCAACCGCGTGCCGGTGGTGGACGGCCACACCGAGGCGGTGTCGGTGGATCTCGCATCCAAACCGGACATCGCTACGCTCATTGACGCCATCAACAGTTTCCGCGGAGTGCCGCAAGAGCGCAACCTGCCCAGCGCCCCGGCGCAGCCGGTAGTTTACGTGACCGATCGCGACCGTCCGCAGCCTCGCCGCGATGCGGCGCGAGGCAACGGCATGACGGCGTTCGTGGGCCGCTTGCGCACCTGCTCGGTGCTCGGCTACAAGTTCATCGCTCTGGGGCATAACACGATTCGCGGCGCAGCCGGCGCGGCCGTGCTGAATGCCGAGTTGATGCACTCGGAAGGGTGGCTCGAAAAATGATTGTCATGAAGTTCGGCGGCACGTCGGTGGAATCCGCGGCCGCCATCGAGAGAGTTGCGTCCATCGTCAAGGCACGTGTGGCTCGTCAACCCGTGGTAGTGGTTTCGGCCATGGGGAAGACCACCAACCGGCTGCTGGCCATTGCAGCGAAATCGGCGGAAGGCAAGCGGGAGGAAGGCATCAAGCTGGCCGTCGAGTTGCGCGATTTTCACTTGCGCGAGGCCCGGCCGGTGGTGCTCGACTCGGATTGGCCCATCGTCGAGAGCGCCATACAGGACCACTTTCAGGAGATCGCCGAACTGGCGCGCGCCCTGGCCGTTGTGGGGGAAATCACGCCGCGGTTGACCGACGCGATCTCGAGTTACGGCGAGCGCATTTCGAGCATCGTGGTCACTTACGCCTTCCGCCGCGCCGGCATGGATGCCGTGCACGTGGATTCGCGGCACGTGGTGGTCACCGACAACCGCCACACGCAGGCCACGCCGAAATTTGCGGAAAGTTATTCGCGGCTGGCGGCGGCCATTCCGCCGCTCGCGCAGAGGCACGTGGTCGTGATGGGAGGCTTCATCGCGTCCGCGGAAAACGGCATCACCACCACGCTGGGCCGCGGCGGCTCGGACTTCACCGCTTCCATCGTCGGAGCCGGGATCGGAGCGGAGGAAATCGAGATCTGGACCGACGTGGACGGCATGCTCACGGGCGATCCGCGCGTCATAGACGGGGTGCGCCGCGTGAAGAGCATTTCATTCGGGGAGGCTGCCGAGCTGGCCTACTTCGGCGCCAAAGTTCTGCATCCGGCCACCGTGCTGCCGGCCGTGGAAAAGAACATCCCCGTGCTGATCCTCAATTCACGCCGGCCGGAAGTGGAAGGCACCCGCATTGTGTCGGAATCCGTCCCCTGCACGAACGTTATCAAGTCCATCGCCTGCAAGCGCAACATCGCGCTGGTGAATATCACTTCGAGCCGCATGTTGATGGCGCATGGCTTTTTACGCAGGATCTTCGAGGTGTTCGACCGCTTCCAGACTCCGGTCGACATGGTGGCCACCAGCGAGGTCAGCGTGTCGCTCACCATCGACAACACGACGCGGCTGAAAGAGATCACAACCGAACTGGAAGAATTCGCCGAGGTGAACGTCGAACAGAACCAGGCTATCGTGTGCCTGGTCGGTGACAGCATCCGCTCAACGCCCGGCGTGGCGAGCCGCATCTTCCGCGCGCTATCCGAAATCAACATAGGCATGATCTCGCAGGGTGCGTCTTTGCTAAACTTTGGCTTTGTGGTATCCGAGGCCGATCTGCCTCGGGCCGTCGCGGCCCTCCACAGCGAGTTCTTCGCCGAGGTGGACCCGGCGGTATTCGATTGATTGTCGCGCGTGAACCGTTGACCGGCTCCGCGACCTGGGAAATCGCATGAAGCTCGCCATCGTCGGTTACGGAAAAATGGGCAAGCTTGTCGAGCAGCTTGCACCGGACTACGGCTTTGCCGTTTCACTCAAGCTCGACGAATTCAACAACGCCAACTTCGCCGGCATGACGGCGGAGAATTTTCGCGGCGTGGACGCGGCCATCGAGTTCTCAACCCCCGCCACCGTGGTCGCAAACATCGAGCGCATGGCGGCGCTCAGCGTGAATATGGTGGTGGGAACCACGGGCTGGCTCGATCGATTGGATCACGTGCGCGCGCTGGTGGAAAAGAGCGGCGTAGGTATGGTGTGGAGCCCCAATTTCTCGATCGGCGTGAACATATTCTCGCGGTTGGTCGAGGAAGCGGCCCGGTTGCTCGCCAACGAGAACGAGTACGGCGCCTGGGCCTGGGAGATCCATCACAGCACGAAGAAGGACGCCCCATCGGGCACGCTGCTCAAACTGATCGACGTCATGAAGAAAGCCGGGTACGCACGGCCGATCGACGCCAGTTCGAACCGCGCCGGAGCGCATCCGGGCACGCATGAAATCGGGTTCGACTCGGCGGCCGACACCATCACGCTTCGTCACACCGCCCGCAGCCGCGAAGGCCTCGCCCGCGGGGCCGTGAAGGCGGCCGCATGGGTGGTGGGCAAACGCGGCTTTTACGAGTTCAGCGATATTGTATTTGGGAACGTGAGGTGAATGATGTTTGAAGGGTGCGGTACCGCGCTTGTGACGCCATTTCGGGCGAATGGTTCGCTCGACGAGGCCACTCTGCGCAAGCTCGTCCGGCGGCAGGTGGAAGCCGGCATAAACTTCCTGGTGCCCTGCGGCACCACCGGCGAGAGTCCCACGCTGACGCGCGCAGAACATTTACGGGTGGTCGAGATCACGCTCGAAGAGGCCCACGGTGTGGTGCCGATTCTGGCCGGTGCCGGCGGGTACAATACCGCTGAAGTGATTCGCCTGGTCCGCGAGCTTTCGGCCATGGGTGTGGACGGCATTCTCTCGGTAACGCCCTATTACAACAAGCCCACGCAGGAAGGCCTCTACCAGCATTACAAGGCGATCGCGGCGGCGGCGAGCCTGCCCATCGTCGTCTACAGCGTGCAGGGACGTACCGGAGTGAACGTGGAGCCGGCCACGCTCAAGCGGCTGGCTGCTATCGACAACATCGTGGGCGTGAAGGAAGCCTCTGGCAACATCAGCCAGATCGCATCCGTCATTCATGAGGTGCCGGAGAGCTTTTCTGTGTTTTCGGGCGACGACGTCATTACCATACCGCTCATCGCATTGGGTGGCCGAGGCGTTATCTCGGTGGCTTCCAACGAGATTCCGGCTGAAATGACCGAGCTTGCCCGCGAGTGCCTGATCAACGACTTCGCCGGAGCGCGCGAGTTGCAGCGCAAGTACCTTCCGCTGATGATCGTGAACTTCGTGGAATCGAATCCCATCCCGGTAAAAGCAGCCATGGCGGCTATGGGCCTGCTCGAGCCTGTCTGGCGCTTACCCATGGTTGCGCCCCAACCGCAGAATCAGGCCAAGATTGAAGCGGTACTGGCCGAAGCGGGACTCTTGTCCGATCGGAGCGCGCGTGTTGCAGGCTGACATCGAGAGGCTGTTCGACGAAAGACCGGAGCGCTACACCGAGGAACATTTCCGTCTGTTCCAGTGCTTCAAGGAGCGGTTGAATGCCGGCGAGATACGCGCAGCCTCACCGGATGCCTCGCAGCCGAGTGGTTGGAAAGTAAACGGCTGGGTGAAGAAGGGCATCCTGCTCGGCTTCCGCATGGGCGGGATGGTGGACATGTCGGTGGACGCTTCGCGCCAGCCATGGTTCGACAAAGCCACTTATCCCGTGCACCGGTTCGACCCGTCGAGCGGGGTCCGCATCGTGCCCGGCGGCACGAGTGTCCGCGACGGCTGCCACGTCGGCAAAGGCGTTACCATCATGCCGCCGGCTTACATCAACGCCGGAAGCTATGTGGGTGACGGCACAATGATCGACTCGCACGCCCTGGTGGGCAGTTGCGCGCAGGTTGGTGTGCGCTGCCACATTTCGGCGGCCGCGCAGATCGGCGGCGTACTCGAACCGGTGGGGGCGCTGCCGGTGATTGTCGAGGACGAAGTTTTGGTGGGTGGCAACTGCGGCATTTACGAAGGCGCGGTCGTCAAGCGGCGCGTGGTGCTCGGTACGGGGACCATCATCAACCGTTCGACGCCGGTGTACGACCTGGTCCGCGGAATTGTTCACCGGGCCGACGGCGATGCACCCCTGGTGATTCCCGAAGAGGCCGTGGTGGTGGCGGGCTCACGCATGGTATCGAGCGGTATCGGCCGCGAGTGGGGCATCTCGCTCTATACCCCGGTCATCGTGAAGTACCGCGACGCGAAGACCGACGCCAAGATTCAGCTCGAAGACCTGCTTCGCTGAGCGACGGCGCGCTCCAATGCCGCCAAGGTTTCCCGCGCCGAGGTTTCCCAACTGAACTTCGCCGCGCGAGCAGGGCCTTCCGCGCTCAATTGGGCACGCAACTCCTTGTCGAAGACAATCCGCTCCATGGCCTTTCGGATGGCGTCAACGTCGCTGGGATCGAATTTGAGAGCGGCTTGGCCGACGATCTCGCGAATCGGCTG
>JAJFUV010000311.1 GCA_021372245.1 Terriglobales bacterium
TTCAAACCGCCCGTGCCGGGCCTGCACATGAGCGTGGTGCGGACGCCTCCCGTGGTGGCCGCCGCCACGGCCGAACCGGCGCTGTTCGATCTCGCGCTGGCCGGCAACGTCGGCAATGCCGTCTTCCTGGCGGGACTGATTGCGGGCCCACTGCTGGGGCTGTCCTTCGGTGGAACGATGCGCGTGTTTGCGCGGACCTGCCACCGGATGCGGTTCAGCATGCTGGCCATCATGGGAATGATCGGGCTGGGATTCATCACCCGATACTCCGGGATGGACGCGGTGATGGGGTTGGCGCTCACGCACACCGGCGTTCTGTTTCCGCTGTTCGGGACGCTCATCGGCTGGCTCGGGGTGGCGCTCACCGGCACCGACGCCGGGTCGAATGCGCTCTTCGGCAGCCTGCAGGTGATCACGGCGCAGAACCTGGGCATCGCCCCGGTGCTGATGGCGGCGGCCAATTCCGCCGGCGGCGTGATGGGCAAAATGATCGACGCGCAGTCCATCATCGTGGCCTGCGCGGCCACGGGGCAGGAAGGCAAGGAAGGCGACCTGTTCCGCGCCGTGATGAAGCACAGCGTTCTGCTGGCGATCATCGTGGGCCTGGTGGTGATGCTGTACGCCTACGTGCTCACCGCGTGGATTCCCAGCGGCCACCGCTTCTGGTAGAGAACACGGTTGCAGTATTGGCGATCTACGCTGGCCACTACTCTTTCCGACACGGTGCCTGTAAAGCAATGTGCAGTTGGCGGGGAACTGAGAACGATGCCCGAGCGCATCTCCTCTTCAGAAACTCAGCCTCAGACCCGTCTCAACACGGCGACCCGCTGCGGCTGACGTCGGACGTCCATATAGTGGTGAGCCCAAGACGCCGCTAAAGCCACTGAACCTGGCGTGATTAGGTAGATTGAACGCCTGTAGATATACCATCAATACGAACCGCCTAGACCCCAAACCAGCCGACGCTCCCCCTGAAGAGGTCGCATCGGGATGCGACTCCAGGGTCGCCGCACTGTCACGTAACTGTTCGCCAAAACTCGTGGTCCACGTGATTCGGCTGTCAATTGACCACCAAGGAGTTCCGCGAGCGCTATTTCGTTTGACTCCGTTCGGGCGATCGTTGAAGACATTGTCGCCGTTGTCGTCTAGTCCAGTAGTCAGGTTGTATGGGAAACCTGATTGAGCTGCAAAACTACTGCTCAGGGACAAGTGATTTCCTAGCCGTAAAGTCAGGAAGCCGTACAAACGGTGCGGAATGTCGTCACCTGCGATTCCTCGGTCCGAACGTCGGACAGAGGTGGAAGGTGGCGAGAGGGGGTTATCAACTTCGTTGATACTCCTGGATCCCGTATAACCGAACGACCAAAATCCGGTGCACCTTCTGATCTTCAGAGGCCCGGTGATCCCCAGGTACACCTCCTTTCGGTAGAAATTAGCACCGTTCTGAATGTCATAAAGGTTACCGTACGATACATTGTGCAGTGCGCCATCGACAGTCGGCTGGTTGAGATTGTTCGCCCAGGGTAAAGCGACGCCTCTCTCAAAACGCGTTTCCAGTTGAAAGATGCATTTCCCGATCTTCTGTTGGGCACCGAGTGAGCTCCGGAACAGGTACGGTGATCCCAGTGACTGATCAAGGCGGTAGACGGACGGTGGCAACTGTAAGGCTGTTTCTCCACCACGCTGCCAATCTGGATAACCAGGATTCACTACGTACCTATAGCTCTGCCGGGCTTCGGCGAAGGGCAAGACGTATCCATAGAGCTCCGATGTGATCCATTGATAGAACACTCCTGCACCGCCACGAATGGTTGTGCGGGCGTTCCGAAACGGCGACCATGTGATACCACCGCGTGGCGCCGCTTTAATCCGCATTGAGATATTGTTCTGGGTTTCCCATCGAACGCCCCCGCTCAGGGAGAGATTGCGCCTCAGTCTGACCTCATCTTGCAGGTACGCTCCGAACTGGAGGTGTTTAAAGGTGACCGGTGAATCACTGATGAGCTGCGAGTACTGTGCGGGGTGATGCGCTGCGAACTCATTGAGGTTTGTAAAGACAAACGTGCCATTCCTACCGTTTCGCTCCACCTGGTAAGTGTCAGCGTATTCCGAAGCGATTCCGGTTCTTATTCCGTGGCGACCTGTGTTAAAAGCGAGGTCCTCCTTAAGTTCCACGTTACGCACGCTTCGGTCATTGCTGATGCCGGCACCGCCACCGGCGAATGCTCCGTTGACGACTACGGATGGTAAATCCGAAACCGACGAGGAGTTAGTGTCCAACCAGGTTGCTCGAATTCGGACGTCATTCAGAAGACGATGACCGATCACGGCAGAGTCGCGTACTCTCAAGACATTTGATTTGAGGCGCCTGATGGTCAGTCGTTCCGGCAGGTCTTGCTTGCCGATGGATGCGGTCGACTGTGAATCGCGTTGAATCTCCGCACTGAGATTGTGACGCGTCAGCGAGTGTCTTACTCTAGCGCTGAAGGTCGTTTCCTCGTCTGGTAGCCGGACAAGGTAGGCAAAGGGGCCCGATGGTGTGAGGCCGATCGTCGTTGCCGAATCGTAAGAGAAATTCCTGTACATCCAAAGTGATATCGAAGACTTCCCGCGCTTTATGGGGCCACTCAGGTTACAACTGAAGCGACGCGCCCGTTGGGGCTCTTTCGCCGGAGCAAAGAAGTTGCGTGCATTAAACTGGTCACCGCCGTAGGCGAAAGCAGCGGAACCGTGCCAACCGCCACTGCCAACCTTGGTTTCGATGTCAATGGAAGCGAAGCCGAGGTCGTGATCCTCCGCCGAATAGGAACTTAGACGAATACGAATACTGGCGATTTGTGTCTTGGGCGGGAGCCGGCCACCGGAAAAGCCATCAATCCTTATCACCGCTCCTGGCCCCGCCATTTGTTTCAGTACCCGCTCAAGTTCTTCGGGATCTTCGGGAAGCTCCGCGATTTGGTCCGCAGCCAAGGTAGTTGCAAACGCAGGTCCACTGGAGGACGTCATTCCCACCTGCTCTTCTTCAGCCACCGAGATCGTCTGCCGGAGTACCGCAATCTGCAAGATCAGCTTCAATAGGTTCGAACCTGGCGACAGCTTCACAGTTCTCGATTGGGAAACAAAGCCGGGCGCGCTTACATCAACGCGGATGCGCCCGGCCATCACTCCGTCGAAAACAGCTTCGCCAATCTCACTGGCTTTTAGCGATCGCTCTCCTCTTGTACCTTCCATCAAGGTCACCTGGGCACCAGCAATGCGGGCGCCTGCAGCGTCAACTACTAGCAGGCGAAGAGAGGCTGGCGCGCCGTCCGCCGCCGCACCTCCGAGAACAAAGCACGCAAATAGGCACAACAACGTCGTGAACATGGCCGTAAAGAAGAGCGTTTAGTCACTTGTCGAAGTCCTTGTCACTCATAGACTGGTTCACGCGGTACTTTTGAATTCGCACCTCGTTTGTTACCTGCCCCGCAGTGCCGATGGTGAGCAGGTGGGGGAGTCGAATGCCGCCGACTTCACGATATTCCTGAAGCCGAACCTGGATATCGCGCCCCTCTTGGGTGTACGTAAACATTCGCGGCATACTCGTTTCGCGATCAAGAAACAACTGAACAGTGTTCCCATCTTGCCCTTGAGCCCTCAGTACATCAGCTTGCCCATCCGGCGCCTCTCCCACGCCCACGTATGCAAATGTTGCTGGGAAAGGGGGTCGCGGCTGCAATAGTAGTGCTAGCAAATACCGCGATGCCATCACTTTTATGGCGTTCAGGGCGGCCCCACTCGGAGGAGCGGATTGCATTATCTTCATGCCAGCGTTCGCTTGCAGCATCTCCGGCGCGCGTACGTCTGTCCACACACCATTCCCATTCACACACTTAATGAAGATCGGGCCTGGAGTCCCCATCGGGTCCAGCATTCTTTCCTCTATCCAAATCCGGTCGGGCAGATAAATCTTGACTGTAATGTCACCAGAAATCGTCACCGACCGGGCGATCGAGGAGTCCGCGGCCCTCGATGTACCACTTCCTGTGCTTGTGCTTGCCATGCCAAGCCGCGTGAAAGTCCCCTCTACCAGAAGCGTCTTGACCGCTTGGAGTCCGGCCCTCCCCCCAACAGCCATGCGGGCTCTGGTGAATGAATCCAACTCCTGCCCGGCTCCTGACGTCAGAGCACAGAAGACAAACGTCGCACTGACACGCCCTTTAGTCGTAATCCGCATGTTATTCTCCCGAATTTTCTGAAGTCTTGAGATTCCGATCTTTCGGTCTTCGGCACCGAGCTAAGATTGCCGAATACGGAGGTCCCCTGCACCACGACGCTGTAGTACGGCAGTGGGCCGGCACGACCTCCCAGTCTTGCAGCGGCCCATCGACACTGACCCCGCCGACACTTTCAGCACCGAATATTCCCCCATTGACTGCGCAACGATCTTCTGCCATCTTCTGGCTCTACCGCTTTCCGAAACGTGTGTCCCTCCAAATGCCGGGCACACGCCCCGTTGTCGGTGTTGCGTACTATGTGGGGCTTTACAACCGATCAAAGAACGCTAAGCCCGCTCGTCAAAGTATTGTCATGTGAGAGGACGCGGTCCAAAGCTAGAAAGACGGTGCAGCTTCGAAAATAGATTCTGCAGTCAAGCGGCCTTATAGGCAAGAAAGCACGTGCCACTTAAACTGCTTCGTTGTCGGCAGACGTCTCGATTTTCCTGCACTCTTACCGCTTCTGGTAACCGGCTCAGCGTTCGTCGTCGTCCAGGTCCAGCGAAAGCGGCGCGAACACCGCTTGGCGCACGCCAGGGTATGGCGTTGTCCAGCCGCGCGCCATGTGCCACAGGATGCGGTTCAACCGCTCGGTAGGCGCCGCGTCCGGCACGTCAAAGCGCATCTTCATGGAATCGAGCGCCGCTCGCCGCGCCGCGCCGGACAGGGCTTCGAGCTTCGGGTTCATTTCATGCACTGATTGCCGCGGCTCCACCGCCGTGTACGGCGCGAAGTCCGGCGTGTTCTGGAATGAAGAGCGCATGTCGTTGGCGATCAGGTCGAAGATGGACATCGTCGGCAGGCCCAGGATCAGCTCGATGGTTTTCAGCATGCTGGTGTGCGCGTAGAAAGTGGAATCCACGCCGCCTCGCCTTACGTAAGGACTGATGGCCAACGCCACCGTGCGGTGCCCGTCAACATGGTCCACGCCATTCTGCGCATCGTCCTCCACCACGAAGATGGCCATCTTCTTCCAGAACTTCGTGCGGGTGAGCGCCTCCACCACCTGCCCGAGCGCGAGATCGTTGTCGGCCACCATGGCTTTGGCCGAGTGCGAACCCGGCGACGCACCGTGCGTGTGGTTGCTCGGGAGTTGCAGCAGCACCAGATTCGGCATGCGATCCTCGGCTTCCCACTTCTTCACGTCAGCCAGGAACAGGCGCGCGCGGATGACATCAGGAATGGTAGTGGCGTAGCCGGGGTAGTTGTGTGCCAGCACTTTGTCGAGCGCCGGAATCGGCGATGTGGTGTTCCACGCGTTCGAAAAATCCTCGCCCTTCTGCCAGCGTTCGAACAGGCCGGCGCGACTCGATCCGCGCGGTGCCTGCGTGCGAGGCGCGAATTCGCCGTAAACACGGACCGTCTGTTTCGCGCGCAGGGCGTAGTCCCACAGGAAGCCGCGTTCGGAGTACGCAATCGGGTCGGTGCCGTCGAACGGGTAGCTGCGGCCCGCCCAACCGGGCCACATGGCATAGCCTGTCTCATTGGCCTGGGTGAGCCACTGGTGGCCATCGCCGCTATTTCCGCCGGAGGCGTAAAAGTTGTCGAGCAGCACAAACTCATTCGCCAGACGGTGCTGGTTCGTGGTGACGTCCTCGCCGAACATCACCAGGCTCGCGTCGCCGTTGCCCTTCTTGATATCGCCGAACACCTGGTCGTAAGTGCGGTTTTCCTTGATGATGTAGACGACGTGCCCGATCAGGGACGGCTCGCCGGCGCGGCGCGGGATGGCCACCGGCTTCACAGCGCCGGAATTCAGCGCGGGCCGTGGCGCGTTGCTCAATTGCAGATGGTTGTTCTCGGCAACCGCCGTGGTGTAATTGGCCAGTTGCGCGGCGTCCGGCACAGGAAGTACGCTTACCGAACCGCGGTAAGAATGCACGAAGCGCTTGCGCCTTTCCTCGCGCCAACCCGATCCGGCGCCGAGCAGTGTGGAAACGGCCAGGTGTGCGCCGTCCCGGCTAACGGCGAGCGCGTTGGGATACCACGCGGTCGGAATGAGGCCCTTCACCGTGCCCGTCGCTGTCTTGAGCACGGCGACGGCGTTGATGCCGCCGCAAGCTACGTACAATTCTTCACGGCCTGCCGCCAGCGCAAGTGCGGTGGGAGCCACGCCTGGCGCGCGCGCTCGCCGAACGGTCGTATCGAGTGTGTCGCCACCACGCGATCCGTGCGTGCATCAATTACAGAAACTGAATCGCTGTTGCCATTGGCCACGTACAAACGGTGGCGTGCCTCGTCCCAGACGATCGCATTCGGCTGCAAACCCACGGCGATGGTCGTGATCGTCTGCAACTTCGCAAGGTCGATCTTGGTCACTGTGCCGGTGGCGGCCACGCCGCGCGCATCGATCACGACACGGTCGGCGTTCTTGGCCAATCCCGTGGGCGCGGTCAGGTCGCCGGACTTCGGCAGCCGCCCGCCCCAGTTGGTGACGTAAGCCACGGACCCATCCCCGGAAAGCGCCACGCCGAACGGAGCGATGCCGGTGCCGGCGGTGCCGATGAGACGGCCCTCCTCGATATCGATCACGGCGAGCTTGTTCCTGGCGATGACAGGCACCGCCGCGATCCGCTGACCGGCAGCGTTCTTGCGCGCGGCAATCGCCAGGGCGCCCACCGAGAAGGTCCCAAAACCTTCCACCAAGACCTTCGCCTGCCCTTCCCGCGCGCTGAACAGCCGCGCCGTGTCCTTGTTGGCCGCGCACGCGAGCGCCCCGTCCGCCGCTGCATCGTACACGATGCCTTGCAGGCCCGCCGAACCGGCGAATGGCATCCGGTCGAGCACGCGGTTCGCACGCCAGTCCATGCGGAAAATGCGACCTGCGTTGAGCACCCAGAGTTCGGTGTCCGTGGCGCCGAATGCAACGCCGTAAACGCGACCTTCAAAAACGCTTTGCACACCGGCAGGCGTGGTGAGCTGCCTTGTGACGACGACACCCGGGTCGGTCACGGCGCGCACAGGCTCAGCCGGCGTTTGGGCCAGCGCCAGGCACACCGGGGCCAACGTCGCACACAGCACTCGTCGCAACATGGCGACCATTATTCCACGATTAAGCGGGTACAATGGCCGCACGGGCCATGACATCCAAAGAGAGAGTCCGGCGAACCTATAATTTCGAGCGCGCCGACCGCGTGCCCATCGATTTCTGCGCTTGCCAGGAGGTCTACGACCGCCTGTGCAGCTACTACAGCGTCCCCACGGGCCTCGACCTGATGGAGACACTGCACGTCGATTTCCGTTGGGCGCGTCCGAAATGGATCGGGCCGGAGATGAAGGACCGCCAAGGCCGCCCGACGGACTATTTCTGGATCCCGCGCGCCGGCGCCGGCGACTTCGGCTACGCGGTCGAACATCCATTGGCGCACGTCGCTTCGATTGCCGACGTGGAGTCCTATCCATGGCCGACCGCCGACATGTGGGACTACGACGCCTACGCGGACCAGTGCGAGCAATTCGCGGAGTACGCCGTGCTGGGAGGCGGCTGGTGCTGGTTCTTCGATGCGGCCTGCGACCTTGTGGGAATGGAGAAGTGGATGATGATGCTCATCGAGAATCCCAACATCTGCCATGCCATCCTGCGCAAGACCAGCGACTTTTTCTATGAATCCACGCGCCGCATGCTGGAGTGCGCCCCCGGCAGAACCGACATCTTTTTCACGGGCGACGATTACGGCACGCAGCGCGGCCCCATGATGAGCCTGGGCATGTGGCGGCGCTTCGTGCGCCCGCACGTCGAGCACATCTACGGCCTGGCGCGGCGGCACGGCCTGAAAGTGATGCAGCACTCCTGCGGCAGCGTGTGCGCGTTCCTGCCGGACCTGATCGAATGCGGGTTGAACATCCTGGAACCCGTCCAGGTGCGCGCGCGGGGGATGGATCCGCGGGAACTGGCGGGCCAGTTCGGCGGGCGGTTGGCCTTCCACGGTTCCATCGACACGCAGCAGACCCTCCCATTCGGAACGCCTGAAGATGTCCGCCGCGAAGTCCGCGAGCGTATCGAAACGTTCAAGCCTTACGGTGGATTCACCATCGCCCCCTCGCAGCACCTGATGCCGGAGATCCCCACCGAAAACATAGTGGCCATGTACGAAGCCGCCTGGGAATACGGCCGGCTGGAGTAGCAAAATGCAGTTGCTGAAGGGCTGTCCACGCCGCGGCTTCCTGCTTGGCGGGCTGGCGCCGGTGGTGAATCTGGCGCGGGCGGGCGCACCCCGCCCCAACATAATCCTGACGATGGCCGACGATCAGGGCTGGGGCGATGCAGGCTACAACGGCCACCGCATCCTTAAGACTCCCTGTCTGGACGAGATGGCGAGCGCGGCCGTGCGCTTCGATCGGTTCTATTCCGGCGCTCCCGTCTGTTCCCCCACGCGCGGTAGCTGCCTCACCGGGCGGCATCCGTATCGTTACGGCATCTTTTTCGCCAACGCCGGCGGCCCCGGCCAGGCATCGGATTACACCCTACCCGAACGCGAGATCACCCTGGCGGAAGTGCTGGGGCCGTTGGGATACCGCACCGGGCACTTCGGCAAATGGCACCTGGGCGACTTCGAAGGGCCCAGAAAGGCTTCGCCGTCGGACGCTGGCTTCCATGAGTGGTTCTCGACTGTACGAAAAGTGCCCACCGTCGATCCGCCGTCTTCCGAATACTGGGAAAACGGCCACCCCGTGACCGAACACCTTTCGGGCGACGATTCGCGGATC
>JAJFUV010000315.1 GCA_021372245.1 Terriglobales bacterium
CGGCCCCAGTCCTGATACACCATCCGGCGCGCCATCGACGGCCCTGGGAACACCGCCGCTGTAATCTTCTTGTGCTTGGCGCGCGCGGCCGGCGCCAGGTAGCCGTTCACCAACCCGGTAACCATATCGAGACGGAACTGACGCCACTCGGCTTCGAGCTGGCCCGGCTTCAGCTTCATCGGATCGGCGCCGTACTTCTTTTTGAACCGCTCGCGCTCGTACGGCGTGTAGCCATAATCGTAAGGCGGATAGACACGGTCCTGCACGATGTTGTACTTCTTCCACAAAGTCGTCGGCAGGATTGCGTCGGGGTGGCGGATGTAATCCAGATGCACGCCGGCGAGGCCGGGAATTGAAGCCAGTTCCTTCACCGTGCCCTGCACATACTCGCGCACCTCGGGCCGGCCCGGATCGAGGAACTTGTAGTAGGGCACGTAAGCCGGCTTGTCCGCCGCCGATTCGCCCAGCGCGTTGACGTTGTACCAGTCCGGATGCGCCTTCAAAATCTCCGGGTTCATGCAGGGCATCGCCCACATCCAGGCATGCACTTCGAGTCCTGCCTGTTTCGCCAAGGGAAGCAACATCCCCAGCCAGTCGCTTTTCACCGGCAACCGCGTGGAGGCATAGAACGCACCGCGTCCGGCGTAGACTTCGGGCAAAACGGCCTGGATGCCGGAAGCGCGCATCTCATCAAAACGGCGCTTCCAATCATCCGCCGTGCGCCGCGTGTTGGTCGGGATCCAAACCCAATTCTTCGGCTTCCTGGCGGCACCCAACGCGGGCACGGCCAAGGAAGCGGACAGGAATTCGCGACGGCCTATCGAGATTGGCATGCAACAATCTTATACCGTCGCCAGCCTCTCCTAGCGAACCAACTCCATCGCCTTGCGCGCGTGGCGCGGGGTCCCGCGGTGCCAGACGCGCCCGAACCATTCGCTCAGGTCGTCGAAGAAGGTGTACGCCACCGGCACGATCACCAGCGTCAGGACTGTCGACGTGATCAGCCCGCCTATGACCGCCCGCGCCATGGGGGCGCGCACCTCGGCGCCGCTTCCGATCTCGAACGCCAGCGGCAGCATGCCGAAGATCATCGCCAGGGTGGTCATCAGGATTGGCCGCAGGCGCACGCGGGCCGCATTCAGTATGGCCTCCTGGCGCTCGACGCCGTCGCGGCGCTGCACGTTCGTGAAGTCGATGAGCAGAATCGCGTTCTTCGTCACCAATCCCATCAGCAGGATCAAGCCGATCAGCGACATGATGTTGAGCGTGTCTTTGGCCAGAAACAGCATGCCGGCCACTCCCACCAGCGACAGCGGCAGCGAGAGCATGATGGCGAACGGCTGCACGAAGCTACGGAACTGGCTGGCCAGGATCGCATAGATGAGCACCACGGCCAGCATCAACGACTGCCAGACATAGCCGAAGCTCTCCGCCATGTCCTCGCTCTCGCCCGTGAAACCGACCTGGTAACCGGCCGGCAGGTTCATGTCCGCCACACGCGCCTTGAGATCCGCGATGACCTCGCCGAGCGAGCGTCCTTCCGTGTTCGCGCTGATGCGGATCTCGCGCATCAGGTCGCGCCGACGAATCTTGGACGGCGCCACGCCGTCTTCCAGGCGCGCTACCTGGTTGAGCGGTACCATGACCGCTCCGCCGCGGCCCGGAAGATCGAGCCCCAGAATGTCCGCGCCCTGTATGCGCTGCACCGGGTCTATGCGCAGGCGCACATCGTAGCTGTCGCCGTCGGGATCTTCAAATTGCGAAACCACGTTGCCCGCCACCAACCCGGTCATGGTCGATGCCACCGTGCCCAGGTCCAGGCCCAGGTCACCGGCAGCGCGCCGGTCCACGATGATGCGCACCTCGGGCCGGGGCTGCTCCAGGCTGGTATCGATGTCCCTGGCGCCCGGCACCCCGGCAGCCGCCTGCATGAGCTTCTCGCTGATGGGCCCCATGCGCGCCAGGTCGGGCCCGCGAAAACTCATCTGGATCGGCTTGGTGTCGGCTCCCATTTCGTCCGCCCGGCCGATGGAAACTTTGATGGCTCGGAAGCGAGCCAGGCGCTGGCGCATATCCACGCGCACAACATTCACATGGCGGCGCCCTTCGCGCGGGGTCAACTTCACGAAGATGTTGCCTTCATTCACCGGCTGCGTCCCGTTGGCCCCGATGCTCGTGTACGTGTATGCAGTCGAGGGGTCTTTGCGAATCTCCGACACCAACTCGCGTGCGATGTCCGTGGAGCGTTCCAGGCTGATACTGGAATCGGCCTTGTACCGCACCATGTACTGCCCCTCGTCGGCCTCCGGCATGAAAGCCGAGCCGAGTTTGCCGAACACAACGAAGCTCACCAGGACGGCCGCCGTCGCCCCCAGAACCACTAGCCAGCGGTGCCCTAGCGACCAGCCCAGGGTGGCACTCAGCACTGCCTGCAGCCTATCGAGTTGCTCGTTGAGCCATTCCAGCTTCCTCGCGAACCACGAACGCGGCACCGTGGGGTCAGCCGCCGGATCGTACCACCGCGAGCTAAGCATGGGATCGAGCGTGAAACTCACATACAGCGAGAGGAGCACCGCCACACCCACGGTGATGCCGAATTGGAAGAAGAACCGTCCCATGATGCCGCCCATGAACGCCACCGGGACGAACACCGCGATGATGGTGAACGTCGTCGCCATGACCGCGAGGCCGATCTCCGAGGTGGCCTCGCGCGCCGCCGTGAAGTGGTCCTGCCCACGATGAAGGTGACGGACAATGTTCTCCCGCACCACAATGGCGTCGTCGATCAGCAATCCGATGGCGAGCGACAGGCCCATCAGAGTCAACACGTTTAAGGTGAAATTGAGGGCGTACATCACCGTGAACGTGCTGATCACCGAAACCGGCAGCGCCAGGCCCGTAATCACCGTGCTCCGCCAACTGTTCAGGAAGAGGAAGACGATCATCACTGTGAACATGCCACCCAGGAGGATGGTGGTCTGTACATCCTCCACCGATTCGCGGATGTAAATTGAGTTGTCCACGATCTTGCGCAGGCGGATCTGCGGCGGAAGCTGCCGGTTGAGTTCGTCCATGGCCTTGATAGCGCCATCAGCCACCGCCACGGAATTGGCGCCGCTTTGCCGCACGACCTCGAGCGCCAGACCAGGCTGGCCGTCAATCAACGACGCGCTGCGCCGCTCCTCCACGCCATCCACAACGCGGGCCACCTGCGCCAGATAGATCGGCTGGCCCTTGCGATAGGCCACGATCAGATTGCGAAACTCCTCAACGTTCTTGTATTTGCCGGCCACACGGACTAGCGGTTCCAGCTTGCCCTGCTCCAGTTTCCCGGCTGGCACGTCCATGTTCTCGCGCGCCAGCGCGCCGGAAAGTTCGGCGTAGGTCACCCCGTACGCCTTCAACTTGTCACGGTCGGCGAAAACCTGAATCTCGCGCCGCGCCAATCCCACGAGGTTCACCTGCCCCACACCGGACACGGTTTCAAGGCGCTTCTTGATGGTCTTCTCAGCCAATGAACTGAGCGCCTTGATGTCCGCCGTGGCGCTCTCTACCGCGATGGAGACGATGGGCAGCGAACCGATGTCGAACCGCTGAATCACTGGCTCCTTCATCTCTCGCGGGAAGTCGGCCCGGACCGAGTTGATCTTGGCCTGCGCGTCCTGCTGCGCATTGGCCAGGCGCGTCCCCAGGTTGAATTCGACGACGATACTCGAAAAACCCTCTGTCGTAATCGAAGAGATGTGCTTGACCCCGGATACGGTGTTAACCACCTCCTCGATTCGCTTGGTCACTTCGCGTTCGACCGTCTCCGGCGAGGCGCCTGGATACTGGGTCTGCACCGTGAGTACCGGGATTTCCACGTCCGGATACAAATCAATGCTCAGGTGCTTGTAACTGAACAGCCCAACCACCACCAGCGACGCACTGATCATGGTCGCCAGAACGGGTTGTTTAATCGACAGATCGCTTAGAAACATCGCAGTACTCCGGGCCCCGCTAGTTCAGCTTCGGCTCGACGCCGTCGGCTAATTCAATGCTGCGCTCGGGGACCAGCATATCGCCGGGGTTCAGCCCGTCGGCGATCTCCAGCATCTGCGCCACCTCGCGTCCGATGCGAACTTCTCGCCGCCGCGCCTTGTTACCTTCGATGACGTACACGTAAGACACCTTAACAGACGAATCGTCACGGTAGACGGCCGCCAGCGGGATCAGGACCGCCTGCGAGGTGGCACCGGTCAGGATCTCACCCTGGGCGAACATCCCGGCCTTCAGGCGGCCCCCAGGATTTGAAACCTGCACTCGTACTTTGGCGGTGCGTGAATCGACGTCTACGGCGGGACTCACCTCCACCACCCGGCCTGTGAATTGTTCGCCCGGGTAGCTGTTGATTGTGAAGCGCACCGTCTGCCCCGTGCGCACCCCGCCCAAATCCGATGCCGGGACCGGACTCTCCAGTTCCAGGCGCTGGTTGTCCACAAGCGTGAACACCGGAGTGGCCGGCTCCACGTAGGCACCCTTGTTGACCAGCTTGCGAGAGATTTTGCCCGTCACCGGGGCCTTCACCTGGCAATCGGCCAGGTGCTTCCGGGCAGTGGCCAGAGTCGCTTTGGCTTGTTCGAGCTGCGCATCGGCCAGCGCCACCTGCGCGCTGGATTCCTGGGCGGCAGTCTGCGCCGCCTTCAGGTCCTTGTCCGTAATGCCGCCCGAAGCGACCAGGTTCCTCGCCCGGTCCAGTTCGCTCTTGTTGTAAGCGTCCGAGACCCGCGCCCGGGCGCAGGCGGCTTCCGCCACCTGAACCGCACTCTCGGCTTCGCGCACCGCCAGCCGGCTCTTTTCCTCGTCCACCCGGATGACGACCTCGCCCGCTCTCACCTGGTCTCCCTCTTCCTTGTCGAATCGCAATACGCGGCCGGTGGTCTCCGCCTTTACTTCGACCATGGAGCGGGAAACCATGGAACCTGTGACGGCCAACGAAGCCGTGAACGGCTTTGCTTCGACACGGACTGCCTTCACGCGAGCCGGTGCCGGCGTAGCGCTCCCGGTGGGCGCAACTTCGTGCTTTCCGCAACCGCTCAGCACGATGCCGGCACTAGATATGAAAAGTAATGCAAGAAATCGGTTCATGTTCTATTCCCAGGGCGTCAAGCCCATTGCATGGCGCATCGTCGCGCGCGCCACGGAGTGATCGTGCAAACCCCGCAGCAGGTTTGACCGTGCCACTGCCAGCGCCGTCTGGGCGTCAACGATATCCAGCGTCGTCGCTGCGCCGTACTTGTAGTTGTTCTGCATCATGGAGAGGACCTTCTCAGCCTGCTGCACGTTGGCGCGAGCGGCGATGACGGTTTCCTTGGCCGCCGCCAGGTCGTCCAGCGCCTGCCGCAAATCCAGCCTTACACGCTGCTCCACCTTCTCACGTTCCAATCGGGCCTGCCTCTGGTAGGCTGTGGCCTGCCAGACCATCCCGCTACGCTTGAAGCCGTCGAACACCGGCAGCGTCATGTTCACGCCGACATTCCAGCGGACGAAATCCCGGTTGAACAGGTTTTCGGGAAGACGCGAGGTCACGCCGTATCCGCCGGCAAGATCCAGCTTCAGCCGGCTTTCCGCACGGGCCAGTTGCAGTTGCGCCTCCGCGCTACGTTCGGCAATGCGCAGACGCATCAATTCCGGACGCCGGCGTTCGGCCTCCTTGGCCAGCGCAGCCACATCCGTGGATTCGGGCGGCTTCTCGACAAATTCGCCCAGTGCCTTGGTGGGAAAGTCGATAGGCCGCAACAGGTAGTGATTCAGCAGAGCCCGTGCCTGCCGCACGGCGTTATTTGCCTGCACCACTTCGGCTTGTGAATTGGCCACCTGTACTTCACTGCGCAAGGCATCCACTTCCGTCGCCACACCGTTCTTGAACCTGATCCGGGCCATCTCGGCGTGAGCTTTCTTCTGCTCCAGCGTGCCGGTCACCACCTCCAGGTTCCGCTCCGCCCACAGCAGCGCGTAAAAAGCTCGCACCACGGAAATCGAAAGATCCTGTTCAGCGCGACTGACGTCAACCGAAGAACCTTCGGCCTCGATCTTGGCCAGGCGCAATGCGGTGCCAACCTTGCCGGCCGTGTAGAGAGGCTGCTTGACGCTGACGCCGTAATCGAACAGGTTGACCCCTACCGGAACCAGTTCCCTGCGCAACTCCTCGGGGAATTTGTCCAAACCCGAGGCGTTCAGCAGGCTGGGATCGCGCAAGCGGGTGGCGAAGCTCGTCAGGTTGATCTCCGGCATCGCCTGCGCGCGAACTTCGCGGATCTTCCCCTTTAGCTGGTCTTCCGCCGCCCGGGCTTTTTCAACGTCCGGATAGCGCTTTACGGCTATCTCGACGGCTTCCGGCAGCGTCAAGGCAGCCTTCTCCCCCTCGGCGGCAGCCGCTTGGAAGAGCACGCTGGCGAGGATGATAAAGATGCGTATAAGCTTCATAGAATCAATCACTAAGACTAGTTCTTGAGACTTCTTAGCAGCGCTTCGATGGTCTCATTGATGAATTTGTCGCGGTCTACCCAGTGGAAATCGGGGTCGAAAATCAAGACTGTCGTTACGCCGTGAACACCCGCCCACAGCACATGCGTCGTGAGCAATGGATCCATGTCACGGAACACTCCCTGCTCGACTCCCTTGCGAAGAATCTTCCCAAAACGGCTGTGAATGGCGAGGGAAACCGAATCGGGCGGCAACTCATCATGTGTGCGGTAAGGGTAGTCTCGTGCGCTGCTGAGGAATGCGATGCGGTAGTCGTGCGGGTGTTCTATCCCGAAATCGACATAGAGACGCAAGCCACGGCGAACCAGATCCTCCGGGTTCTCTTCGGAAGACTCCATGCCCGCAGTCAGTTGATCGAGTTTACGGAATGCCTCTTCGCACAGATAATAAAGAATTTCCCCCTTGTTCTTGAAGTGAAGATAGAGAGTCTTCGGCGAGTACTCGATGCGCTCGGCGATTCTTCTCATGGAGACGTTGGCGATGCCCTCCGCGGCGAACAACTCGCGCGCCGCGACGAGAATCTGCTCCCTCAATTCCGACTTGTGTCGGGCTCTACGTTCCTTTGCACCCATATGTCAACACCAGACGAAAAAGTCCACAGCGTTGACTATATCATCGCCGTTGACTTATAGCAACTTGAGCACCGTGGGATGATCTCACCCTTTGCTGTATATACGAGAGTCAGGGCCTGGGAGATCCCTCGTTTAGTTCGCCACCGGGGCACCGCCAAGATATAATCGGCATAGTTTGGGCACAACATTCTCGCTCGTAGGCGTACTGCTGGCGTCGCTTGCGGCTTCTTATTACCCACACCTGGACGCCGCAGCGGACCGCGAAGCCTTTCGCGGTTGGTTCACGTTCCTTGCCGAAGCCCAGTTTTACCGCCCGCCGGGGGATCTTCCGCGCGAGATCAACGACTGCGCCGGCCTGATACGCTTCGCCTACCGGGAGACGTTGCGAGCGCACGATGGCGCCTGGGCCGGTGAGATCGGCCTCGCCACGGCGCCTCCCTTCCCTTCCATCCGGCAGTTCCAGTATCCGCACTGGCCTTGGGGCACGAACCTTTTCTCGACCGGCGGCGGATCCCTGCGGGCTTTTGCCGATGCAGAGAGGTTACGGCGCTACAACACACACCTGGTGGCCCGCCGGATCGAAGCGGCGCGTCCCGGCGATCTGCTCTTCTACCGGCAACTCGGTCAGAACATGCCTTTCCATGCGATGATCTACGTCGGTCCGAGCCATTTCGAGCCGGGGCGGCAGGTCTATCTGGTCTATCACACGGGCCCTGAGGGCAAGCAGAAGGGCGAAATCCGGCGTCCCACGGTCGCGGAACTGCTCGCGCATCCGCAGCCGAGGTGGAGGCCGCTGCAAGGGAATTCTAATTTTCTGGGCGTCTACCGCTGGAATATCTTACGGGACTCGGACTGAACATGCGCGCAAACGCTTTGATGACGGTACTGGCGGCCATCCTGTTGACCGTTCCGACGGGAGGCCAACCCGATGACTCGCGTCCGTACTTTTCGCTGAGCAGTTCACGAACCTACGCGCCCGGCGAGAAGCCCGCAATCCAACTCTGGGCGCAGAACGTCGATCAACTGGACTTTCGAGTCTACCGGGTGAAGGACCCGGTAGCGTTCTTCAGTTCCTTGGAGGATCAACACCGTTTCGGCGGCCAGGCGCCGCCCGTGGCACGTACCGCCACTCCCATCGAGAAGTTCCACGCCTTCAAGGTGCGTTGGCGGAGCCGGATACGCGACCTGTTCCGCGCACAATTCAGTTCCGGCGCCCGCGCCCGCATCCGGACATGGTCGGCTGAGCGCCGCCGGCAGAAGGTGTCCCCGGCGGCCACCACTTATGCCGAAGCGCCGTTGCTCAACCCGCAGCAAGTGGTCTCTGTCTGGAAGCAAGGCGTGTCGAAGGGCCGCCGCTGGGAGTCGCAGACCATCCCCATCGCCGTGCCGGACAAAGGCGTCTACGTGGTGGAAGCGGTGACCGGTCAGTACCGCGCCTACACCATCGTGATGGTGAGCGACATCGCGCTGATCACCAAGACCGCGCCGGGACGCCTCATCGCGCGCCTGGTGACGCGGCGCGAGGGAACGCCGATCGCCGACGCGCCGGTCATGGTGATCGTGAACAAGAAAGTGCTCGCCGATCCGAAGACCAACGAACAAGGCGTCATCGACGTAAAGATCGAGGAGGCGAAGCCCGAGAACATCCTCGTCATGGCGCGCCACAACGGCGATTTTTCGATGAGCGCGCCCTATGGGTGGAACCTCGGCAACGATCCGGACCGCTGGACGACGGCCTACATCTACACCGACCGCCCGGTCTACCGGCCCGGCCACGCCGTCCACTTCAAGGCCCTGCTGCGTTCCCGGCCGGCGACGGAGTACCGCATCCCTTCGCAACGCGAAGTGTCGGTTGAGATCAAGGACACCGAAGGCCAAACTGTGTTCCAGAAGGCGCTGCCCGTCTCGCCGATGGGCTCGGTGCATGGCGAATTGAACCTCGCCGAGACAGCCTCGCTTGGCTACTACTCGATCGAACTGCGCGCGGGCGAGTCGCGTTCGCATGCCGGCTTCGAGGTCGAGGAGTACAAGAAACCCGAATACGAAGTGCGCGTAACTTCGGATAAGCGCCGCATCCTGCAAGGCGAGACGGCGGAAGCTCTCATCGACGCGCGTTACTTTTTCGGCGAACCGGTGGCGAACGCCAAGGTCACCTATACCGTGCACCGGTCGCCCTATTGGTTCCCATATTACGCCGGCGAAGAGGATCTCGAAGAACAGGAAGGCGAGGACGAGGATCTCTGGAGCCAACACGAGCAACTGTTGAAGGAAACCGCGAAGCTCGACGGCGAGGGGCGCCTGACGGTCCGCATCCCCACCCAAGTATGGAAGACCGACGCGAGGCTGCGCATTGAGGCGCAGGTCGCCGACCAAGCCAACCGCGAGATCTCCGGCAGCGGCACCATCATCGCCACGCGGGCGAGCTTCATGCTGGCGGCCTGGCCTGAACAGTACTTCTACCAACCGGGCGAGACCGCGCGCATCAGAGTGGAGGCGCGCGACTACGATGGGAAGCCAGTTGAAACGGCGTTCCGCGCGGAACTGAAAGCCTGGCGCGGGCACAAGGAGAGCCTGGGCTCCAGCGTTTACAGCACCGAAGCGCGAACGAATGCCCAAGGCACGGCCGCCATCGGGATTCCCCTGCAGCAGAGCGGCTCGTGGGGCGTCGTGGTGACCGCCGCGACGCCGGAGGGCCGCCAAACGGAGGAAACGGCATATCTGTGGGTCGGCGGTGGTGCGGGCGGCTGGGTGAGCGAGCGGCGCGAGCAGATCGAAATCATCCCGGATAAGAAATCCTACAAGCCGGGCGAGACCGCGCGCGTGATGCTCATGACCGGAGTGCCGGACGCCGATATCCTGGTCGCTTCCGAAGGCCGTGAGATCCACAGCCTGCAGGTGGTCAAAGCAAAGGGGCCCACCACGACAGTGTACGTCCCCATCACGGCGGCGCAGGCGCCGAACTTCTTCCTGACGGCATCCTTCCTGCGGGACAACCTGTTCCATCACGGCAGCAAGAGCATTCGCGTGCCGGCGACCGAAAAGCGGTTGAAGGTGGAAATCAAGCCATCGAAGAACGAATTCCGCCCAGGAGAATCGGCCGAGTACACTCTGCACTCGAGCGACGCAGAGGGGCGCCCGGTGGCCGCCGAGTTCAGCCTCGGAGTGGTGGACGAAGCCATCTATACAATCCGGCGCGACGCGACGCGGGACATTTTCGGTTTCTTCTATGGCCGCATCTGGAATACGGTGAGCACAAACAGTTCGCTCTCGTATTACTTCCAGGGAGAAGCCGGCAAACGGCGCATGACGCTCGCAGCACTGCTGCCGCCCACCACGTTTGCGCAACTCAAGCCGGAGCGGCTGGTGCAGCCGAACGTGCGCAAGGCGTTCCCGGATACGGCGCTGTGGCTGGCCGACCTGAAGACTGACACCAGCGGGCGCGGCACTGCGCGGCTGAACTTCCCCGACGCACTGACCACATGGCGTGCCACAGCGCGCGGCATCACGGCCGACACGCGCGTGGGGGCCGCAGTCGAGAAGACCATTGTCCGCAAGAACCTGATCCTGCGTTTGAGCACGCCGCGCTTCTTCACCGAGGGCGACGAGGTGACCATCTCCGGCATCGTGCACAACTACCTGCAACGCGGGAAAACGGTGCGCATGTCGTTGGAGGCCACCGGGGCGCAGATCATCGAAGGCTCGACACGTGACGTAACCGTGGCAAGCCGCGGCGAGGCGCGGGCAGACTGGCGTGTGAGGGCCACCTCGGCGGGAGAAGTGAAACTGCTCGCCAAGGCCTTGACCGACGAGGAATCCGACGCCTTGGAACTCCCGCTGCCGGTTCATCCGCGCGGCGTAAAACTCTCCGAGGCACGCTCGGGCTCGATGGACGCCGCACACCGGGAGGCCCGTGCGAATCTGGCCTTCCCAAACGAATCCGTGCCCGCATCGCGGACGATAGAGCTTTCCGTGACGCCGTCAGTGGCGGGCGCCATTTTCGGCGCGCTCGAATACCTCACTACCTTCCCGTACGGCTGTACGGAGCAAACCATGTCCAGCTTCCTGCCGAACGTGGTAGTGGCCGAAGCCCTGAAACAGTTGAACGTGAAGACCAGTGTCAATCCCGTTCAGCTCAGGAAGAAGATCCAGGCTGGCCTGGATCGCCTGTATGAATTCCAGCACGAGGACGGCGGTTGGGGGTGGTGGCAGACCGACGAGAGCCAATTCTTCATGACCGCTTACGTGGTGAGCGGCCTGGTGCAGGCGCGCGCGGCCGGCTACTTCGTGCGCGCGGATGTGGTCGAGCGCGCGGCGGCGTGGCTGATAGGACGGTGGCGCGAGAATCCGCGCGCGATGCCCGACTTGCGCGCCTATGTGGCGTATGCGCTGGTGGAGGCGGGCGTGAAGGACAGCTCGATCATCGACGCCGTCTGGGCAGATCGCCACAGGATGACGGCCTACGGACAAGCGTTGGCCGGCCTGGCGCTCGTAAAGCTCAACGACGCGCGCGCCGGCGAGATCGCTGCCCGGTTGGAAAGTTCGGCCAAGGTTGACGGACAGGAGGCCAGTTGGCCGGTGGATCGCGACAACCTGATGGAATTCCACGGCGACGTGACACCGGAGGCTACCGCTTACGCTGTGAAACTGCTTTCGCGGACCCGGCCCTCCAGTCCGCTCCTCACCAAGGCGGCATTCTGGTTAGTGGTGCACCGCAGCGAAGGTTACTATTGGTGTTCGACCAAGCAGACCGCCATGGTGATTTACGGACTCACCGACTACCTCAAAGCGAGCGGCGAGTTGAAGCCCGGCATGGACGTCGCCGTGTCCGTGAACGGAAAGCACGTATTTGCCAAGCACTTCGGCGAGACGGACGCGCTGGCTCTTGCGGCCCCCACTGTGCGCCTGGCCGCGGCACAGCTTGCGGGCGCGAACGAGATTCGCATCACTCGCAGCGGCACGGGGCGGTTGTACTGGTCGGCGCGAGCCGAGTACTTCTCCACCGCGCAGAAACTGGCGCGGGCCGGGAGCGTGGGATTGAACCTGACGCGCGAGTACTTCCGGTTGTCCGAGGAACGCGACGGCGGAAGGCTGGTGTACCGTTTCTCGAACTTCGAGGGCGTCTTGAAGCCGGGCGACGTGCTGGCCGTGCGTCTCACGGTGAGCGGCGGCAACTGGCGGTACTTGCTGACGGAAGATCCCATTCCGGCGGGTCTCGAATTCATCGAACGCGACGACCTGATCGAGATCAAGGACAAACCGCCGTGGTGGAACTGGTGGTTCAACCGCCGCGAGTTCCACGATAACCGCGCGGTCATCTTCCAGACTTATTTCGATCGCGGCCAGACTCAGTATGTTTATCTTCTCAAGGCCGTGAATCCGGGGCGTTACAACGTCAACCCGGCGCGCATTCAACCGATGTATCAGCCGCAGTACCTCGCTACCACCGAAGCACGGATTGTGGAGGTGAAGTGATGACGGAACGCGACGCACTCAAAGCGGCGTTCAGCCCGTGGAAGATCTGGCTGGCCAATGTGCTGGGGGGCGCGGGACTGCTCGCGGCCACCTACGGCTGGTTCTGGATTCCCGATACAAAAATCTGGCACCTGGCGGTATCTGCCGTCGTGGCGTTGGGAATCGTCTTCGGCTTCGTTTACCTGACGGCGGCAACGGTCGCAGCTCGCGCGGGCAGCAAGCCGCAGTTGACCCGGTGTGCCGCGTGGATCGCCGCGCTTTCGGTTTGGGTGGGACTGATAGTACGGGCAGGGGTCTTGGCGCCACGCCAGGGACGCTGGCTGGCATCGCTCGCTACCATGACGCTTCGCAAGCCGGTGAGTCCGGCCTCCGTAACGCCGGCGGTAGATTTCCTGTGGACCGTGGTCCTGTCGCTCGGCATCATCGCGCTTGTTCCCTGGCTGATCCGGTTGGCGGGCGGCGCGGCGGTATCGCTCCGTTCGCGGCGCTATTGGCTCGTCGCGATCGTCGGAGTGTTTGTGGGCTTCTGGCTGCCGTGGCGGCTTTTCCATTGGGCGCCGGGGTTCGAGGGATTCAGCGTGCAGGTGGCGAGCGTCGTGATTCGCGCCGCCGTTGCGTGGGTTGTCATGGTGACGGCATGGCTGTGGCTGCTGGCGCTGGCGGCGAAGAGCCCGGCTTCTGTAGTAACATCGTCCGACTGAGCGACGATGACCACCCAATCAACCGCAACGATTAAACGTCTCCTCTCGCTGGACGTCTGCCGGGGATTCATCATGGCCTCGATGATCATGGTGAACAACCGAGGTCCGGCGGAATCCTATGCGCCCATGAAACACGTGCCGTGGCACGGATGGGCGTTCGCCGACGTCATCTTCCCTTCGTTTCTTTGGATGGTTGGCGTGGCCATGACGCTGTCGTTCGCGCGGCGCGTCGAGCGGGGCGACGACCGCGGCAAGCTCCTGCTGCATACTCTGCGGCGAGCGGCGCTCATCTTTCTGATCGGCTTGGCGCTCAACGGGTTTCCGTATTACAACTTCACTACAATCCGCATTCCCGGCGTCCTGCAGCGCATCGCCATCTGCTACTTGATCGCAGCGGCCATTTTCCTGTTCACGAAGCTTCGCGGCCAGGTGGTCGCGCTGGTGACGATTTGCGTTGTGTACTGGATGTTGATGACACTCGTGCCCGTGCCGGGCTGCGCGGCCGGGACGCTGGAAAAGGACTGCAACTTCGCGCGCTACGTCGACAGCCTGTTCCTGAGCGGCCACATGTGGTCCGCCACGAAAGTGTGGGACCCCGAAGGGCTGGTGAGCACGCTGCCGGCGATCGCCACCACGCTGTTCGGGATCCTCGCCGGGCACCTGCTGCGCGCCGCGATGTCGTCTGAAGCCCGTGCGGCGTGGATGTTCATCGGCGGCAACGCGCTCCTTTTCGCCGGCGCGTTCCTGGGCCAGTGGATGCCGATCAACAAGAACCTCTGGACCGTGCCTTTCGCGCTCTTCATGGCGGGGATGTCGCAGCTGATTTTCGCCGCCTGCTACTGGCTGCTCGACGTGGTGGGCTGGCGGCGCGGCATGCAACCTTTCGCCATTTACGGCAGGAACGCCATCACGGTGTACGTGTTGAGCGGCGTGATCGCGCGCCTGATGGGACTGATCAAACCCGGCGGCACATCACTGAACACCCACTTCTTCAACAACGCCTTCGCCTGGTGGTTGGGGCCGGAGAACGCGTCGTTGGCATTCGGATTATCTTACGTGCTTGTGCTGTACGCGGTCGCCTGGTACATGAACCGGCGACAGTGGTACGTGCGGCTGTGAAAGCGCGCGCCTACCGCCGGCCGTCGTAGACGACTTCTCCTCCGATTATGGTGGCCAAGACCCGTGTTTTGAGGATCTCGGCCGGGGCGATCTTCATGATGTCGGCGGACAGCAGCACCAGGTCCGCCATCTTGCCGGGTGCGAGCGAACCTTTGCGCTTCTCCTCGAACGCGGCGTAGGCGCCGGCGAGCGTCCAGCTACGCAGCGCTTCCTCGCGTGTCATGCGCTGATCAGGGAACCAGCCGCCGGCCGGCTTGCCGTCGCGATCCTGTCGCGTAACAGCCGCGTAGAATCCCCAGAGTGGATTGGGCTCTTCCACGGGGAAGTCGCTGCCGTTGGCGATGGGCACGCCGATGTCGAGAAACCGGCGCCAGGCATACGCACCCTTCACGCGGACCGGCCCCACGCGCTGTTCGGCCCAGCGCATGTCGCTGGTAGCGTGCGTGGCCTGCATGGAGGCGATCACCGAGTATTTGGCGAACAACGCGAAGTCTCCGTCCGCCACCACCTGGGCGTGCTCGATGCGGAAGCGCTTGTCGTTGTGCCCCTGGAGGGCGGTCGCGTAGGCGTCCAGCACCATGCGGTTGGCCTTGTCGCCGATGGCGTGCGTCGCCACCTGGAAGCCGCCGCGCACAGCCTCCCGCGCCACACGCGCCACGTCTTCCTGCGTCATCAGGAGCAGGCCGTAGTTGCCGGGATCATCCGAGTACGGCTGATAGAAGGCCGCGCCGCGCGAACCCATCGCACCATCGATCAACAGCTTGATCGAGCGCACGGTGAGGCGGTCGCCGATCTCGGGGCCTTTTTGGAGACAGTCGCGCCACAAGCGGCCCGCTCCACTGATCATCGCGTTAACACGAATGGGCAGCCGGTGTTCCGCAATCAACTCGCGATAGGCCGCGAGTTCCGCCCTCCCCGCACCCGCGTCATGGACGGAGGTGAGGCCCTGGCGGGCGCACTCCCGGGTGGCCTGCTCGATCCAACGTTTCACGTCGGCGGGCGAGGCATCCGGGATCCGGCGCGCCACGAGCGATTGCGCCGCGTCGATCAGTACACCCGTAGGCGTCCCATCGGCGGCGCGCACGATCTTGCCTCCGGGCGGATCGGGTGTGGCCTTTCCGACTCCCGCCAGCGCCAGAGCTTTCGCATTCACCCATGAAGCGTGCCCGTCCACACGCGTCAGGTAGACAGGGTGGTTGGGAGCGGCTTTCGTCAGCGGCTCCGCGGTCGGGAACGCGCCGCCCCAGTTCGTCTGGTCCCAACTGTTGCCGCGGATCCAGGCGCCGGCCGGCAGCTTTCGCGCGGCTTCGGCGACCATGGCCGCCACGGCGTCAACGCTCTTGACGTTACGCAGACGCAGGCTCTCCAGAGTCCGGCCCAGGTGCTCGACGTGCGCGTGCGAGTCAATGAAGCCAGGCACGATGGTTGCGCCCCTCGCGTCCAGGCGCATGGTCGCCGGCCCGGCGAGCCGGTCCGCCCCGTCGTCTACCGCAAGGATTATTCCGTCCTTGATCGCCAGGCGGGACGCATGCGGGTGTGCCGCGTCCATGGTATAGATGCTCCCGTTCTCGATGACTAAATCTGCCATTTGGCCCCACAGAGGAGCTGCAATCAAGAATAGAATAGGGAGCATGGATCAAAGTATGGCACAGGCGGGCGACGACACAATTCCGCTGGAGCTGCCCTTGTGGCGGCGCAATATTTCCCACCTTGTAGCATTCCTTCTGGCCCTGGTTTATCTGATTAGCGGCATCTGGAAAGTAGTTGACCCGTTCGCCGCGGCCGTACGCATGACCCAGGCTCAATTCCCACAACCGATTAGCCTTCCCGTGGCGATCTTCGTCGGCACGTGCGAAACTTTCGCCGGGGTCCTGATCCTGGTGCCTCGATTCCGGCGCTGGGGCGCGTGGCTGGTAGGCCTCTCGCTGATCGCGTTCATGGCATATATCGGCTACTACTACGATGTACTGCGTGGAGACGAATGTAACTGCTTCCCGTGGATTCAGCGTCTGGTGGGGCCGATGTTTTTCATCACTGACGCTCTCATGCTCGTGGGAGCCGCGCTCGCCGGCTGGTGGTCGCAGCCGTCGCGGGGACTACGCAACGCGGCCCTGATCTTCGGCGCCGTGGCCGTGTTCGCCGGCATGTCTTACGGCATCAGCGCCGCGCGGCTCAAGGGCACACGCGCACCGGATTCCATCCTCGTGGAGGGCAAGCAGTTCCCGCTGCATCAGGGGCGCGTCTTCATCTACGTGTTCGATCCCGAGTGCCGGCACTGCGACGAAGCGGCGCACGCGCTGGCCAAGCATAGCTGGGGAGCGACGAAGCTGATCGCCGTCCCCACGAGGCAACCCCAGTTCGCCGTGGAATTCGTGCAATCGACTGGCTTCAAGGCTGGCATTTCGAACGACGCCGAAAGGTTGCGGCAGACGTTCCAGTTCGTCGACCCGCCGTTCGCCATCGCGCTCGATAACGGTTACCAGAAGGCCATGCTGACGCGCTTCGATAACGAGGAGCCGGCCGCGACGCTGCGGCAACTTGGGTTCATTCAATAAATCCATTGGGGCGGGAGATATGCCGCCCCTACCGTTTGATCAACCAGACCTCCGACAACCGTGAACGCTGGCGCCAGTTGAGGTGTCCTTCGTCGTTAGGGATATCCCAGGTCAGCACCAGTTTGCGGTCCTTGAGGCACTTGGCGGGCACGGGGAATTCCGCGAATTCGCCCATCTTCTGGCCATCCAGCGTGGGCAGGACCCGCTCGCCGTCGATTCGCAGCAACGCTTTCCCGTAGCCGGTCGACCGCACGATGTAGGAAGCGTTCGCGTCCAGCCCTTCATACACCAGCTCGCGCGGCCACATGGTCACCTGCCAGGAGAGGCGCGCGCGGCTCTTGCCCTGATCCCACCACCAGAACAGCGGTTCGATGCGATCGTCTTCGAGTTCGATGGGATCCACTGCCGGGTTGACCAGATGCGGGGCTTTCGCGAAGTTGCCCACACTGTCGTAGAAACCGCCCGGGCCTGGGTCTTCCCAGCATGCGATGGTCTTCAGCCGGGCCACTTTTTCAGCTTCCGTCGGAAGTTGGCGGATGCTTGCGAACTGGTCCTCCAGCCACCATCGATTGTTGAGAGGCAGGTCTACAAAATCCAGTACCGCGCCGCGCTCGGCCCCGCTGGCCTGATACTTGCCGACACTGGTCTGCAGCCCGATCGATTGGTATAGCCTCTCGCACAATTCGAAGATACGCGCGCGCAGATCGGCGCTCACCGGCTCCGAGGCCACACGATCAAGAATCCGAGTGGCTTCGCCCATGGCCCGCTCGGACCCGATTTCCCCGGCCCGTCCCAGCACGGCGTTGGCCTCCTTCTCCAGTGCTGAATCCTGAATCAGGCGCCGCCGCACGTGGGCGTCGTAGTTGGCGCGCAGCAGCAGCATCTGCCAACGCCAGTTGCTGTCCAGCTTGGGAGCCTGTGCTTCCAGCCGCCGCCACTGGAGTAGGGAGCCCTCAACACCGCCGTTCTCGGCGAGCGGCCCGTGCCAGTTGCGCTCCAGCGCCAGGATCCCGTCCACCGCCCCGGCAGCCACCTCTGGGCCGAAGTGGAAACGCGCGTAATCGGCAAGAACGTCGCGCACCGGCCGCGACGGGTCCCAGGCGAGCGCGCTCCAGAGGTTCTTGTTGACATCGTCGTGGGCGCCGTCCGAATACGAGATGAAACCATCCGAATATGGTGCGAACCAGTTGTGGATGCGCGCGTACTCGACGGGCCGCGGATTCACCGCCTCGCGGCCCAGGGTCAACGCAATGGCCTGATCCAGCTCGGGGACCTGGAACTGGCAGATCTTGTTGTGCGTGATGTCCGGGTACAGCCGTAACTTGTATTTCCCCGGGAGGCGCAGGCGCGTTCCGGCAACCGGAGGGCTGCTCGGTCCCGCCACCAGGCCGCCGAGCCAATCCGGCGATTCCCGCTCCAGGTACTGATACACATACTCGGCCTTGCCCTTGTCGAAACCTTGCATGGAAAGCCAGATGCGAGCTTTGGGATGCACGGGCCGCATCAGCCTCGCCATCTCCGCCAGGTAAGGAAGGAGCAGTTCCGGCGGGTTATTCCCCGGATCGCCGCCGGGAACGAAAACGCCCGTAAGCTCGGGAGTGTCGCGCAGATACTCTTCGAACCACTTCAGCATTGCCGCGCGGCGCTTCCCGGCCGGGCCCCGCAGATCGAACTCGACAGGGAGCCAGATCCAGTAGTCCATGCCGTAACGCCGGCATATCAGGCTCATCGCGCGGTTCATCTCGCGGCGCGTGGTCTTCATCACGGAACTCTGGCGTTCGTCCTGCGAAGGGATGTTCTCAATCGCGTTTGTCCCGAAAATGGCCAGGTCGCGGATGTATTGCTCATACTGGGCCTGTGTCCAGGCGTCGTAGGAATTGGCCGTGGGGCGGTAGCCGAGCTGGTGGCCGCGAATCGGGTAAGCAGGCGAGGAGGTGACGTCGAGCGGCGCGGGCACTTCCAGCCTGTTTGGACCCCAGTCAATCAGCCGCAGCAGATGTCCTACTCCGTAAAGCGCTCCGCGCGCGTCGACGCCCTCGATCTTCACAACGGTTCGGCCGGCCTGCTCGATGTGGATGCGATATCCTTCCGGACGGCCTCCAGGCACCGTGACACCCGACGCAATGCTGACAGTCGTTTTGGACGAAGGCGCCTGGGAGGCGACCGGCAGCCGGATGCCGCTGCGTTTCTCGATTTCCTCGACCAGCACCGTGACGGCCGTTCTCTCGACTTCCGGCACCGCTTCCACGCGCGCTACCACTACGGCATTGCGCAGGTCGACGCTCGCGGCGAGTGCGCATGACGCCGTGAGAAAGAGCCCCAGCCACCACGATTTTCCCGCTGTTCTCATGACCCCATCTCCTTCACCAGATTGTCCCACGCGGGAAACCCTTCCAGCGGGCGATAATGGTAGCGTGGCCAAGGCAAAGGATTTGGAAATACGCCTCGAACGTGCGGAACAGCAGGTCCGCCTGTTCCAAAGAATCAGCCGGTTCATGGTGCGCGAAATGAATCTGCAGGAAGTCCTACAGGGGATCGTGTCTCTGGTCACCGAATTCATGGAATGCGATTCCTGCTTCGTCTACCTGATCGACAACGACGAACTGGTGCTCTGCGCTTCGAACAAGTCTGGCCCGCCGGACCTTGGCAACGTTCGTTTGAAGGTCGGTGAGGGACTCACCGGATGGGTGGCGCGGGAGCGCCGCCTCCTGTCCATCTCGAAAGAGGCCAACCAGGATCCGCGCTTCAGGTACTTCAGCAATCTGCCGGAGGATACCTTCGAAGCGTTTCTTTCCGCCCCGTTGATCGCGCGCAACCGCGTGGTGGGTGTCATCAACGTGCAGCACAGGATGCCGCACGCCCACACCGGAAGCGAGATGGAACTTCTCACCACGGTGGGCGAGCAGCTCGGCTGCCTGCTGGCGCTGGCTCGTATGGATCCCACCTCCGTCGAGAGCGCAAACCACGCCGAACTCGTGCTGGCCAGCGGGCACGGCCGCACGAGAAACTGACACCCAGATGAGCGGAAAACGAGTTCTGACCCTGGCGGTGCTGGCAATCTCTGTCTGCGCCCTCGCGAGCGCCGAACCGCGCTGGCGCATGCAGTATTTCTATGACGAGCTCCGCTCCACACTCGTCATTAACGACCTCAAGTTTCCGTCCGCGCGCCGAGGCCTGGCCGTTGGCGTGCTGCAGGACGAGCACTCCACCAAGCCGGTCATGGTTGCGACCAACGACGGAGGCGCGACGTGGTCGATCCAGAAGCTCAAGGATCACCCCCTCTCGCTGTTCTTCCTCAACGACAGCCTGGGCTGGATGGTGACCGCGCGGGGAGTCTGGCGGACCGACGAGGGCGGCCTGCAATGGAACAAGGTGTCGGGGCAGAGCGGTATCCTGCGCGTCTATTTTCTGAATGAGAATCGAGGCTTCGCCATCGGCCCGCGCAAGACAATCCTCGAAACCAGCGATGGGGGAAAGTCCTGGAGTGCTTTGAAAGTGGCCGAAAAGGTGCCCACTTCCACCGCGAACACGGTCTTCACGGCGATCGATTTCCTGGCCGGGCGATTCGGCATCATTGCGGGCTGGAGCCGGCCGCCACAAAGGAACGCCTACCGCCTGCCGGAATGGATGGACCCCGAATCGGCCTTGAAACGCCGCGAACTCCCCGCCTCCACTGTCGTGTTGGAGACTCGCGACAGCGGCTCCAACTGGAATTCTCAAGTCACGTCGATGTTCGGGCGTATCAGCCTGCTTCGCATCAGCCGGGCCGCATCCGCCCTGTCGGTGTTCGAATTCGACGACTCATTCGAATACGCCTCGGAGGTTTTCCGTGTGGATCTGCGCACCGGCAAGAGTTGGCGAGTCTTCCGCGAAAAGGACCGGATGGCGACCGACGTGTACGAGGACGGAGAAGGGACCGCGTACATCGCCGCCATTGAGTGTGCCGGCAAGCTGCGGCGCTCGCCGATCCCCGGCAAGCTGAAGATATTCAGTTCAGGAGACCTTAAATCCTGGCACGTCATGCCCGTCGACTATCGGGCCGTGGCGCATCAGGCCATCCTGGCGGCCGCCGGTCCGGCTCACATTTGGGCTGCCACCGACACCGGAATGATTCTGAAACTCGAACGCTGACTTTCGACGGAAACAAGTCGGGGGCGGGTTGTTTTATCCACATTGAATCCACCGGACGGCGCTCGCAACATACTGAAAATAAACCAAATATAATTTGAGGAAAACGGCGTGACGAGCGCACATTTTGTTTGACTTCAAAACGGACTTAGAGCATAGTGGAGATGGTTCCAAGAGGTTCACGCGGCAGCGAGCCGGACGGAACGTAGCGGTCCCGGAACGATGAGCCGAAGGCAGACGTGATAAAAAGCGATGCCGACGGGGAGCGAGGGGAGATCGGGCGGAACGTTCGGTAAGCTTCTGGGTTCGGAATCGGTTTGAGCGCTACGAGCCTGCGGGGCGAAAATCCCAAAGGGGAGCGAAAAGCCGAGAAAGGATTCAGACCGCCGGATCGTGCATTTGGCAACGGGTTTTCGCCGTTGACCCGCCCCGGAGTGGGGAAGACCCACACGAGGTGGTGAGACGGAAACCGAACGGGCCAGATGAAGCTTCGGCGGGGCGTTGAAGTGGCAGGCCAGGAACTTTGACCCCACCGTGGGGGTGCCTGGAAACGGGCGCAATCACTGTGGGAGAGCGAAAGGCCGTCACGAAACGCCGGTTTCTATCGGTAGGAGAAAGCTGGCGAGCCTCCGAGCGGTGATCCGCAATTGCCTAAAGGCAGGGGCGGGGAGCAGAGAGGCAGGCGCCCGATTCTACCGAATGACAAGCCCAAAGCCGGGCATGACGGCTGGGGGGCAGGCTGCAACATGGGTCACTTGGAACCATTTTTTTGTGCCCACGCATCATTCCTCCCAGTAAACCTGACAGCGCCGGTCTATTTCCGCCCGCCGGTTCCTTGGCCGGAAACTCACGAACCTGCACCGGCAGCGCCCGCAGTGGTATGGCCTGGCGCCCAATCGAAGCATCAACTTTTGCACCCGCGACGGACGGCGGTCTTGCTCGGACCAGGGACTCAAGCTCATGTTGAGGCAGCGCGGACAGTGCGCGAAGCGTGCTTCGCTGAAGTGCCAGATGCTGTGCACGAAGCGGTGCGAACACCTGCGGCACCGCATGGCTTGGACGCCGAAGAAGCGGGCCATCACCTCCCCGCCCGTGCGCGCCCTTGACGCCCGCACTTTTCCGCTTCCGCACTTGGGACAGTAGGCTCGCATCCGGGGCGCCGCTCGAAACGACCAAGGTATCAAACAACAGCGGCACGACGGGAGGCCGTGTACTCCCGAACGTACGCGTCGAACGCCTCCCGCAGACGCTGGCACGCCGCACCCTGGTTCCGCATCGACAGACCTTCGATCGAAGACACGGGCAGCAGATGCCGGGTCGTGCTCGTGATGAACACCTGGTCAGCCTTCTCCAAATCGGCCGGGAAGAGGGTTTGCTCCACGACTCGCAGGCCTGGAACGTGGATTTCCCGCAGGAGCACGTCTCGCGTCACGCCGGGCAGGCATCCGGAATTGAGGGGCGGGGTCCGCACCTCATCGCCATAGGCCGCGAACAGGTTCGCCGAGGTGCACTCGCTCACTTCGCCGCGCTCGTTGAGCAGTAGCATCTCGTCCCATCCGCGTGAGTGCGCCTCTTCGTTCCAAGTGAGGTTTTGCGCCCAGGAGAGAATCTTCGCGCCGGTGAACTCGCACGCCGCGTAACGGGCGTTCGCCATCAGCGCCAGTTTCACATCGTGCGGCCATTGGTTCAACCCTGCGGTCAGAGCGATAACATCGTAATCCCTAGTGTTGGCAGGGCCTTCCCAGAGGCCATGGCGGTTGCGTACAACCACCAGGCGAAGGGAGGCGTTGACGGCCGAATTGGCTTCGATCAGCCCGTAAAGATCGCGCTCGATGGCAGCCGGGTCCTCGGGCATCGGCACGTGCATCAGCGCGGCATCCTTGCTCATGCGCGCCCAGTGTCGCGCGAACGCAAAGGGGATCCCATCGTAGACGCGGAGGGTGGTAAACACGCCCCACCCGCTGAGCAAACCGAGTTGGCCGGGACAGAGCAGCTTTTCCGATGCGGAACACACGTGGCCGTTATAAAGAATGCGAGGATGAATCACACTTCCATTCTAGCGAAGCGGCGCACAGCGGCTGTCAATAAGGCGACGGCGAGCCTGGCGGGCGCGTCTTCCAGCGACGGTGAATCCATAGCCACTGGTCGGGGTATTCACGGATCACCGACTCCAACTGCGAGTGCAAACGTTGCGAGTCGGCCGCCAAATCGCCGGTAATCTCCACCGGCTTGTAGAACTTGAGCACGTAACGATTCTCCTCAGACGACCACAAGGCAAAGCCAGGGATCACGGCTGCGCCCGTCCTCGCGGCCAGCTTCGCGAAGCCCGCGTTGGCCGAGGCTGGCACCCCGAAAAAGTTCACAAAGACACCTTCTTCGAGCGAGGTGTTCTGATCGATCAAAATCCCCACCGCCTGGTTAGCGGCCAGCGCTTTGAGGATGCCGCGCACGAAATTCTTCTTCTGGATCATGAGGTTGCCGCTCGCGGTCCGGCGGGATTCCACCAGGGCGTCGATCAGCGGATTATCGAGCGGCCGGACAACCACGTGCATGGGGCCCGACATCATGGCGTGGGCGTACGCACTAAGCTCCCAGTTGCCAAGGTGGGCCGTCGCGAAGAGCACTCCCCTGCCCTTGGCGAGCGCCGCCGTGAAGTGCTCGTAGCCTTCGTAACGTATCCACTGGCCCACCTCATCCGGGCCGATCCGCGGCAAGCGCGCGAAGCACACCATCATGCGAGCGATAGAGCGGAAGACGCCGTCAGCGATGGCCCGGCGATCCACGGCTGAGCGCTCGGGCATGGCGATTTCCAGATTGCGCATGGCCACGCGACGCAGCCGCGGCACGGCTCTATCGAGCAGCCATGTGTAGACCCGGGCGAGCCTGTCGGACACTGGCCGCGGCCCGTGCGCAAGGCTCGCCAGCAGGACGCGCGCGATCGAGTACTCCAAGTGGTTGCGGATGGAAGATCTGGTGTGCAACGAACAATTCTAAACACAAATGAACCGGAGCGGCGGAATCACGGTGCCGGGACACCCGCCTCGGAACGCGATCCGGCCTGCAGCTTGCGATAGTTCGAGTAGGAATACTCGTTCTCCCCGGCAATTAACTTGATCAGGCCGATGCGGGCGCGGTAGGAAGCAAAAACGTGTTTGGGGAACCAGACTTCACCGTTCACACGGGTCTGGGCGATTCTGAGGCTGGCGCCCTTGGAGACGCGCACCAGCAGCCAGCCGAACGTGATCGTCTCCACTGATTGCGCCTCGAGCCGGACGCAGTGCAGGTCGGCCTTATCGATCCAAAAGGTGCCGGCGAGTTTGCTCAGGACCCTTCCTTCCGTGTTGGTAGGGTGGTAATCCGGCTTCGGCTGGGCGCGAATCACCCAAGTGTTTCGTCCATCGAGGCGCTGCACGCGGAGAACCGTGAACTCGAAGGCCTCCGGGATCTCCCGCAGGAATTTGCGCTGGCGGTCCTGTCGCTTCTCCCACTCCGCCATACGCTTGGCACGCTGGGAAGGAGTCTCACGGCGGCGCTGCTCGATGTCGTAATGAAACTTCGCCATCTCATTTGCATTCTCGGAAACGTTCAGGGGCTTCCCATCCCGCGCCACCAAGCGCCGGTAGGGGGAGTCCTCCTCCGTCGTGATGTCAAAAGTGCGCGAGCGCGTCGACTTCAGCTTTCCTTCGTCGTCGAACTGCCGCTGCACGTCGAGTTCGAAGAATCCATATTGGCGGCCGACGGACGTACTGTGGTTGAAACGCTCGATCGCCATGCGCACAATCTGCCGGGCGTCCTGGCCGTAAAGGGCGGCCGAAAGAGCAGCCCATGCGAACATTAAACGCTTGAAAGGCGGCATGTTCAGGTCTAGACTCAGACTAGACGAAAAGAGCTTCCGACAGGTTGCAAGGAGGGATGTCGTGGCGAATCCGCGGAAGTATCCGAAAAGCCCAATCATAGAATGGCTGGAAGAAGAAGAAAGCCAAGCGCCTACCTGCTCGCGCAGTGCGCGAACATTGGGCGCCTATGTAAAGATCCAGAAGACGCCCGCCGGCAAGAGCCGCCGGCTGCCGCCTTCAGCTCCCCCCGCCAAGCCTGACCCGGCGCTGGCCCGGGAACCCGGCGGGGAGAGCCGGACGCCGGGCAAGCAAAGCCAACCGGCTTCGTTCGATCATCTTCTGAAGCTACAGCGGCTGCCTAAGCTGCGGCCTCCTTACACGTACGCGCCCAAACCTTCGGCACAGCCTGCGCCTTCCGCGGGCCCAAAGCCGCAGGCGCCGCGAAGGCCGCCCACTTCCGGGGTCAAGCGATGATCTTCTTGCGTACGGCATAGAGCACAATCTCCGCCGTGTTGTGCAAGTTCAACTTCTGCATCAGGTTGGTGCGGTGCGTCTCCACTGTGTACGGACTGAGATTCAGCAGCGCCGCCACTTCTTTGTTGGATTTGCCTTCGGCCAATAGTTGGAGCACCTCCTTCTCCCGGTCGGTGAGCAGGTCGTAGGTGTCAGTCAGCCCGCGCTGGTGCAGCGTGCGGATATAATCTTCCAGAAGTGTCGCCGAGATGGCCGGGCTGAAATAGGGGCGTCCCTGCGCCACGGTGCGGATCGCCTGCACAAGATCCTCCTCAGCGGAGTCCTTCAGCAGATAACCTCGCGCGCCGGCATCCAGGGCACGCACGACATAGCTTTCATCGGAGTGCATGCTGAGGATGATTACTCGCACGTTGTCACCGCGCTTGGCTAGCTGCGCGGCGGCGTCAATGCCGTTGAGGTTCGGCATGGCGATGTCCAGGATGGCGATTTCGGGCTGCAGCTCGGCGGCAAGTTTGAGGGCCTCGCGCCCGTCGGAGGCCTCGCCGACAACTTCCATGCCTTCTTGCGACTCGATCAACAGGCGCAGTCCCTTGCGCACCAGGCCGTGGTCGTCCGCCAACAGAATCCGGATCTTGCTCATGCTTTCGCCTCCCTATGAACCGGCAATTCCACACGGATGAGTGTGCCTTTTTGCGGCTGAGAGAGGACCTCAAAGTGCCCGCCAAGCTCCCCCACTCTCTCTTCCATGCCAATTAATCCCAATCCCCTGCCTCGCGAATCGTGGATGCCGAAACCGACACCGTCGTCCTGAACCATCAGCGACAACAGGCCGTCCCGGCCGTGGACCGAGATGCGGATGCTGCGGGCCTGGGCGTGCCGCGCACAGTTGGTCAGGGCTTCCTGAACCACCCGGAACACGCAGGTCCGGTGGGAATCCGGCAGTCCGTCGAGATCTCCGTCTACCCGCACATCGACGGGGACGCCGGAGCGCCGCGAGAAATTTCGTGCCTGCCACTCGATGGCCGG
>JAJFUV010000322.1 GCA_021372245.1 Terriglobales bacterium
TGGGAAAAGAAGGGTCCGGTATTAGAACTGGGTGCGGCGGGCGAAGACGACTCGAAGTCGGCCAGCTACGGCGTCACTTACTTCGACGGCAAGACGTGGCACATGTTCTACCTCGGGACGCCCCACACGTCGCCTCCTCCGGGCCGCGTGCCCGCGTTTCCCTACCTTACGATGAAAGCGCGCGGAGAATCCGCCGCGGGTCCCTGGGTAAAGCAGCGCGATGTGGTGCCGTTTCGCCCCACGCCCGGCACGTACTATTCGGTGACGGCGAGCCCCGGTCATGTGGTCAAGCACAAAGGACAATACCTGCAGTTCTTCAGCGCTTCGATTGTGGAACCCGGCACGCGCCACGTCAAGCGCACTCTCGGCATCGCGCGCACACGGGATCTGGACGGGGCTTGGACCATCGATCGCCGGCCGATTCTGCCCCTCGAAGAGCAGATCGAGAACACTTCCCTCTACTACGAGCCCGCCAACAAAACATGGTTCCTGTTCACGAATCACGTCGGGTTGCGCAAAGGGTATGAGTACACTGACGCCGTATGGGTTTACTGGACCAGGAACCTGAACCGATGGCGAGCGCGCGACAAGGCCATCGTCCTCGACCCAACCAACTGCAAATGGTCGCGAAACATCATCGGGCTACCGTCGGTTGTGAAATGCGGCGACCGCCTGGCGATTTTTTATGACGGACAGGCGGGAGACGAGATGAGCCACATGCGCAGGGATGTGGGCGTGGCGTTCCTCAAACTGCCGCTAAGCGTGCCGCGGGCGCGTGTCATGTAAGACGGACCGAATTCACTACATCACGGATAGCGGCCAGTGCCGCGTCCAGCGCTTCCGCGCCCGGCACGCTACCCTGCGCCATGCCGGTGCTGCCACCGCCTCGTCCGCCGGCCGCCGCCAGCGCCTGCTTCAGCACCGCGCCGGCCTGTAGCCCGGCATCGGCAGAGACCGCCAGCAGGATCGCCGCTGGATCACGCGATGCAGCCAGGTAGACTGCGCGCGGCGAAGCGGTGAAGCTTTGGGCCTCGGCGCGCACGTCGTCGCCCAGGGATCCGGATGCGATCACATTCTCGTGGACGCGCAACCCGGACGCGGTGACGGGGGCCGTCTCATAGAGCTCTCGTCCGCGCCGCTTGGCAAGCTCGACGGCGAGGCGCCGGCAAGCCTTCTCCAGTTCCTTGAGACGGTCCTGTTGTGCGGTTACGGCATCGGGCGTCGCGGCCATGGGAGTCCCCAACGTGCGCGCAATGCGACTGAGCGCATCGTAATCGGCGCGAGCGCGGCGCACTGCGCGCGAGCCGCACACGAACTCGATGCGGACGTTGCCGTGCATCTTGTCCAGGCGGCCCACGAGCAGGCAGCCGATCTCCCCGGTGGCGTGCACGTGCGTACCGCCACAGGCACTCACGTCCAGGTCCTCCATCTTGACCACCCGGAGCGTGCCCTGCCGAGAGGAAGGAGCACGCAGATCCGCTTGGTCCGACGGGTCGCGGTATTCGACGGTCACGGCGCGATTCTCCGCGATCACCTGGTTGGCGCGCGATTCGATCCTGGCCACCACGCGCGCGTCCAGTGAGCCGGTGGCGATGTCGATGGTGGAGAACTCTTCCCCCAGGTGGAAGCTGACGGTGGGGATACCGCAACATTCAACGATGACAGCGGACAGTAAGTGCTGGCCACTGTGCTGCTGCATGTGATCGAACCGCCGCTCCCAGTCCACGCGGCAATTCACCGTGTCGCCGGCAACCGGCGCGGACAGGGAGTGCACGATTCTCCCTTCGTCATCCTCTTCGACGTTGAGTACCTGGACGCCCTCGATCGTGCCGAAATCACACGGCTGCCCACCGGAGGCCGGGTAGAAGGCGGTGCGGTCCAAAATCAGGCGGCTGCCATCGCCCTCTCTGGCAAAGACACGCGCGCTGAAATCGACCAGGTAAGAATCGCCGTGGTAAAGCCGCTCGGTCATTCGATGGCGAGGCGGACCACATTGCTGCGATACGTGCCGTCATCCGTATAGATCGACACGGCAGTACCGATCGGCGGGCTCGGCGGCACCTGCACGTTGATCTGATACAGACCCACGAAATTGGGTGTCAGGCCCACGAACAGCGGATCGACCGAGGACGCCACTCCCCACGAGCCTCCGGTGAAGATGACCTTTGGCGGCTGCGGAACACGGGCGAACGGTTCAGCGGCCGGTGCGCCTGCGCCGCTCGCAACCGGCGGGACTGTTTCTCCCAGTCCGAGCGCGTAAATGACGAGGTAGTCGCCTGCCTTGGCCGGGTGGCTCGAAATTCCCGCCGTCACGGGAATCGGGAAGGAGCCGTCCTGGTTGACGATGATCCCGTAGTCGCCTATGCCCAGTCGCATGATCCGCGGCGCGCGGGCCGCGATCTGAACCGAGATCTTATTGCTGCTTTCCCCATTGCGTTCCACGCGCACGGCTGCGTCGCCAATCGTGGCGTCGAAGGGAATCTGCAGGTTGACCTGCCCGTAAGACGAATAGTACAGGGGCACGGGCTTTTCGTTAATGTACACGCGCACGCCGTTGAGCAGATCGCCGAGAGGCAGCGTCGTGGCTGCCAGCGGATCGGACATCGTCATCTGCTCACCGAACAGGGCGACAATTTCACCTCGTGACAAAGCGTCACCGCCTGCAAATGTGATGTTGTTCACAAGGCCGCGGTAGTAGAGGCGCGGGGCCCCCGCGGGGATCACTTCAAAATTGATCGGCACGGTGAGCGAAGAATTGGCCGCGTTCGACGTGACGGTGACCGAGCCTGAGTAGCGGCCAACGGCCATTCCCGTCGGATCGGTCATCACCTGCACGTACATCGTCCCTGCCAACACTTGAGCTGAAAGCCAGGGGCCGCCGGAAGTAGTGGCAGCGGTCGCGCCGGTGAGGGAAAGGGCGGACAGGCCGCGGTTAGCAATTACGATGTACTGCGTGGACTTCTTCGCATTCTGCGACAGCCGGATTTCGGTTGGCGCGGATGCGACGGCCGCAATCGGTTTCGAGGTCACCGTGAAGCTCACCGGGACGGTCTTGTTCTCCGCCGGGACGGCGGACTTCGTGATGGTCACCGAGCCGTTGTAAGTGCCTTCCGCCATGCCGCTCAGGTGCGTGGCGCGGAAGCGGTACGGAAACACGAAGCCGAAGGTGCCGGTGCCGTCCAGGGAGAGCGACAGCCAGGGTCTGCCGTCGGTGGTTGTGACCGCGCTCGTCAAATAGCTGTTGGTGTAAAACGTCCCGTCGGTGTAAGCGCCATTCGGGGCGCCGTACAGGTCCACACGGTCGGGCACCCCGCCGCCCATTTGGACAGTGACCATGACGGTCTGCGGAGCATCCACCGCATTCGGATCAGAAATCGTAACGGTGCTCGTATAAGTGCCCTTTGCGAGCGATGACGTATTAAGGGTGAGCTGGACGGGAATGCACGTGCCGGTTCGGCCGGTGCATACCCGGGACGTGCCGACATTCGGAATCACCCACGAGACTGAGCTTGCCGCGCTCAGGGAAAGCGCGCCGTCTCCTTCCTTATACGCTTCCACGGTCTGTACCGAACCGTTGGCCCCCTGCGTGATGGACAACGGCCCGACCGTACTGCTGACCAGCCGGAGTTTCGGGGCGGCCGAGAGAGATACCGACAAGGCCCCCACTAACAAGAAGGATCTCAACACGACATTCTCTCCTAAACCCACTTCAACGCCTCCTTCTTGTACGCCCAAATGTAGCCGACGACCAGGATAGCCAGGAATACAGCCACCTCAGCCACGCCGAACCATCCAAGCTGCCTGTAACGTACGGCCCACGGATAGAGGAAGATCGTCTCGACGTCGAAAATGACGAACAAAATCGCAACGATGTAGAAACGCACCGTGTAGCGGCCTCGTGCATCGGAGCCAGCCTTTACGCCGCACTCGTAAGCTTCCAGCTTGACGGCCTCCGGAGCGGACGGACGAAGCAGCTTGGCGATCAGCAGGAGCAGAATGATAAAGGCTATAGCTACTGGCAGATAGATGAGAATCGGTAAATATCCAGCCGGCATAAGCTCAGTCTATCACGCAGGCTACGGGCCCAAGGCCGGCGTCCCCGGCTAGCCTTCCATCACTACTTTCTGGCCCATGAGCTGCGCCAGATCGCGTACGCTTTCGATGTGGTTCCCGTAAAAGACCACGCGATGCAGCAGCGTCATCATGTCGTCGCCCAGCAGACCGCTGCCCCAGTTGGCGAGCATACTCCGGGCGTCGGCCACGCGCGTGACGATCTGTGTGCGGCAGCCCCGGTCATCGAAGTCGGGGATCTCGATGATCTTGCCCGATGAAAGCAGGATGGTGTCCAGGTTCGCGAGCTTGGCGCAGGTGATCTCCTGGCCGGCGCGCAGCTCCACTTCGAGCGAAGCGCCCTTGTTGTCGTCCCGATGCGTGCGGATCAGGAACGGCGCCCGTTCCGCGGCCGGCCCGTCCATGCGCGTGGGCGCGAGGCAGTGGGCGTGAATGATGGCGTTCTTGGAAATGTCGAATAGCGGATCGGTGATGAAGCCCGGCTTGCCGAAGGCGTAAGCGAATTCGAGCATGGTGAGGGTCGAGTCCATGTCCGCTTCGCAGGCGCCCACCAGGCCCAGGTCGCAGAGCTTGCTGAACGCAAGGCACGGGTAGCCCAGCGTGGCGATGGGAATGCCGCCCAGGCAGCGGATGGTGACCGCCTGCGCGCGCTCGCGGATCATGAGCTGCTTGAGTGCCAGGTACATGCGCGCCGACTTCACTATCTCCTCGCGCGTCGGCTCGACGATCTTTTTTGCCGGCCTGAGCCATTCCTGTTCAGCCTCGGCTTCGGCGGCCTTGGCGTCCACGGCCTTGTGCGCCTCGATCACCTGCTGGACAGTGATGGGGACGACTTCCGCGCCGGTGCGATCGCGCACACGATCCGCCGATTGTGCAGCGGCGGTGCCGGCTGCCGATCCAACCAGCAGGATACGGCTCTGCCGCATACGAGCCGGGACGCGCAGCAGCGCGACGGCGCGGTCGAGGTCGGCGTAGTCGCTCGAGGGCAGCAGCACGACCTTTGCGCCAGCCTTTTGCCAGCGTGGGACGTACATCCAGTCGTGCCCGCTGAACGGCTGCGAGAAGATCACCATGGGGAGCCCGGTATCGGCCAGCTTTCGCATGGGCTCGCTCGAACCAAAGGCCAGGTGGATCAGCAGGATGGCGTCCGCGTCGCCAAGACTGGCAATGGTCTTCGCCACGCCCTCGTTGCGATTCGGGATCAGCTCACCACCGGCGAATTCGACATCGCCCAGGCGGGCCGCCACCCCAGCCAGATACTTCTGGAACTTGGCCACTTCGGCCGGCGCGTCGAACTCGGGCTTGGGCCAGGCGCCGCGCAGTCCCATGTAGACAACGTGGATCTTGGTGGGCCGCGGCTTGGGCCATCCTTCTGCTTCAGCCTGGGCCATGGGACGGGTCACGAACCCTCCGGCCAGCAGCGCGGCGGACGAACCGGTCAGAAAGCCACGACGGTCGATCGTAGACGGCATGGTCAGCTCCTCATTGAGCGTTACTTTATCACCAACCGGACCTCAGTTGGGCCGCGAGCGGCCCTCGGATTTGTACTTTTCGAGCAGCGCGGTGAGGCGCTCGACCACTTGCGGGAAGTGCTGGTACACGTTGACCAGTTCGCCGGGGTCCTCGCGCAGGTTGTAAAGTTGGCCGCGAGGGCCATCCGCGGCCGGTGTCTCCTTGCGCGGTTCGGTGAAGCCTCCGGAGCCCAGTCCCAGGCACAGCTTCCACTCACCCTGGCGGATCGAAAAGTTGCCCATGGCGCTGTGATGCACGATGGCTTCCCGGATGGGCTTCTTCAGCCTGCGGCCCTCGATGGCAGGAAGCAGGTTGAAGCTGTCTTCGGCGGCGTCGTGGGGCAGGCGCGCGCCGCTCACCGCGGCGGCAGTGGCCATCAGGTCGGTGAGACAACCGGGCTCGTCGCACACGATGCCGGCGGGAACGTGTTTGGGCCATCGCACCAGGAATGGAATGCGGTGACCGCCTTCCCAGATGTCCGCTTTCATGCCACGCCAACTGCCGTTGGCAAGGTGCGGGTAGGTGGCCTTGTCACGCGCGCCCCAGTAAGCACCATTGTCGCTGGTGAAGATAAGCAGCGTGTCGCGCGCCTGGCCGGTCTCTTCGAGCGCCTGCATGACGCGGCCGAGCACGCCATCCACTTGGGCGACGAAGTCACCGTACTCGCCGGCCTTGCTTTTGCCGCGGAACGGCGGGATGGGCATCCAAGGAGTGTGCGGCCCGGTGAGCGGAAAGTACAGGAAGAAAGGTTGACTGCGCTTCGCGGCGCGCTGGCGCACGATATCCACGGCTTTGTCGGCTAAAGTGGGTAGGACCTGATCGAACTTGAACGACGGCGCCTGTGGACCGGGGCGCCAGAAAGGCCCGCGCGGATCGCCCAGGTGGCTGCCCTCCGTTCGAGAGGTCGGGCGCTCCAGGACGCGGTGGTTTTCGAAATAGAGATACGGGTCCATGTCGAGCGACGCCGGAATCCCGAAGTAGTAATCGAAACCGTGGTCGCACGGACCGGGCTTGAGCGGCTGGTCATAGTCGGTCTTCTCGCGGTTGCCGAGGCCCAGGTGCCACTTGCCCACGCCCGCCGTGTAGTAGCCCTGCGCGCGCAGCATCGAGGCGACCGTCATGCGTCCCGGCTCGATGAGATTCGGCGACCAGCCGTTCAGTACGCCGCTCTTCATGCGCGAGCGCCATGAGTAGCGCCCCGTCAGGATCCCGTAGCGCGTCGGCGTGCAGACGCTCGACGGGGAGTGCATGTCGGTGAACAGCATCCCTTCACCGGCCAGGCGGTCGGCGTTGGGCGTGGGGACGGCGGAGCTGGGATTGTAGCGGTGCAGGTCGCCCCAACCCAGATCGTCGGCCAGCACGTAAACGATGTTGGGAGGACGCGTCGCGGCCAGGAGCGGGGCCGCGGACAAGGTGGCTATGAAATCGCGGCGGGTAGGCATGCCCTACAGTGTACTCGACCGAGTGTATAGTAATCGCATGGTTCGCGCGGTTTTTCTTCTGTTGGCGTTATTGCCGGTTTTCGCTGGAGCGCAGAGTCCCGACCGTGCGCCGCTGGTGGACGAGTGGGGCTATCGCCCGGCCGAAGGCGAGCGAGTGGTGCTGAATCCGCCCGCGCTCAGTTGGGTGCACGAGAAGGAAGCCGTCGCGTACACGGTCGAGTGGGCCCGGGACTCGTCGTTCAAAGCGCCCGTGACGGTGCGAGGGATTCCTTGGAGCGTGTACACGCACAGTGCGCCGCTCGTGTCCGGCCGTTACTGGTGGCGCTATCGCATTGAGACCAGGGATGGCCAATTCTCGGCGTGGAGCAATGCACGCAGTTTCGTCGTGGACCGCAAGGCGGTTACGTTCCCGCAGCCTGCCATGGAGGAGCTTCGCCGGAGAATCGGGAGTGAGCATCCGCGGATATTTGTCCGTGCGGCTGACGTCGCGCGCCTGCGCCAGTGGTCGCGGGAAGAGGGCAGGGCCGCCTATCAAGCGCTGATCGCGCGGGCCGGCGCGCTGCTCGGCGCCGCGCCCACTCCGGAACCTAAAGTGCGCGCGAATGCCTATGATCCCGCCACGCGCCAGTACTGGTGGTCGAACCGCCTGCAGACGCTCAAGGCGTTGCAGGAAGGCGAAGTCCTCGCCTTCGCCTGGTTGCTGACGCGCGACGTGAAGTACAAGGAGCCGGCCCGCAAGCGCGCCCTCGAACTTGCAGGCTGGGACCCGGACGGTCCCACCAACTTCACTGTCAATTGCGAAGCCGCCAAGCCCATGCTGCACCGGCTGGCGCGCATCTACGATTGGGCCTTTGATGCGCTGAGCGAATCCGATCGCGCCCGAATGCGCGCCGTCATGCTGCGGCGAGCCACCGACGCGTGGATGAGTGGCGAAGTGAAGCAGGGCGCAGGTCATCTGAATCAGCCCTACGGCAGCCACGCCAACCGCACCTGGCACAAGCTGGCCGAGTACGCCGTCGCCACGCTGGGCGAGACGCCGGAAGCGGAGAAGATGCTCTCTTACGCGGTGACCAAGTTCTTTGCGGTTTACCCGGTGTGGTCGGACGACGATGGCGGCTGGCATGAGGGACTGTCCTACTTCGGCGGCTACATGTCGAAAGCCGTCTGGTGGATGGAACTTGCGCGCACGCCGCTTGGGATCGACGGCTTCCGGAAACCGTTCTTCGCACGCTTCGGCGACTATGCCATGTATTCGGCGCCGCCGGGTTCGCCGGACCTGGGCCTGGGAGACCTGGCATACCGGCCGGTATCGGCAAACTGGTCCTTCATGCACTACTACGTGCGCCGCGCGAAGAACCCGTACTGGGCCTGGTGGACGGAACAATGGAAGATCCCCGCCGGCACTGAGGACCCTGTGTGGGACTTCCTCTGCGGCGCGGCGCCCGCGGTGGCGCCGCGAGCGCCCGTGAAGCTGCCACCTTCGAAAGTGTTTCGAGGCACCGGCGTGGCCATCTTGAATACGGATCTCGCCAGCTCGGAGTCGAACGTGCAGGTGCGCTTCAAGTCCAGTCCCATGGGGCGTTGGAGCCACGGCCACGATCCGCACAACAGCTTCACGTTGAACGCATACGGCGAAGCGCTGCTGGTGAACAACGTGTACCGCGACCTTTACGGCACGCCGTTCCACAAGGATTGGGTGTGGTCGACGCGCTCGCAGAACGCGGTGCTGGTGAACGGAGCAGGGCAGAAGCCGCACTCGGCGGACTTGGGCGGCCGGATCGTGCAGGCCAGCCTCGGCGACGAACTGGACTACGTGGTGGGCGACGCGGCAGCGTCTTACGAAGGAAAGCTGACGGCCGCGCGCCGCCACGTCATCTTCCTGAAGCCGGACGTCGTGGTGCTGGCCGACGAACTGCGTGCGCCACGGCCTTCCACGTATCAATGGATGCTGCACGCCCAGAAGCCGTTCGAACTGCGGGAAGGAGCGCAGCAGTTAGTACTCGAGCGGGAGCGCGGAGGCGTGGTCGTCGATTACGTGGCCGAGGGCACGCTGCGCATGAAGCAATGGACCGGGTACGATCCGCCGCCGGACCAGCAGTATCTCGATTCGGCTAAGCTGCCGGCCATTCCCCCGCAGTGGCACGTCGAGGCGTCCAGCCAAGATCCCGAGATGCAGGCATTCGCGCTCACCGTGCTGCGCGTGTACCGAAAGGGCCAGGCACCCGCGGGCGCGGTGCAAACGACGCGTCGCGGCGACGCCCTGGGCATCCGGGCCGCCTCATCCTCCGCGGGCGACTTCCGCATGTCCTTCCTGCGAACCAACGACGGCACATTCACCGTCGTACAGCGCGGCAAGCGAACCTGGCGGCTCAAGGCACCGTGGTAGGGATGCGGCGATTTGCTGAATCAGAAAGTCTCTCTTCCTCCGAGAGCTTTTCGTGGAGCAGGTCGCCAGACCTGCAACGCCGGCGCCATCGCTCGCCACGGTCCCTGAGTCCTGGTAAAGATCCCGGAGGCCAGTCCCGCGGCCCTGATGCGCCGCGCGGAGGTGTGGGATGACCGAGCGCAACAGCACCGTCGTGTTCTTGACCAACCATCTGAAACTGTCGGCGGCCACCCTGGCCGCGGTGTACCGCGACCGCTGGCAGGTGGAGTTGTTCTTCCGGACGCTGAAGCAGTCCCTGCGGGTCAAGACCTTCGTCGGCACGAGCGCCAACGCGGTGTTGGTGCAGATCTGGACGGCTCTCATCGCGGTGCTGCTGCTGAAGTACCCGCAAATGCGCAGCCGATTCGATTGGAGCCTGTCGAATCTGGTGGCGCTGCTGCGCCAGCAACTGTTCGTGTATCGGGATCTCATGGCGTGGCTGAACGAGCCGTTCCAACCACCGGCAGAACGTATCCTCACCGAGCAGTTGGAGCTATCGCTGGCTTGAGTTGGACAGCAGGCGGCCATGGAGAACGGGAACCTGATTCGGAGGCAGCGGGAAATCTCCACAGGAAGTGCTTTGCACTCAGTCCGTCCAAGGGGAGGAATTGGCTAATTCGGACAGCATTTGTAGCTCAACCGCTGAGCCGGCATATTCCGCGGTTCAACCGCGTCGAGCCTTCCTACCCGCGTTCCAGCGCCTATTTTGAGAGCAGTACGACCGCCGCCATCAACAGACCCGCCGCGGCATAGAGAGCTCGATAGCGAGCCCGAAACCGCCGGATTCCCTCGAACGTCAGGCCGGTACGGATGGCTTCGACGGACCAGTAGACGTGCAGCGGACAAATCGGGACAACGGCGGCGAGCGGACCCGGCACGACGCCGCCCAGCGCGAGCGCCATCAGCAGCACATCGGCGGTCGTAAAGAGAAGGACCGCACAGAGGAAGCTCCGCATCTTGCCGAATGTCACAGCGTTGGTTCTGATTCCGTTTGCCAGATCGCTGTCGCTGTCGCTGATTTCATGGGTCAGGTGACCCGCCACAAAGACCAACGCGAAGAAACTGCCGATTTGAATGGCTCGCCAGTCGGGCGTCCTGAACACCGAGTAGCCAAGCAGGAAGTGCAGCAATCCTCCGGCGAAGTGAAGGGCCGAACTCAGCACCGGAACGCCTTTCATATGGATGCGTGGAAAGGAATAAAGCGCGCTCAATCCGGCGATTGCCGCGGCGATCATCAATGTCCGGTATCCGAAGGTCCCGAGCAGCAGAAGACCAAGCGCCAGCAGCGCTAGCGCGAGATACGCGACGCCGTTCCGCCGGATACCCCGGCTTGGAAACACACCATGCCTTCGGTTCGGGTCGCGAAGATCGCAATCCACCCCCGACCAGTCGTTAAGCACGAAGACGTGTGCCACCAGAAGAATGCTGCCGGCGGTCAGGATCGCAATCGCCATGCACCCCGCGGCGGTGATGCGTCCCATCGCGAACAGCGCTCCGAGCAGGGGAGAGCCCTGCAATACCAGCACTTCGCCCAGGCGAACGGATGAAAACAGGAGGAGCGCGGTACGGGCCGGATTCTGGCGAACCGCAACGGCCGTTTCAGTGGTCAGCGCCACGGCGCGGCGCTCCCCGGCGCGTAAGCCCGCTTGTTCTCCCAATAAAGCCTGAGCCACAGCGCGTAGCCCAGATCTTCGGACCAGTAGAACCTCCGCACGGAGGCCGTCAGATCGTTGTGATAAAGCAATGGAGGGGACTGCCGCAGGGGTGCAAAGCCGTCGCGGGACAGTTGTTCCAACAGGCTGGCGGCCTCAGCGTGCGAGGCCAGGGCGCCGCCGTGGGTGGTGAAGCGCTTCAGCAACCGCGCTGCCGTGATCCACACCTGCTGCCCATCCGCGATCCGTGTCAACGCCGCGTCCGGCAGCTTGATCTTGCACCCGGCGTTGTTCAGGTCGGCCTGGCGCAGGATGGGTACCACAGGAGCAGTTCGGTAGTAAACCCAGATTTCGTCGTTCGCGATTTGCCGGTCCAGAGCACTGCACAGCGCACGGGCGGCCGGCGGATCCTCCTTCGCGAGCAGCATGAAGACGTGCATCTGGATGCCGATGTCGGCGGGATTCGGGTTAGCGCCGGCATCGATGCATTGGTAACGATCCCGTGGGGCGAGCCATGTCCGGTAGAGCCCCTCCGGAGTGCGGTAGCGGCGCAGGGTCGCGAGCGCCGACGCCAGTTGCCCGCGGTCGCCGGCAGGGGCGATTCTCCAGACGACGGAAGTGTCGTCCGCATCGGGCGTGATCGCACAACCCAGCGTACCGATCACGGAAGAATCGGGCCGGCCATGGTAGCGGACCAACCCGTCTTCCTCGATCTGCGCGGAAAGGAACCGCCTCGCCCGCCGCATATTCCCGCCCAACCGAGCCTCTTCTGCGACCGGCGCCAGCAGGTCGGCCATTACGGCGTTGAGAAACGTGTTCATTTCCCTCCCCGGATGAATGTAGCCGGGGGCGTCTGTGAATGCGGTGAGCCAGTAGCCGGGAGCCTGCTGATGAGCGGCAATGGAAGCGGCTGCCTGTCGCGCGGTTGCCGAGAGCCTCTCCTCGGTTTCAGCATCTTCCACCGTGGTGAATTCGCGGTCCGCCAGGAAGAACGCCTCGCCGCCTTCCACGGCCCGAATCTGAACTGCCAGCAGGTGGTTCCCAGGATCGATCGTGCGCGCGGGCAGTTGGATGCGCCACCCGGAAGCAGACGGCACCCCCAGGGCCTTGGTGACGTCGGGACGCACGAAGAAATCGTGCGTCGATGCAACCGCCTGGCCATCGAGCAGGATCGCGACTTCCCTGGGAGTGCGTCCGTTCGCCAGCGCCCATCCTTCGACGTGCAGGTCCCTGGAACTGGCCAAGCTCAAGGCCTCTCCGTCGCTTGTCCTTGCGATATCGAGACTGCCGCGCACCGCGGTGGTTAATTCGGTGGGAGCGGCCGCATGCCGCAATTCGACTACGAACGGGCTGTTTCGCGGATCCCAGGCCGCGCGCGTGGCATGTTCCTGCCCGGCCGGGACGGCGTTGATCGCGAGGTCGCTGGTACCCGTATACCAGAAGGCGCCGATCCCCTCAATAGCCACCCCCGCAAGGCAGGCCGCGACAAACACGGTCCATCCCGTGCGGTGGAGCCGGGTGAGAACCGGCGGCAGCATCCAGACCAGCATCGGCAGCGCACCGGTAAGCCAACGCGGGCCCCACGTGACGCCTTGTCTCCAATCGGTACTTGCGTAGACGGCAACCTGCAGGAGGACGGCCGCACCCATCGCAACACTGAGAAACCGGTTGTCCGCGTCGCGCCAGATTCGCCGGGCGAAGACCGGAACGAACAGCAGAAACGGCGAATAGACAAACAGGCCTCGCGCCGGGCTGAACAGCAGGCCTAGAGCGCCGCTCACCGGATCGTAAGAAAAGAACTCCCTTTCGCCGACCAGTCCGTAGCCCCCGGCCCAGTGACCGGCAATCCAGAAATTATAGGCCGTCAACAGAAGCACGGGAGCAAGGGCCGCGCCTGCGAGCAACGGAGCCCTGCGGCCGGCCCACCACAACCCGTATACTCCGATTGCTCCCGCCAGGATGGCATCGGGAGGCCGGTTGCACGCGATCAGCCCGCAAAGGAAACCGGACGTCACAACCGCGCGAGAAGTGCAGGGGCCGGTTACCGTAAGCAACATGCCGGCGACCAATAACTCGGTCATGCCGTGCTGCCAGAGTGCCTGGCTGCTGATCATCCAGGTGGTGGTTCCCAGGGCGTAAGCCAAAGTCAGCAGGAGAGCCAGCCGGGGTTCGGCGCGTCGCCTGAGCAGGAGGTATAGCAGGGCGGCCGACGCGGCGGCGAGCAGAGAAGCCGAGAGCTTTTCCATGATTCTCGCCACCTGATCGAGCCGCCACGGGTCCCAGCCTTTCACATTCAGGTAATACACGGCGGGCGCGTACAGCGGTGCAAGCAGCACGGGCGTCGTCACGGGATAAAGGGAAATGACGTGCGCGCGATTGCCGCTCCACACAATCCAATAGGCCTTGGAAAGCCATTCGTCGCGGGGAGCTTTCTGCCCGGGCGGCACGCCGATTTTTCGGCCTTGAGCGGTGATCGTTGCGATGGGATCGAGCACCAGGGTGTGATCGTGCCAGATACCGAATGGAAGGTAGCGCGCCGGGTAAGTGTCGCCCGCGGCGATCAGGCGCCTGTTCGCGTTGTAAATCAGCAGGCACAGCAACCCCACCAGCAATGCGATCCATAAGTCCTTCCGATCGCGTGCGCGTGCGACGGGCTCAGGCCGGGAAACGGTGGAAGGACGTATTGCTGGCATTGTGGATGGCGGCTGGTTCTTTCCCGCCGCCCCGTAGTGCAAGAGCAGGCAGAAGGGTATTGTATCCTATTCTAGTTGAGGGGACACGATCCGCTGTCTCAGGGTCAGTTCGATGGCCGCCCCTTCGCGATTGGGCAGATGGCATGACGCAGGACTTACAAGATTGCGGCAATTTCACTGGCCGGTTGATGTTCGTCGCGGACGTCAACGGCCCGCACTGCTTCCACCTGGGCGATGAGGCCATGCTGGAGGCAAATCTGCGAACGCTGCGAAGGCTGGCGCCCGGGCTCGAGTTCACCGTACTTTCGGGAGACCCGGCCTGGACCAGCCGCCGATACGGAGTCGAATCGCTCCACAGCCCGCGCGTTCCAGAGGGCCACACGGCCGGGAGTTGGACACGAAGGCTCGTCGAGTCCGGCGACCGGGCGGCGTGGTCCGGCTGGGCGAATCAATTTGTGCCGCTCTTCGAAACTGCCGGGGACTGTTCGTATCGGGCGGCGGAAACATCTCCGCGAGCTGGCCGGAGCGTGTGCTGTTGCGCGTGGCGCTCATCGAACTGGCCCACGGGAATCGCATCCTTGCCGTCATGACGGGGCAGACGCTGGGACCTGCCATCACACCGGATCAGCGACAACTGCTGGCGGGAGCTTTACCCAAGCTGAAATGGCTGGGAGTGCGGGATGAAGGATCGGCCACGCTTGCGCGCGGTCTCGGGGCGCATCCCGAAGCGATCCACCAACAACTGGACGATGCCTTTTTTCTGGAACCGGTAGTCCCGGCCGGCGAAGCCATGGCGCGTTTCCGCGGGGGACAGGAGCGCTGGATCGCGGTGACGCTCGACGCTTCCTTCGCCGCGCCGGGGCGCGCCCGCGCTCTCCAGGTGCTTGCCAGTCAACTGGATTCGCTGGCCGGACACCTGGCCGCGTCCCTCGTATTCGTTCCGCACGTTGGCGGCGGTGCCTCCGCCGATGCTCCGGCCGGAAGGGCCCTGGCAGCGTGCCTGCGTTCTCCATTGCGGCAGCTCGATGTCCTTGAGCCGCGTGAAGTCCGATGGCTGATGGAACGGGCCGATCTCGTGATCTCGACAAGATATCACCCGCTGGTCTTCGCAGTCTCCGCCGGAACCCCGGCCCTGGGAATCTGGACAGATGCCTATACGCGGATCAAGCTCCGCGGCGCCATGGCCCCGGCCGGCTTGGAAGGGTACGCGATGCCTCTCGATGAAGCCGAAAGAGGCTCGTTCCTGCCGCTCGTGCTGGAGCTCTGGTATTGGAGGGACGCGGTCCGGAAGCACTTGGCGCGTCTCCACGGGGAGGCGCAAGCATGGGAATCGGAACGCTGGCGCGGCCTCTGCCTCAACCTGAATCCGGGAGTGAACGCGGAGCCTACACCCGCGTCGCGGCACGCCGTCTCCGTTGGCGCAATGGGCCCGCTGGTCCCGTCCGCTCCCGCGACCCTCACCGAGGAACAGTGGCATCGGTATGACCGCGACGGCTACCTGCGGCTGGGCAAGCTCCTGAGCGATGAGGAACTGGCCGTGCTGCGGGAGAGGATCGATGCGATTATGCTTGGCCGGATTCGCTATCCCACGCTGCAAATGCAGCTCGATACCCGCGGCAGGTACAATGACCTCCCCGGCCCGGTGGAGGGATTCCTGGGAGAGACGCTCGAATATCGCAAGATTCAGGGCCTGGAGGCCGACCCGCTGGTGCTCGAATTCGTCCGCCGCGACCTCTTCCGCGAGATTTGCGCGCGGCACTACGGCGCGCACGCGGCCGTGTCCGTCTTCCGGGTCATGATGGCGAACAAACCGGCGGGTCGGGGCACGTATCTGCCCTGGCATCAGGATGCGGGCGACGTGTGGAAGCTGGATCGCGATCCCCTGGTCACGCTGTGGGTCGCGCTCGATCCATCGACGCGCGCCAACGGATGCGTCCAGGTGATTCCGGGCACTCACCGCCTCGGACTGTTGAGCAGAAACGGCAGCAATATCAGTGCCGCCGGCATTGGGCGCTACTGCCGCGAAGAGGCCATCGAGTACCTGGAAGTGGTGGCGGGCGAGGCACTCCTGATGCACAACTGGCTGCTGCACCGCAGCGATGTGAACCGCGGCGGAACTCCCAGGCGTGCGCTCAGCGCGTGCTACATGGACGGCAGAACGGTGAACACGCTCTCGGGGAAACGCTATCCCATCGTTTTCGGAGACTACGCGGATCTCGAAGCCGCCATGCCTTTTCTCCAGGCAGTCCAGGAAGAGAATCGTCACTTGAGGGAAGCCGCGAACGAAGCCGCGCGGTTTGCAAAGAGCCTGTTGGAAGACAATCAGCGCCGCGAACAGATGCGGCGCGAAGCGGAGGAGTACGCCAAATCTCTCGAAGCCGGGCTGGGACGCCCGCGCAACTCCGCCACGCCCTAGGGCGTGCTGCCGGAACCGGGCCCCCGAGCTTAGCTTCACGTTGCCATGCAAATCAAAACCGCTGTATTCACGATCGTCGCAAAGAATTACTTGCCCTATGCCCGGGTGCTGATGCGCTCCGTGGCCCAGGTACATCCGGAATGGCGGCGCGTGGTCGTACTCGCCGATCAGGTGGACGGATATTTCGATCCCGAAACGGAAGATTTCGAGATCGTGCTCTCCACTTCCCTGCCCATTCCGCGCTCGCGCTGGTTTCACTTTAAGTACTCCATCATGGAGCTCAATACGGCGGTGAAGCCCTACGCTTTCGAATACCTGTTCGACCGGTACGATCTCGAGCGTATCGTTTACCTGGACCCTGACATCCAAATTTACTCGCGGATGGACGGGCTCGTCGAGGTTCTGGGCCAAGGCGCGAATCTGGTGCTCACTCCCCACCTGACCGGCGCGCTCGACGACGATAAGCGGCCGGGCGAGATCGATATCCTTCGCTCCGGCGCGTACAATCTCGGCTTCATAGCGGTGGCGCGCGGCCGCGAGTCGATGGCCTTTCTGGCGTGGTGGCAGCAGCGACTCTACGACCACTGTGTGGTGGACCTGCCGCGCGGCCTGTTTGTGGACCAGCGATGGATAGACCTGGTACCCGGCATGTTCGACGGCGTGGTGATTCTCCGCGACCCAGGCTACAACGTCGCTTACTGGAACTTGTCCCACCGGGTTGTGACCGGATGTTCCGGCGGTTACAAGGTGGCGGGCAAGCCGCTCGTGTTTTTCCACTTCAGCGGGTTCGATCCGCAGCAGCCGGACCAGCTATCACGCCATCAAAACCGCTTCCGGATGAAAGCGCTCCCCCCCGGAACGCGGCAATTACTGCTCTCCTACCAGTCGGACCTGCTTCAAGCCGGATATGCAGAGTGCAAATCGTGGCCCTTCTCGTTCGGTTTTTTCCGCAACGGCACCCGCATACCAGACCTCGCGCGGCCGATTCACTACGAGACGCCCGACCTGATGTCCCGCATTGAGGATCCGTTTTCGGAGGAGGGATTTCGCGCCGTCGTCGAGCAATGGAACAGCCCGGTCCAAAGAGATGGCGGCTACGGTGGTATCTCCCGCCTCGCGTATCGTATCTATCGCACCAGGACCGACGTGCAGTCCGCGATGCCGGATATCTTCGGCGGGCATTACCGCCGCTTCCTGGAGTGGTTGCTGGTCACCGGCAGCGTCGACCATGGGATTAGCGACGTCTTTCTGCGGACTGTCGCCGACGCGATTGCAGCGTGCAAGGATCATCAGAGGGCGCGCTCGTGGCCCGAGGTAGCGGCGCCCGATGAACTCATCCCCGGATCCGGCGAGGGCGAGGCCACGGAGGCTCCGGGCGCAAGGCTACGCCTGACTCGTCTTGCCGCTGCGATCTACGAAGCGCGTCCCGAGCTGCAACATTACTTTCCGGATCCAGGCGGGCGCGACAGCCTGCGCTTCCTGGTTTGGCTGCTCACGTACGGCCGGAAGGAACACAACCTTTCTCCCGCTCACCTGGCTCCGCTCAAGGCGCAATGGCGGTCCATGATTGCCGGCCTCCCGTGGGGGCCGGCCCGGCTGCGCTATGAATTGGTGCTGGCAGGCATGGCAGGCTCGGTCCATGTCCGGTCGTTTCTGGCGCGGTGGCGCGTGTGGCAGAAGAGCCTCCTCTTGCGGAGGCGGGTGCCCGCCAGAATCCCGGATGGTCCCGCCGAGATTCCGCCGCCGAGCGAGCAGGGCGTCAACCTGATCGGATACTTCAGCGCCGAGACCGGCGTCGGCCAATCGGTGCGTAGCGCCCGCATGGCGCTCGAATCCGCGGACGTCGCGCTCACCGTTCGGGGCGTTGCGGACGGCGGCACGAAGCCGGAGCGAAACACGACTACCGGCGCGATCTCCCCTTCGTTCCCGTACGACACGAATCTCCTCTGCGTGAATGCGGACCAGACGCAGGTGGTTCGGGAGAGTTTGGGAGAGTCCTTTTATCGCGGCCGCCGGAACATCGGTTTCTGGGTTTGGGAGCTGGACGAATTTCCCGAGCAGTGGTCCAGCGCTTTCGCCCCCTATCAGGAAATCTGGACGCCGAGCACATTCTGCCGCGATGCCATTGCGCGCAGGTCGCCCATACCTGTATTCTGCGTCCCCTATGCGGCGTCACCCGCGGCGCCAGCCGGCATGGACCGGTCGTATTTCGGCCTGGCGCCGGACCGCTTCATTTTCCTGACGGCTTTTGACGTCCTGAGCGTCGTGCAGCGAAAGAATCCGATGGCGGTTATTCGAGCTTTCGAAAAGGCGTTCGGGCCGGATTCCGGCTGCGAGCTGGTGGTGAAGGTGAACCATGCGGACGCGGGAGGAGAGTGCATGGAAATGCTCCGGCGGGATTGCTCCAACGGTTCCGTACGCATCCTGGACTCCATCCTCCAGAGGGAGGAGATGGATGCGCTGACAAACTGCGCCGATTGCATCGTCTCCCTGCATCGTTCAGAGGGTTTCGGCCTGCTGATGGCCGAAGCCATGTATTTCGGCAAGCCGGTGATTGCAACCAATTACTCCGGCAACACCGACTTCACGCGTCCGGAGAACTCCCTGCTGGTCGATTACAGGATGGTGCCGGTTGGGCAGAATTGCGCGCCATACAACCCATTGGGCCACTGGGCAGACCCGGACGTGGATCACGCCGCCAGCCACATGCGCGTCATTTTCAGCCAGCAGGACGTGCGGGACCGCCTGGCGGCCGAGGGCCGGCGTTTTGTACAGCAAGCACTGAGTCCAGACGCCGTGGGCGCCGTGATGCGCAAGCGCATCGAGGAGTTCGAGGAGGTCGACCTCCGGCCTCCCGGTGCACCGCGATCCTGCCCAATGTGAATCGCTCCTGGTAGTTTGCCAAACGCTTACACAAAATGCAGGACACCCTCATTTTTGCGCCTCAATCCACAAACCTGTAAACTTCGCGAGCGCCCCGACGATACTTTTCACAGCTTCCTGCCACCCGTTCCCCGGTGCACCATAAGCAGCTCCTGACCTACCTTCGCCTCTCCAGTATCCGCATGGGCCTTCTGAGCGACTTCAATGTACCCCGCTTGGTCAACCACCTCCCCGAAGACTAACCAGTATTTGATTTCCATGGCGTTCACAGCGTAGCCATAGCGCCCGTGGCGCGAAAGCTTAGTGGATGATCCTCACCTGCATCCCCGCCAAGGTCTCACAGCCGACGGCTTCCCGCGGCCTTTTCTGTCCAAGTCGCGCTTCAGCCTAGGAAAATCGCGTTCACCGCGGACGCAGACTTCTTATTTCGCGGATTATCAACGAAATAGGCCGTGCACATCCTGTGGTTTCATCACCTCGCCTGCTACAATCCCACCGGGCCCGAATCATGCCTCGCATCAGATTCACCAACAGACAACTCGAAGCCGCCAGACCGTCCTCAACCGGCTGCGCCAGCTTCGCCGGTACCCCTTCCCGTTGTCTCCCCCGCAACCTGTTGAATCCGAATAGGTTGATCCCGAAATCCCCGCCGCAAACGAACCCGAAACCAACCCGTAACCTATTGTTTCTATTAACCGATGACAAAACCCCATGCTGACCGGGAGTGGAAGTTACACCAAAGCATCTGCCAGATTGGATCCCGCCGCATGACACAGGAGGCACACAGGGAACAGTGATTCCTTAAATCGGTAGGCTCCACCGATCCCAGGCCGTTGATTCATCGCGTCTTCCGCGACCGCCTGCCGTTCGCGTCATTATTGCATTTCTCAGATAGCCCTTGACTTCGCCTTCTTCTGACACTATGATTAGAG
>JAJFUV010000333.1 GCA_021372245.1 Terriglobales bacterium
CCTTAGGACATAGAAAGAAGCTATGTTCTTACTTAGGGAGAGGTGACTGACATGCAACGGCGGAAGTCGAAGGCCGCGTCCGCATCGCCAACTTTGCGCGATAAGGTCGCTGGTGCGCTTCGACAGGCAATTGTCGACGGGGACTATAGCCCGGGAGACCCACTCGGCGAAATCGAACTGGCCCGGCGCTTCCGCGTAAGCCGCGGGCCTGTTCGAGAGGCCATGATCCAGCTCGAAAACGAGTTCCTGGTCCGCTCCTATCCGAACCGCGGTTCGTTCGTTTATCAACTCAGCCAGGGAGAGTTCGACGAGATTCTGGACCTGCGGATTCGCCTGGAGCCGCTGGCCATGGAACACGCGCGCGCCAACGCTACGGCCGAAAACCTCGTTCCGCTCAAGAGCGCGTTGCAGGAACTGGAGCAGCAAGCGGATTCCAGCGACTCGCATGAGATCGCAGAGAAGGACTTCAAGTTCCACCTCGCGCTCTGGGAACTCAGCGGGCGTCCCATGCTTCAGGACCTGCTCGTCCACATCACCAGGCCCATGTTCGTCTTCTTCCGGATCAATTGGAACAAATACCGTAGGGCGGGATTGGGGTTTGAGCACGTCCCCCATTCTCACCAGCTCATCGTTGACTACGTTGAAGGAAACACCAACTTGAGCGCGCAGGAGTGCTTCCTCCAATCCCTGCATGGTGGCGCGCTCCAGTTGGAAGGCGCGCAGGTACCTCCGGTTCCCACAACGGTTACTCCCTGAAGGAAGAACCCAGGAGAGCAACTCGACAGAAGATCAATCCCGCGTGGCCGCGCCACGTTCCGATAGCAGGTAGACTAACCTCTAGCATGAAACCGAAACACGGATTCTCACGCCGCGCTTTCATCGCGGAAGCGGCGGTATTGCCGGTAGCGAAGCCTGGCACCGTACAACCGCGCGCTGCCGCCTCCGCCTATCCGCGCCGCTTCACCGGCCGCGCGCTGAGCCAGATCGCGTTCCCATTGGGCGGCGTCTGCGCGGGCAGCGTTTCGCTCGGCGGCCGTGGCCAATTGCGCGACTGGGAGATCTTCAACCGCGCGCACAAAGGCAACGCGCCGTCGTATTGCTTCGCTTCGATCTGGGCGAAGTCCGGCGCCACGGCACCGGTGGCTCGAATTCTGGAAGCCCGCTTCCAACCGCCTTATGGCGGCTCGTCGGGCCTGGGATACCGCAACGCTCCGGGCTTGCCGCGTTTGGAATCGGCCAGTTTCACCGGAGAGTATCCATTTGCCCGCGTCGCATTTCACGATCGCGATTTGCCGGTGCGTGTTTCGCTCGAAGCGTTTTCACCTTTCATCCCGCTGGACGAGGAGGCCTCCGGGCTTCCCGTCGCCATCCTGCGCTATCGGGTGAAGAACACCAGCCGCGCGGCGGCCACTGTCTCCATCGCGTACTCGTTGCGCAACCCCGTGGGGGAGGCCGGCCGCACTAGCGACTATCGCAGCGAATCGAACCTCGCCGGCCTGTTCATGCACAACCCGTTTCTCGCCGCGCCCGATCCGCTCAAGGGCAGCATGGCTCTCGGCGTTTTGGATGCCGGTGGGGGTGAGCTGACCCACCTGCGCGGCTGGCCGCTCGAGATGTGGGGATGGACGCCAGCACTGCTGTTCTGGGACGATTTTTCGAGCGACGGACGCCTGGGACCGGAAACACCCAAGCTCGACGCCACCGGCTCGATTTGCCTGAGCCGCGAGATTGCGCCGGGGGCCGAAGCCACTTACACGTTCGTCCTCGCCTGGCATTTCCCGAACCGAACGCCGGCCAGATGCGACTGGTTCGCTCCCGAGGGCCTGGAGAACACGGTCATCGGCAATCACTACTGCACGCGCTTCAAAGATGCCTGGGACGCGGCGCGTCACCTGGCCGTGAACCTGCCGGATCTCGAACGCCGGACCAGGGCTTTCACGAAAACCGTGCGCGAGAGCACGCTGCCCGGTGAAGTGCTCGACGCCGCCATGAGTAATCTCTCCACGCTGGCGGCGACCACGTCCTTCCGCACCGCCGATGGCCGGTTCCACGGTTGGGAAGGAACCAACGATCAAGGCGGATGCTGCTTCGGCAGTTGCACGCACGTCTGGAACTACGAGACGGCTACGAACTTCCTCTTTCCGGCTCTCGCGCGCAGCCGCCGTGAAGCGTCGTTCAGCTACCTTACGGCCGAGACCGGCCAGATGTATTTCCGCGAGCCGCTGCCCTTCCGTCCGCAGGAGAAAGCTACGGCCGCCGCAGACGGGCAGATGGGGCAGATCGTCAAGCTGTACCTGGACTGGCAGCTTTCGGGCGACGATGCCTGGCTGCGCAAGTTGTGGCCCGTGGCCAAGCGCGCGCTCTCCTTCGCCTGGATTGTAGGCGGCTGGGACGGCGACCGCGACGGCGTCATGGAAGGCGTGCAGCACAACACCTATGACGTCGAGTTCTTCGGGCCCAATCCCCTGTGCGGCATCTGGTATCTGGCCGCGTTGCGCGCGAGTGAAGAGATGGCGCGCGCGGTGGGCGAGAATTCATTTGCCGCCGAATGCCGGCGCCTGTTCGAGAACGGCAGCCGTTGGTTCGACGCGAATCTATTCAAAGGCGAATACTACGTCCAGAAGATCCGCGGCGTGGCGAAGGACCAGATCGCCAAGGGCACCGGCGGGGGAAGCACGGCCGATACTACCAAGCCCGATTTTCAGCTCGGCGAAGGGTGCCTGGTGGATCAGCTTGTGGGGCAGTATCTGGCGACGGTGGCGGGGCTCGGCCCGCTGTTGAACGTGGAAAACATCCGAAGGACCGCGCGCTCGATCTGGAAGTACAACTTCAAGAAGGATCTCTTCCATCACCAGGCCGTGCAGCGAGTGTATGCGCTCAATGACGAAGCCGGGCTGGTGATCTGCGATTACGGCTCGGGCAAGCGCCCGCGCATCCCGTTCCCTTACTTCGCCGAGTTGATGACCGGCTTTGAGTACTCCGCTGCGATTCTCATGCTGCAGGAAGGCATGGTGAACGAAGGGGTCGAAGCCATCGCCGCCATACGCCGGCGTTACGACGGCGAGCGCCGTAACCCCTGGGACGAAGCCGAGTGCGGCCACCACTACGCACGGGCAATGGCGAGTTGGTCGGCCATCGTCGCGCTTTCCGGGTTCCAATACTCGGGCGTGACGAAGTCGCTGGCCCTAAAGCCGCTCGTCAACCAGGAGGCATTCCGCAGCTTCTGGTCCGCTCCTTCGGGCTGGGGCTCGTTCGAGCAGAAGAAAACCGGTGAGGGATATGGCGTTGCCGTCACGGTGGCCGAAGGCGCGCTGTCATGCCGCTCGGTAGCCCTGGGCCTGAAGGTCACCACGTGCATCGCGAAGCTGGGCGGAAGGGAAGTGCCTTGCACGGCGAAGGATTCGCACGTCACCTTCGCGCGGGATATCCAAATTCGACCGGGCACACTACTCGAACTCGCTGTTGCGGGCAGCTAAGGGGATTGAAAGTGTGCCGAGCTTGCCCGAGGGCCGGTCCTGCACGGCAACGCAGAGGCGCGTCGCGGAGGGCGTAGCCTCCAATACCCTCACCACCCGCATGCCATAGGCAAGCCCATATTGGTATTGCTCTTCGGTGAGATCCAGGGCGAGGGAAAACTTGACGAAGCTCAGGCTATTGCCTCGCACGTCCTGCTGAGCGATGAGGATGTCGAGGTTCCCCTGCCAGCGGTCCCCCTTCGCGGTCAGGGTGACGTGGCGCGCCTCCACCATGGTGACAATCTGTAGGCGGCAGGAACCGGCAACCGGTGTGGCTGAGCCGATCAGGCTGATGGAGGTAGCGGCGGGACTTTGGCAGGCTTCCATCAGCGATGCCTCCCGGACCTTTTCTTCCTCCTCGCGGAACGCATAATAGCCTTTCCGGTGGCGCAGCTTGACGCCATCGCGCTTCACCGAAACCTCAATGGGGCGATAGAGGCCATCCCACTTGTCATCCGAGGGTTGGTAGCCGAGCACATACACCACGGCCGCATCATCGATCGCCTGGCGGATGTCCTCGTTGCTCAAGTTGCTGCCGCTGAAGAAGCGTCCGCCGGTTCCGTCGGCCAGTTGCCGCATGGTCGCATGAGCACTACGCATTTCGTATGGTGTATGCGTTCCCTCGGGGCCGTAAACGGCGTCCGATGCGGCATTAGCCATCGGGACGCCGAACAGCCCCCGCGCATCCACGGGGTAGACAACAACATTGGCATCCGTCAACGCATGCGCGACAGAGTCGACACGGTACGAGAAGTCTTCGCGCTTGGGCCGGAAGTCCATGATCTGTTCGGTCTTGTAACCAATCGAAAGCGGAAACCCGTCGGAGATCCAGATCAGGTTCTTGCGGCCCCGGAAGTGGGAGAGGTACCCGGCAATCCAATTGAGAGCCCGCAAGGTGCGGTCCACACGAACGAGCGTGGTCACTTCCTTCACGCGCAGCTCAGCCGGTGTCATCAAGTCGTCTTCCGGCCGTACCACGTCATGGTGCGGTTCAAGGCCGCGGGGGATCTCCCCGGTACGGAACAAGGCGGATGAGTCGCCTCCAGCGGCTGCGGCCATTGCAGCCCGGCGCTTCGCCGAGGCCTGGAAATCCCAGATCTGGCGCAGATCGGAATCGAGCGAGAACAGGGCAATGGGTTCGTCCGGACCGGACTTACTCAGAAACTTAAGCAGTTCCTCCCGCGCGTACATCTGGTTCCGAAGAGAGGTGTTCAGCCGGTCGAACAACACCAGCGTAACCGCACGCGGTGTGGCGCCACCCTGAACGATGTTGGTGTAGACGCCGGGAGGGAGCTGCTCCGCAGGCGCGCGGCCGCGCTGGCCTGCGGTCTCCATTGAGAAGAACCGAATCTGCTGAGGTTTGCCGCGGTCCTTCAGGATGAAATCGTCTTTTGTGAGGTCGCGGACCGGCTGGCCACGGTGATCATTGGCGATTACGTGGATTTCCACCAGTCGCGTGGTAACGCGCAGAACCGGTTGCTCCTGACCTGCAGCACAGGCACAAATGCAGAGCAAGAGTAACCCGAAACGGAAGCCGCCACTTCCGTATTGGTCAGCCATATGCGCTCAAGTATAAGCCAATATGTAATCTTGGGGTGTGAATGTCGCTTTGTGATTTCGGCCGTGAAGGACCGGCCACCGGCAGGGACCAAACAGGCAGCGCCGCCAGCGGCGCGAACAGACCCGCGCCAAGGCGTGCGAAGGCGAACATTCCCCTGTATTGTGGCGTGCGGTTGTTTCGCACCGGCGCAGTCGATTTGTAGGTGAGGCAACGAGTATCCTGCTAGAAAGAGCGTCTACATGCGAGGCATTACCCGAAACGTCATCCTGCTGGGTGTCGTGAGTTTGCTCACGGACATCTCCAGTGAGATGATCTATCCGCTGGTCCCGTTGTTCTTGACCATGACGCTGGGGGCATCGGTGGGCACCGCGGCGTTCATCGAAGGCTGCGCGGAGATGACCGCCAGCCTGCTGAAGGGCATCTCCGGCGCGTGGTCGGACCGCATCGGGCGGCGCCGTCCGTTCGTGTTCGCTGGATACGGCATCTCGGCTTTAGCCAAGGTCGCCATGGGCGCGGCCACGGGTTGGAGCGCAGTGTTGGGCGCGCGGATCGCGGACCGCTTCGGCAAAGGGGTACGCACAAGCGCGCGCGACGCCATGCTCGCCGAATCGGCCCAGGACGAATGGCGCGGGCGTGCTTTCGGCTTGCATCGCAGCATGGACCAGATTGGCGCGGTGATCGGACCGCTGCTGGCGCTGCCGCTGCTCACCCTCTTCAACCACGACCTGCGCAAGGTGTTCTTTCTGGCCGCGGTGCCTGGGCTACTTTCACTCGCGGTGATCCGTTTCACACG
>JAJFUV010000350.1 GCA_021372245.1 Terriglobales bacterium
AACGGCATCATCACCACGCCCAGGAAGAGCATGGCGGGAATGGCGCCTACCCAATACCAGTGCGTCGCCAGGATGCCGTATTGATAGGCCGCGGCGGCCCACCCCATCAATTCGAGCGAGCCCAGGTTGGCCGCGACGAAGCTCAACCCCGCGATCCAGGCCGTCATCTCCCGGCCGGCCATGAAGAAATCCTCGCCTGTCCGGGTGTGCTTCTTGAGGTAGACGCCGATCGCCAGCACCGCCGCGAAGTACACGACGATGATCATGAGATCGACGGCTCCCAGTGAAAGCAGACGTTGAGGGGCGATGGCAGGTGCGCCCGAAAGAAGGATAGCCGGAATCATGAATCAACGATTATACTCACGTCCCGCCTGCCATAACTCCCCCGTGGAGCAGGCCGCCAGGACTGCAACGCCGGCAGTCCTGCCGGCGGAGTTTTGATCGCGCTTCCGCCGCACTCCGCTACGAAGGCAACTGGCGTTTCAGTGGCCCGAAAAACGTCTTGATGAAATCGATGGCGGCCGCCTCGGCCTGCGCCGCATCGCCCTGCACCGGCACCGTCACCCGCACCAGGGCCGTGTCGGTCCGGTTATAGCGGAGAGCATCCGCAACCAGGTAGACGCGCGCCTTGTACTCGCTCGCGATCACGCGGTTGCGTGTCTGGTACCAATACATCACCATGCTCCGTTCGTCGCCCCGTGCCACAAGGTAGCGGTTTACTTCGATGGTGCCGGCTCCCGGCACATCGATCGTTACGCGTCCGGATTCCGAGGGCACCCAACCGGAGCCCGGCAGGCAGTTCTTCGGTGAGTGAGGCATCTGCCCGGTGCGCTGGGTCTTGAAGAAAGCGATGAACAGCCCCGCCACCGCCGTGTGATCCGCATTGATGTACTGCCGGCTAAGCGTGTCGTCCGCCGCCAGAACCTCGCGCGTCTGTTCGTCGATCACTCCCTGCTGGAGCAGCGACCATTGGCCCTCCGAGGTCGTGAACTCCGCCAGCGGCCGGGGATTCGGCACGTCTTCCTTGCGTGACAAACCGTAAAACGCAGCCGCTTGCGCCAGCAGAACAACGCTGAGGATCCGCATTGAGCGCGAACGGAGGAACGCCAACCACGGGCTACCCGCGGGCATGCCACCTCCGGTACACGGCATTCACGAAGTGATGGAAAGCCACCAGGATCGCCAAGGCGACCATGAAGATCACCCAGCCGGAAACCGCGTGCGAGAATCCCTCGGCCAACTCCCTCTTGTATTCGCTCAGGATGCCCGACAGGGTTACGCGAAATGCGTTCGCCACGATCGCGATCGGCACGGTGGCTATAAAAAGCACCGGCCGCATCCAGCGCTTTTCATCGAAAAAGTAAGCGTAAACCAGGCTCAGGAAACCCAGCGACAGCAGCGACCGTATGCCGCTGCAGGCCTCCACCACCGAAAGACGCTGGCTGGGAAGCTCCAGGATGTTGCCGTCCCTCATCACCGGTATTCCGATCAGGCCCAGAGCCACCTCCGCCACCCGGCTGGCCAACAATTGCAGCGGGAATGTGATCTGGGTGTAAACGATCGCCGGGATCGGCACCATGAAGACCAGCAGGAACAGCGGAAAGGCGAGCTTGCGCGTGCAGCGCGTCCCGCATGTGAAAAGCACGGCCCCTACCAGGGAGATGATGAGCGCAGTGCGCGCCAGGAATAATTCCGCCGCCAGCGTGGCCACGGTCACTTGCAGCGCTCCGTAAAGCACCAGCGCCAGACCCCACCAGTTGGTGGAGACGGGCTCGGCCATCAGCTCGCCGCGCAATCTCCAGACAATGTAACCGGCCACCACCGGCACGAAGAAACCGTGCCCCATGTCATCGTCGGAGGCCCACTGCCGGATCAGCCGCGCAAGCACCGGCGCGTAGCACAATGCGAGCAGCAATCCCGTCCAAATGATGGCGCTCCAAGGAAGTTGCCGCTCTCGTCCCCCCGGAGGACGAGCCTCACTCCGATTCTCTGCAATGGAAGCCATAAACGGCTTAAACCAGTAAACCACAGCCGCTGAATTGCCTCAACCCGGCGAGTGCGGATTGCACGCAGACGGAACGGGGCGTTCGGGACGGCGTAGCCGTTCATCTTAGGTTTTGAGCCTTTTGAGAAGCATGAAGAAGAAGATATTAAGATCTCGTGTACGCCGCCGGGCAGGAACCGGCCATTAAGTTGGGCATGCAATACACAATGATCTCCCGTGCCGGACCGCCACTTGGTGCCACACAAGCTACAATTGGCTTTCTAGGCCATCCTCAATGTCGACATCGGAATTACCAGTTGGAGAGATTCCCAGTCCGGGTCTACCTACCGAAGACGAAGTCCTTGAGGCATTGCGGTCACTGCTCGAAAGCCCCCAGATTTGCCAATCGCACCAACTTCGGAAGTTCCTTGACTTTATCGTGCGGGAGACTCTCGCCGGTAGACAGGACGGTCTGAAGGAATACGCCCTCGGATGCGAAGTATTTGGCCGTCGAGAGACGTATGATCCAAGGCAGGATGGAATTGTCCGCGTTCAGGCCACCAGCCTCCGGAAGAGGATAAAGGAGTATTACGGGAAAGGCGGAGCCAACGAGCGGGTGGTGATCGAGTTGCCTCGAGGCGGATACGTCCCGTGCTTTCGCTATTCGACAGACGGCCGTGGTCCGGAATTGGACCCGGAAGGAAACGGCCCTGATAATCCGCTCTCGGTAGAGGTCTCAGCGCGTTGGCGAAGGGACGTGGCTGGCCGGTTGTTTGCGTTCGCTCTGGGGAGTGTCGCTACCGGGCTGATTCTTTTGGCGCTGGTGCGGCTTCATGACGCGCGTGATCTTGCTGTTAACCGTGTTTCGACAGCGACTTCCTCTGACCTTCCACAACTGTGGGGACCGTTCCTTGAACGGGGCGCGCGGAACCTGATTGCCTTTGGAGTTCCGCTTTTTTTCAGCAATGGGGGGCTCTACGTGCGTGATATCCGGGTGAATGCGCTCGGCAAGGAAAGCGATGAGATCGTCCGGGAATTAGCACGAAAGTCCTTGATTATCAGGAACTCTGTGGACGACCTCTATACGGGGGTGGGTGAACTTGAGAGCGTCTATCTCGTCTCACATTTTCTTCGTGCCAACGGAGTTGCTACCAAACTGGCTAGTGTGCGAACGGTCGGCATGGGCGAACTGACCGGGCAAAACCTTGTAGTGCTGAGTTCGCTTCGGTTCCAAACCATTCTTCAGGATCTCAACCTGCCAACAGACTTCGAATGGCCCTTGACGAAGCCCACCTACGTCCGCAATCTTCGTCCATTCAAGGGTGAAAAGGCGCAGTACGCCGTCTATGATGGCGCCGGTATCAATACGGGGTACGCCATCGTGAGCCTTTGGCCGGGCTTTGATAGCGGGCGACGGATTCTCCATATAGGTGGCATCTCAACGTGGGCTACCGGAGCAGCCACCGAATTCCTCCTCGATCAGAGGCAACTGCGGATGCTGGCAAGGGAGTTCGAAAGAGACCGCCTCACGGGGTCCCGCGGTGTGGTCTCTCCCTATTTTCAAATCCTGCTGCAGACTGAGGAACGCCAGGGCCAGCCTCCGAAGGTGGCGTACGTGACACACCATTACCTTTCCGTCGCCGCAGGACCCTCTGCCGGTGCTCTTGCAGGAAAGCCCTAGCGGCTCAGGATGCTTGTATCCGCTTCATTCCATTACGCTTTAACCGTTAAAGAAGCCCCATTTAACTCACTTGCCGGAACCGCTCGCGGGTAAACTTGTTTTGCTGAGAGTTGGTGGTGGAGTGCGAAACTCCCAGGTTGAACAGCTTGCGAGCCGTGTCACTGTCCGACCGGAGTGGAGCATCACTGGAGCGGCGGCGCTCAGCCGCCGGTTGCCTTAGGGATTTTGACACGGGGCTTGACCACGGTGAGGCGCTCCACAACAAAATCACGTGCAAGCACCACATAGTGCCATGAAGCTCTTTCAATTTTATGCATGGAGGCAAATCGTGTCACGAGTATTACAGACAACAGGTTTAGTTCTGATCCTGGCGGCCGTCGTCGTTGCGCAGACGTCGACGGGCTCGCTAGTTGGTACCGTTACCGATTCCGGAGGAGGCGTCATCGCCGCTGCGGCAGTGAAAGTGACCGATTTACAGACCGGCCGCGTCTGGGACGTCAAGACCGACAGTTCCGGCTCTTATCTGGTCCCGTTCTTACCCTCAGGGCAGTACCGGGTTCAAATTGAGAACGCAGGATTCAAGAAGTTTACACGCGAGTTCACCATCGAGGTCGACCAGCGTGCCCGTGTGGATGCTGCCCTGACACTAGGAGCGGTAACGGAAAGCGTTACCGTGTCCGGGCAGGCGATTATGCTTGAAGGTGACACGTCATCCTTGGGCCAAGTGGTTTCCAAGCAAGACGTCATGAACCTCCCCCTGAATGGCCGCAATCCCTTCGCGCTAACCGCGTTGGCGCCAGGCGTAACGCCCCTTAACCGGTTTGCGTCCGGAGTTGCCAACCAACGCGCCGCAATTCAGGCCGCCGCGGCCAACAATTTTACAAGCGACGGTGGCGTGACTGGGTACAACTCGTTCTATGTAGACGGCGTATCGGTGGTGGTTTGTTGTCAGGGCCAACCCGCAACCACCCCGTCCGTCGACAGTGTGGAAGAATTCAAAGTACAGACCAATTCAGCCCAAGCCGAGTTCGGATACACGAGTGGCGCAACGATCAATATCGTCAGCAAGGCCGGTACGAACGCGGTACACGGTCTAGGGTTCTGGTACTTGCGGAACGAACAACTTGACGCGAACGGGTTCTTCTCCAACCGATCCGGCACCCGCCCGTTGCCGGGAAGAGACGATATGCGTACGCCGCTGCGCTACAGCCAATACGGTTTCTCACTGGGCGGCCCTGTTTTCATCCCCAAGGTATACGACGGCCGGAACAAGACGTTCTTTTACGGTGGGTTTGAGCGCATCCGGGTACGGCGGATGAGGTTCAGTACATTTGACTTGCCAAGCGTTGCGATGCGGAGTGGCAATTTCGCGGAGTCTCCGTCCGATCTTTACGATCCGGCGACCACCACCGGCGCAGTCGGCAAATATACCCGGCTGCCGTTCCCCGGCCGTCAAATTCCCGCTGACCGGATGAACTCGATCGCGCTGAACCTGTTGAAGTACGTGCCCACGCCGCAGCGATCCGGCATTGTGGACAACTATGATGCATTTGCATCGAGCCGGGACGACGATTGGCAGGGTAGCGTACGACTGGACCACCAGTTCAGCCCGAACTACCGCACCTTCGCGCGTTTCGCGCTGCAAGACAATGACCACGAAGATCCGGAGTATTGGCATAACATTGCCTCGCCAGGGTACACGCAATATGTGGCAGGCAAGACATTCGCGCTGGACAACGTGGTTACGATCAGCCCGGCGTTGGTCGCGAACTTCCGGTACGGATTGGCCTGGCAGACCAATTACAAGTGGACGACGCCGTGCAAGATCGAAAGCGGCACGCTCGAAAGCCTGGGCTTCCCGGGATCCTATGTGAGTCAAATGCAGGGAAACTGCCTTCCGCCACAGGCCTGGACGGGGATGTACGGACCTGGAACGGTTGGGGCAAGTGTCCCTTTGTGGGCACATTACACGCACTCGGCCGTCGGAAGCCTCACGGCGGTAAGGGGCCGGCACATCTTCAAGGTGGGATGGGAGGGCCGGCTGGCCCAGGAGAACCGGACCGGGCTTTCGAATTCGTCGGGGACATTCACCTACGGAGCCTCTTTCTTGAACGGGCCAAACCCGTCCGCGGCAGTGCCTTCCGGTGCAGCTTCGTATATGTCGTTCGGCAGTTACCTGCTGGGCTTGCCTACAGGCGGGAGTGCCAACATCAATGGCGGCTTAACCATGCAGATTCCCTATTCAGCCTGGTATGTTCAGGACGACTGGAAAGTTACGTCCAAACTAACCTTGAATCTTGGACTGCGTTATGATCTCGAGTTTGGACCAACCGAGCGGTTCGACCGCTTCTCCCGATTCGATCCTTACGTAACCAGCCCGATAGCCGCACAGGCTGGACTGCCCCTTCTTGGGGCGATGCAATTTGCGGGCGTTGGTACGGAATCGCGCCGGCGCTGGAACACCGATGCGAACAACTTTGGACCGCGCGTTGGATTTGCTTATCGCGCCGCCAACTCTCTCGTGTTCCGCGGAGGATACAGCATGTATTACCTCCCGGGGTTGTACCGCATCTACGCGGCCAGTGATCCAGGCTTTTCCCAAACCACCTCGTTCGTTTCAACCATTGATGGTGTAACACCGATTGGAAGTCTGTCGAATCCATTTCCGTCCGGCCTGGACCAGCCGCTCGGTTCGTCCACCGGAGCACTCAACTCGCTTGGGAGCGTGGCATCGGGAAGGACGAGAGACTATCCCTCTCCCTATGTGCAGCAATGGAACTTCAACATTCAGAAAGAACTGCCTGGCAACCTGCTGGTGGACGCGGCGTATGCAGGCAGCCATAGCGTAAAGCTTCCGATCACACTGTCGCTGACTCAGATTCCAACGTCTGCGTGGGGAAGCGTTGGTGACACTAATCGCGTGGCCGAGTTGAACACCAGTGTGAGCAATCCGTTCTATGGCATCATCTCCACGGGTGCACTGAGTGGCAAGACGGTCACGCGCGCGAAACTGCTCACTCCGTATTCACAATACACCGGGGCCAGTATTGCCCTTTCGGCAGGGAATTCGACCTATCATTCTTTCCAGTTGCGTGCGCAGAAGCGGATGTCGAATGGGTTCACTACCACGCTTTCCTACACTGTCTCGAAAAGCATCGGCGACGTAAACAATGACGTTACCGGTTTTATGGACTCTGGGACAGGCACGGGTGCGGGTGATGTTGCATACCAGAATAGTTACGACATCCACAATGATCGATCCGTGCTGCCAAGTGACCTGCCGCAACGGCTTGCGGTAAGTGGTGTGTGGCAACTGCCATTCGGACGAGGTCGCCGCTTCGGCAGTCACGCCGGATGGCTTATGGACGGGTTCCTGGGAGGTTGGCAACTGAACGGCATGCTCACTTTCCAGGCGGGATTCCCGATGGCGATCGGCGCCACGGGATCTCCGGCTTACGCGGGATCGCGCCCCAGCCGCGTATACGGCGAGGAGACAACCACTTCAGGCGATATTCGCAATCGTCTGGGTGGAGTCTCCAGTTCCCAGGGATACCTTAACGCGTCCGCGTTCCGCCTCTCGCGTTCGTTTGAGTTCGGGGATACACCACGTCTGTTGTCGGATCTGCGCGGGGACGGCATGAAGAATCTGGATTTGTCGCTATTCAAGACGTTCCGGCTGGGAGAACGAATGGGTCTACAACTACGCGGTGAGGCCTTCAACGTGACCAACTCCGTGCAATTCACGTTCCCGAATACCACCTTCAACAACAAGTCCTTCGGCATCATCAGTTCGCAGGCGAACACCCCGCGGCAGATGCAACTGGCGCTGCGATTGACCTGGTAATTGCATCACCGGGAACTACGCAGTACTGAACGTGAAACTGCAGTAATTGCGTGAGGCCGGGTCGCTTGGCGGCCCTGCCTCACGTCTGAATCGCACCCCAGCTAAGGAGACACGTGTCCGTGAATCAATGTAAATCAGGTTCTTTTCTGTTTGAATTGCCGTTGACACTGCTTCGTGTTGCGATTGGATGGCACTTCTTGTATGAAGGTTGGGTCAAACTGTCGGATTCATCATGGACCGCGGCGGGGTATTTGAGATCCAGCACCGGGCCTGCCGCAGCGCTATACGGATGGTTGGCGGCCAGCGCTACAAGGGCCCAGGTTGTCGACGTACTGAACATCGCAGGGCTCTTGCTCATCGGACTTGCCCTGATATTTGGGCTTTTCACGCGATTGGCGGCGTGCTTGGGCATTCTGCTATTGGGGCTCTACTACTTTGCCTATCCACCGCTATTTGCACCGTTCGCCAATGCATCCGGTCAGGGTAGTTACCTGATCGTCAACATGAATCTTATTGAGATGTGTGCGTTGGCGGTGGTTGCCCAGTTGTCGTCCTCCGCGATGGGTCTGGACGCTCTACGCCAGCGCAAAACTGCAACAGCAACGGAGGGATCTGCACCGGAGTTTCTTGGCAACATGCCGCGGCGGCGTGTGTTGGCGAACTTTGTCGGTTTGCCAGTTGTCGGAGCATTTCTCCTCGCCGTTTTGAAAAAACATGGATGGAAGAGTTTCGAAGCCATTCAACTCACCAACCGAATCAAAGTCAAGGAAAATCCCAGAGACACTTTTATTGCCGGTGCCACCAGGAGCTTTCGGTTCACGACGGTAAGTGAACTGAAGGGACACCTGCCGCAGGCGAAGATCGGCAAGGTTTCGCTGAGCCGCATGATCCTGGGTGGGAACCTGATCGCCGGCTACGCACACGCTCGGGATCTTATTTACGTTGACAGACTCATCAAGGCTTATTACCACCGGGACAAAATCTATGAGACGCTAGCCCTGGCGGAGTCGTGCGGTATTAACACGCTTCTGACCAACCCCTCCCTTATCGGTGTGATCGAAGGCTATTGGAAGCAAGGCGGGAGAATTCAGTTCATCTCCAACTGTGGTGGCAAGAATGTACTCAAGATGATCCGTGACTCAGTCGATCACGGCGCCTCTGCGTGTTATGTCCATGGTGGCATTGCGGACCGCGTTGTGAAAGAGGGCTATGTTGAACAGATTGGTGAGTGGTTGGAATTGATCCGGAAACATGGCTTGCCCGCCGGCGTTGGAGGGCACTACCTGGGAACCGTGAAAGCTTGTGCGGAGGCCGGACTGAAGCCTGATTTCTGGATGAAGACCTTCCATAATCTGAAGTACTGGTCGGCCGCTACCCAACCGAATAATCACAACAACTGGTGCGAAAACCCGGAGGAGACGACCGCGTACATGAAAGATTTGACGGCGCCCTGGATCGCCTTTAAAACCTTGGCCGCGGGAGCCATCGAACCGAAAGTCGGTTTCCGGTACGCCTTTGAAAACGGTGCTGACTTCATTTGCGTTGGTATGTACGACTTTCAAATTGTGGACGATGTGAACATCGCACTTGACACACTGAACCAAAGGCTGGACCGCCGGCGCGTGTGGCGTGCATGAGAATGCCGGGTCCAGCCCTGCCGGCTAATACGTCTTTGCGTTTTTGACAATCTATGCGGGGCAGGACTGACTCTGTGTGATGCAGTTATCCGATAAAAAGGAGAAAGAACCAATGCAGTTACGCCGTACTTTCGTGGAAGGCATGACCGGTGGACTCTTGGGCGCGATGGCGCAGCCTGGCCGGGCGCTGGGCGCCAATGATCGGATTCGCCTGGGAATTATCGGGTCGGGCGCGCAGGGCCAGGCGCTTGTGCGGGCGGCAACGTCCTGCCCCGACACGGAAATCGTTGCGGCCGCCGATGTCTATACCCGGCGACTTGAAGAAGTGACGGCGCTGGCTCCCGGGGCCAAGACGTACTTGGACTACCGCCACGTGTTGGATGACAAGAGTATTGACGCGGTCCTGATCGCCACACCGCAGCACCTGCACTGTCAGCATTTTGTAGCGTCACTCGACGCCGGCAAGCATGTCTATCAGGAAAAAACCATGGCGTTCACCGTGGCTCACGCCAAACGGATGCGCGCCGCCTATCAGCGGGCCGGACGGCGCACCGTGCAGATCGGTAACCAGGGCTGTTCCCAGGGGTAAATTGCCGATGCAAGCGAGTTCGTTGCCGGCGGGAATCTCGGGAAGATCACGGCGATTCACGCTCACATGTACCGCAACACAGCGCATGGCAAGCCGCAGTGGGCGCGTCCCATCCTTGCCGACATGATTGAGAAGAACATTGATTGGAAGGCCTTCCAGGGAGAGGCGGCGCCGCATGCATTCGATGCCAACCGCTACATGAACTGGAGGTTCTTCTGGGACTATTCCGGCGGCAATTTCTATGAGAACATGTGCCACCAACTGGCGTTCTGGTACAAGGTCCTCAAGCTGCGGATTCCGGCTGCCGTCACCGCGGTGGGAGGGATCTATTTGTGGAAGGACGGGCGCGAAGTGCCAGACACCATGAACGTGGCCATGCAGCATTCAGAGGATCTTCTTTTTACCTGGGATTCGGGCTTTGGGAACGACGAACTGGGTGTCACCGAACACGTGTTGGGTACCGACGGAACTGTGGTGGGCGCTTACGCAATGCGAAAACCAGTCCGTTACATTCCTCAAAAGGTGAATCGCCCTGACCGTACCGCGTTGGCAGGCAAGGCCGATGGCCCCAAGTGGCCTCTTCTGCCGCACATGCAGAATTTCCTCGACTGTATTCGTTCGGGCAAGGAGCCGAACGCACCGTTCGACCTCGGCTTTCGTACGTCGATCACGGCGCGCATGGCGGTGGAAAGCTACCGTCAGGGACGCACGGTTCGTTGGGATCCGATGAAGGAAGAGATCGTCTAGAGAGCGGAGCGGCAACTGTAACGTGCAGGTCCCTGCACACTTCAGTTGTGCCCGTTTGAGAATGCGGCGGATGTTAGATTCAGAGGGTTTGGTATGAGATCACTATTGCTTGTGTTGCTGGTTGCGGGTATCGCTGCAGGTCGCCAGAGTTTTGATTTGGCTGTTTACGGTGGTACCGCAGGCGGGGTGGCGACAGCCGTAGCGGGTGCCCGTAACGGCCTCAAGACGGTTCTTCTGAACCCCGGCAAGCACATAGGCGGAATGGTGAGCGGGGGATTGTCCGGCACCGATGTCGGCCGGGCCGAAGTGATCGGCGGAATGGCGCTCGAGTTTTACTGGCGTGCCGGCCAATACTATGAACTGGACCGCCATATGCAAGAGATAGCCTGGATGCCCGAGCCTAAAGTAGCCGAGACGATCATGAGGAGCATGCTCAAAGACGCAGGGGTGACGCTCATCGAGGAATACCGGCTCCGCGAAAGGGCGGGTGTTCGGAAGGAGGGTCCCCGCATCATCGAGATCACCGCCGAGAATGGTTCCACAATACGCGCGAAGGTGTTTGCCGATTGCTCCTACGAAGGCGATCTCATGACTCAAGCGAAGGTCAGCTACACATTCGGGCGGGAGAGCACCGTGCAGTATGGAGAGTCGCTTGCCGGGGTTCGAGCCGTCACGCCCATCCATCAGTTTGCGGTCGATATCCCGGCGCGTGGCGATGACGGTAAACTGCTACCGGAAATTTCCGCCGTGCCGCGTGGAAAAGCCGGTTCAGCGGACAAGCGGATCCAGGCGTACAACTTCCGTGTGATTGCTACCGACAGGCCTGACAACCGGGTCCCCTGGCCGAAGCCCGAGAACTATGATCCGAAACGCTATGAACTGCTGGCACGCTACCTGACCGCCATGACGCAGCTCCTGGGGAGCCCTCTCACGCTCAATGAGGTCGGTCTGATACGCGTGATCCCGAATGGCAAGGTGGATCTCAATAACCGGGGCGGTTTTTCCACTGACTACATTGGGAAGAATTACGGCTATCCCGATGGCAGCTATGCCGAGCGCGCACGCATCTGGCGGGATCACGAGAACTATCAAAAGGGTTTCTACTACTTCCTGGCCACTGACCCACGTGTGCCCAAACCGCTTCAGGAGGAAGTCCGGCGGTACGGGCTGGCGAAAGATGAGTTTGCCGATACGGGGTACTGGCCCAACCAGCTCTACATTCGGGAAGGCCGCCGCATGGTAGGCGACTTTGTCGTAACACAAAAGGACCTGCAGACAGAGCGCACAAAGCCCGACGTGATCGGCATGGGAAGTTATAACTCGGACTCTCACAACGTGCAGCGCTTCGTGAATGAGAAGGGCTTCGTCGAAAACGAAGGAGATGTCGAGGTTCCCGTGCAGCCGTATCAGATTCCCTTCCGTGTGCTGCTGCCGAAGAAAAACGAAGCGGCCAATCTCTTGGTGCCGGTATGTTTTTCGGCAAGCCATGTTGCGTACTCGAGTTTGCGCATGGAACCTCAGTACATGATCCTTGGACACGCGGCGGGAGTGGCCGCGGCCCTTGCCGTGAGGAACGGATCGGCAGTCCAGGACGTTGACGTCCCCGCGCTGCAGAAGCAGTTGCTCGCAGAGGGAGCCGTGTTCGAATTCGGCGTGGAGTCCCAGAGGAAGGCTTTGGCCGCAATACGGCGTATGTTCCAGTCCGACCGCCAGCCCCGCTCACCCTGGAGTCGCCCGGGTGTCAAAACGGTGGCAAGAACGAGCAAGGCCCTGGCTCGTCCATCTGGCGAACCTCAAACCGGTTTATGGTAAAACAGGATCGTGACCTCGTTGGAATCCAGACTGCTCCCCTCGGAAGACATCGTTGCCCGCGTCATCGAAGGTGAAATCGTGATTGTTCCCCTCGCCGCCGGCATTGGCGACATGCAAGACGAACTTTACACCCTCAATGAAACGGGCCGCGCCATCTGGGACCGTCTGGACGGCCAACGCACCCTACGCGAGATCGCCGCCGGCCTGGCACAGGAATTCGAAGCGCCCGCCGAGGAAATCGAGAAGGATGTCGAAGGCTTTGCCACCGAACTCCTCAACCGGAAGATCCTTGTCACAGCCCCCGCGGCTTGAGCGATCCGAACTGCCTCTTACTAGCGCCGCTCTGCTCGACCTGATGCGCGCGGTGCTCGCCCGTGGCGTGCCGTTCCGCTTCCGCGCTCGCGGCGGCAGCATGAGTCCGTTCGTCCGGGATGGAGACATCGTCACCGTGGAACCTGCCGCCGCGGCGCCAGCGCGCACGGGCGACATCGTGGCGTTCGTGGAGCCCGCTACACAGAGACTCCGCGTTCATCGCGTCGCAGCCACATGTGGAGGAGCATTTCTCCTGAAGGGCGACAACGTCGAGACTCCCGACGGCCTGGTGAAGCCAGACGGCGTTCTTGGAAAGGTGGTTCGCGTGGAACGCGATGGAAGTCTTGTCCGCCTGGGCACAGGTCCGGAACGAGGCCTCATCGCATGGTTGAGCCGAGTGGGATGCCTCGCCCAAGCGCGCCGGGTCTATCGCCGTTGCCGCAAGGGTAACCGTTAGCACGTGGAGCAGGCGGCCACGCCTGCAACGCCGGCAGCCCTGCCGGCGAAATCCCGGCCTCCAGTGCGTGGCGACAGCTTGCTAAAGGCTTCGCCGCCCGAACACGTACTGAACAAAGAACCGCACGGGCCGCACGACGTAGTAGCCCGCCATCAGCCACTCGGGAAGCGTGACCGCTCCCCAATCCCCCGGCGTCGGTGTAGCCGACAACCGCAACAAATACACAGCCGCGTCGCGCCACCGATCCATGGCCTCCGCGTGAAAACGCGCCATCCGGAGAACGCCGGTCTCCCCGGCGTACGGATCGAACAGCCGTTCCCGTACCGCGCGAGCCAGCTGTCCTACCGCCCGCTCGGCCTGAATCCCCCGCAGCACTCGCTCCGGCAGTGGCGTCTCAAGCAGATCGTGCGCCAGCGCAAGTCCCAGCATCAGCATGCGGTGCCGCCGCCACCTGGCAGCGCGGTCCAGCACCGCGTCCCAATCCAGGGCCGGGCTCGTTTCGATGATGCCCGCCACGTCCGCCAGCCACTGGAGCCTGTCCCACACGTGCTTGGCGCCGTGCGAGCAGAGCACCAGCAGCAGATCCTCGGTGCACAACGTGCGGAACTCGCGGCCGCCGAGCTTCACTGTGGCGTAACGCGCGTCCTCAACGTTCGGCCCCACCGGTAGCGACAGGAACCGCGGCGGGCTGGCCCACTGCAAATCCAACAGGCTCCCGTCGCTCGGGCGCGCCATGGGCGCTTCGTAATCGAACCGTAGCAGCGCCTTCCATTGCGAAGGGTTGAGGTCGCGCTGCGGACGGTAGCCGATCTCGCCCAGCGCCTCGAAAATGCGCGGCAGGTCGCGCTTACGAATCAGGATATCCAGGTCCACGAAATCCCGCAGCCCCACCTGCTGCTGCGTCATCGCCGCCAGTAACGGCCCCTTGTAGCCCACGGCATCGATCCCGCGCGAATCCAGGAGGTCGAGAATGCGAATCAGTTCCCGCTCGTACAGAATCCCGCGCCGCAGCGCATGGAGGTAACTGGTTCGCAAGCGGGTGAATACCTCGGCCGGCACTCTCGCCGCGTGCTCGTCCTTCAAACGCCAATACAGCATCGGCGCCAGCCCGTGCCGTCCCGCGAGCTTCAGCACTGAATCCCAATCCGTGACGCAGGTAAGCAGATCCTGCACACTTCCCACATCCCACTTGCGCTTGGCACACAGCAGCAGAAGCTCGGCTTCGGGCGTAGGGGCGTGGTAGTTCGCGGCCATTTTAAAGAGAGAGAGGTTCCGAAACTATGCTAGTCTATTCTCTTCGCGCATTGTCCCGCTACATAACTCACAAATCGACGAATTCCACGCCGCGGTTGCCACTTGAAGGAAGCATTGATCTCACTTACCGGTGCAACAATGCGTGCCGGCACTGCTGGCTGTGGCTTCCCGAGTCCGCTCCGGAGCGGGAGCGCGAACTCAGCTTCGATGAAATCCGCCGGATCGCGGACGAGGCCCGCACCATGGGCTGCCGCCGTTGGCTGATCTCCGGGGGCGAACCCATACTGCGGCCGGACTTCCCGGAGATCTTCGACTATCTCACTTCCCACAGCGCCGGGTACAGCCTGAACACCAACGGCACGCTGATCACGCCGGCCATCGCGCAGGCCATGCGCCGCAAGGGCTCCAAAATGGTGGCTCTTTACGGCGCCACCGCCGAGGTCTACGACCACGTCACCCGGCATCCGGGCGGCTTCGAAATGGCGATGCGTGGTTTCGCGTACCTCAAGGAAGCCGGTGCAGGCTTCATTGTGCAGCTCATCCCCATGCGCGACAACTGGCATCAGTGGGACCAGATGATCGCGCTGGCAAAATCGTTGAGCCCCGCGTGGCGCGTCGGCGCCGCGTGGTTGTTCAAATCGGCGTCCGGCTCGGAGGTTCGCAATCGCGAAATCGAATCCCAGCGCCTCTCGGCCGCCGACGTTGTAGCGCTGGACCCGCCGGTCGATAGCCCGTGCGAAGGATCGCCGCCCGCCGATGATTGTCTTTTCACCGCCTGCATCGAACGTTCCGCCTTTCATATAGATCCTTACGGCGGCATGAGCTTCTGTTCCCAGATCAAGGACCCCGCCTTGCGGTTCGACCTCCGTCGTGGCACCTTCGCCCACGCCTGGGACAAGTTCCTGCCTTCGCTCGCCGGCCAGGTCCGCGGCGGCGATGAGTATCTCGAAGGTTGCGGCGCTTGCACCCTGCGCGGCGACTGCCGCTGGTGCGGAGTCTATGCCCGCCTGGAGACCGGCCGCTACTCCGCGCGCGTGCCGTACCTGTGTTCCATCGCCCGGGAGGCCCGTAACTTCAGAATGAATTGGGAAACGCAACACAAAAGGCACTACCAGATCGCCGGCCTCACCGTGACCGTCGAAAGCGACCTGCCGATCACGGACGCGACCTTTGGCTCCAAGTTCGATTGTTTCCGCGTGGCCGAGCCCGGAGCGGATGTGGTGAGCATCCATCACCACTTCGAAATGCCGGAATTCGATCGCTCGAACCTCGGCCATCTGGTGTACCGCAAAGCCCCCTGGGCCATCTACCGTGAAGGCGAATCCTGGATTTACCTGGGCATCTCTCCCGAACTGGACGACCCCGCGTTGCACGTGGCTGCCGTGTTCAACAGCACGCATACACGGGGGCAGATCTACCACCCTTCGAAGAGCCAATACGAAAAAGGGGATCTCCAGGCTCTCACCATGTTTCCGACCGATCAGATCGTGCTCGCACGAGTGCTGGCCGGGCGCGAGGGCTTCTTCCTGCATTCGAGCGGAGCGGTGATGGACGGCCGCGGTCTGCTTTTCGTGGGGCACTCGGAAGCCGGCAAGTCCACCACCGCCGGGCTGCTCGCCGGGCATGCCGAAATCCTCTGCGATGACCGCAACGTGGTCCGTCGCGACGGCGGCGCCTGGCGGGTTTACGGATCATGGAGCCACGGCCAGCTCCCCGTGGTCTCGGCGGCTTCCGCGCCCTTGCGCGGCCTCTTCTTCCTCCGCAAGTCCACCGAAAACCGCCTGACCGCGGTGACCGATAGGCGGGAAATGCTCGACACCCTGCTGGGCTGCGTGATCCGGCCCCTGGCCACCCGCGATTGGTGGGAGAAAACCCTTGCGCTGCTGGACTCCCTGGCGCGCGAAGTCCCCTGCTACGTAATGGAGTTCGACAAGAGCGGCGCTATCATGCCGGAGATTGAGCGCCTGGTGCCCACCCTATGAGTAAGTACGTCCAGCGGGTGCCGCCCCACGAGTTCAAAATCGGGACATCGAAAGGGCCGCGGCTGGGCCGCCTGGACATCGAGCTGACCGAGCGGTGCAACAACGATTGCATCCACTGCTGCATCAACCTCCCGGCCGGCGACCGGCAGGCCATGGCGCGCGAGCTGCCCACCGCGGAATGGAAGCGCATCTTGACCGAAGCCGCCGCGCTCGGCTGCCTGGAGGTTCGTTACACGGGCGGAGAGCCGCTCCTGCGGGAGGATTTCGAGGAGATCTACCTCTTCGCCCGCCGCTTGGGTATCAAGGTGCTGCTGTTCACCAACGCCCGGCTGATTACGCCGCGCCTGGCGGATCTGCTGGCCCGCATTCCGCCGCGCGTGCTCATCGAAATAACCGTGTACGGCATGCGCGCCGAATCCTACGAAGCGGTGTCGCGGGTCCCGGGTTCGTACGCGCAGTTCCGCCTGGGCGTCGAGCTGCTGCTCGACCGCAACGTCCCCTTCATCGTCAAGCAGGCGTTGCTCCCTCCCAACCGGCACGAGATGGAGGAGTTTGAAGGCTGGGCCGCCACCATCCCCTGGATGCAGGAGCCGCCCGGCTATTCCATGTTCTTCGACTTGCGCAACCGCCGCGACAACCCGGCCAAGAACGATGCGATCCGCGCCCTCCGTCTGTCCCCGGAAGAAGGAATCGCCATCGAGGAGCGCCGCGGCCCGCGGCGCCTCAAGGAAATGGACCAGTTCTGCCGCAAGTTCCTCGGGCCGCCGGGCGACAAGTTGTTCGGTTGCGGCGCGGGCGCCGGCGGCTGCGTGGACGCTTACGGACGTTTTCAGCCCTGCATGGGCCTGCGCGCTCCGGAATTCAGCTACGACCTCCGCGCCGGCTCGCTCCGGGAAGCCCTCGCGGATTTCTTCCCGCGCGTGCTGGCGGTGAAAGCCGCAAATCCCGACTACCTCACGCGCTGCGTCCGCTGCTTCCTGAAAAGCCTGTGCGAACAGTGTCCCGCCAAATCGTGGACCGAAACCGGAACGCTGGACACCCCTGTGGAGCACCTCTGCAAGGTGGCCCATGCCCAGGCCCGGGATCTGGGCCTGATCGGGTCCGATGAGCAAGGATGGACCGTCCGGGACTGGAAGTCCCGGCAAGTGAAGGAGTCCCCGCAAGGCTAGCGCGGCCGGAGGGAGCGGCTGCCGGATATCAAGCCGTTTCCGCTATACTACGCCAAAACTCCCGCTGGAGATCCGGATCCCGGAAGGCTGAACGAATACAGGCAATTGTCTTGCTAATGCGGTTTATGTTTACATTCGTAAACATTTGTAAATCGCTGTTTATAGTGTGAATACCTGAGCATGGGACTCCGAATTGTGCTATATTCACCGAAGGCAGCGTAGCGTCTAGAGACTGCCGCCATCGGAGGATACACCTTGAAGAGAACCTTCGTAGTCTTCCTACTGTGCGCCCTCAGTGCCTTCGCGGGCCCCATCAACTCTGATCAGTGGTATGGCTTCGCATGGGATCCCGTCACACTTCCAGCAACCACTTTCGGCTTCGCTGCCCCCTCAGCGGATGCCCCGGTGCTTGACCCCGGCACTAGTCCATGGACCATCACACTGGCAGCGCCTGCTTATCTCGTTGTAGTGGATGGCTGGGAGTCTGTTGACCGGTTCGAGGTTTTTGACGGGGCAGCTTCTCTAGGTTTGACCTCACCGTTGACGACAGACGATTTTACTTGCATGGGCGGAAATGGTCCGGAGCACTGCTTGGCTGATAGTCGATTCAGCAGTGGGAGTTTCCTGCTTGGCGCGGGAGAGCACTCGATCCAGATCATGACCGTCAGCGGTTGGTCTGGCGCAGGCTGGTTCCAGGTTGATTCTGGCGTTCCGGAGCCCTCCACCCTCAGTTTGGTAGGGCTTGCCGGCTTCGCCGTCCTGGCTTGGCGACGGAAGTGTTGATTTGGTGGGATTGACGGTGTTCGGGCGAAAGACCTACAACGATTCCTTTGATGCGGATTCGCAGGCAAGAAGCGCAAACCGTTGCTGGAAAGTCGGAAGGAAGGACTGCTTAAAGAAATGAAGTTGCGCACATGGCAAATTCCTAGGCTGACCGTGCTGGCAAGGTCCAGCCCAGAAGAGACTGTTCTGGAGAAGTGCAAGACCCCCACGACGAAGCCCGGCTACAACAATGAGAATTCAGGTTGTCTCATTTTCAATGGTTATCGTTGTGAAGCATGCAATGCGATTCCCGAGTCGTAAGGCGATAGATCTTTTCCGCCTCATCGACGGTATGCGAGCGGGCTGAGCGACTTCCGAGGGCACCGCTCCATCCCGACTTGCTCTGCCGCCTGACGTTCCTCTCTCACCCCCTCAATGTCTGACCCCTTCTCCCAAACCGTCCGCATTCAAGACTTCCCCGCCTGGGACCACAGCCTCTCGCACGGAGCGCCGCTCAGCTTCGATATCGAACTGACCGCCCGCTGCCAGAACGACTGCCGCCACTGCTACATCAACCTCCCCGCCTCTGACACCGCCGCCCGCGACCGTGAGCTTACCCTTCCGGAAATCGACCGCATCGCGGGCGAAGCCGTCGACCTAGGCGCTTTCTGGTGTCTGATCACCGGCGGCGAGCCGCTGCTGCGCGAAGACTTCCCCGACATCTACCTGGC
>JAJFUV010000360.1 GCA_021372245.1 Terriglobales bacterium
TGGCCGCTGTAAACCTGCCACAGGGCGCTGACCTGCCATCCGCCGATGATGGCCCTGAGGGCGGAGGGAGCGGTGGCTCCGAAATGGCGTCCAGAGCCGAACGGCAACTCGTAGATACCGCTGATGCTGAAGTTGTGCGGCCGATCGCTCGTGCCAATGCTTCGGTAAGGCAGCGGATCGTCCCAGTTCAAATAGTTACCTGTACTCGTCGATCGGGGATATTGCGCCACTGCCTCCATGAGCTTGGAATGCGTATAGCTGCTCAAGAGGGTGAAGCCTTGCGCGAAGCGCCGTTCCATACGCGCCTCCAACGCGTGAAACCATGAGTATCCCTGGTAGAAAGTGGTCGTCATGCCCGAGAACTGAGGGTAAGGATAAAGGAGACGAGCCACGGTGATGTTGCTCCCAGCCAGGCTGCCTCCCGGCACCAGTGGGTAGAACGGGTTGGCGACATTCGTCGAGAGCCGGTCGATCACAGCCTGATCGCGGTAAGGCAGCCTGCTCAGATACTGGCTGGGCGTGGAATCCATGGTTTTGCTCACCGGCAGCGCCACGGCGCGGGAACCGGTGTAGCCGACTTCCAAGAGGAACCTGTTCGGCAATTGCCTCTGAATATTGAAGCTCCAGCGCTGGTTGTATGGCGAGCTCGGGTTCACGTTGAAGTAGCTGACGCTCTGGCCCAGGTATGTGGCCGCACCGAGTGAGTTACCCGGGGGCCGGGTTATGCCGTTTGGAAACGGATTGGCCAGAGAAGCAATGTACGTCTGCCCGTTGTCCACCGTGGGGATGAGGTTGGTTCGCAGGTTGTACCCGGTCTGGTAAGGATTCATACGGGCGGGTTGGCCCATGGGGAGGAAGTATATCCCGTAGCCTCCGCGAATCACAGTCGCATTCGAGGCCTGGAAGGAGAAGCCGAAACGCGGCGCAAAGTTGAGCTTGTTCCCATGGTAGAGTTCACGTGGCTGTCCTCCGGCGCCGGCAAAGGTCAACCCGCCGCGCACTTGAAATTGGCCCACGGGTAATTCCGGGATCGATTTTGCGGCGTAATTGGCCAGCACCTGGGAGGCGATTGCCTGCTGCGCGGCAAAATCAAAATCCCGGGCACTCCGGTTATAGCGCTCGGTCACTGGCCCCTGGTACTCGTAGCGCAGGCCGTAATTCAATGTCAGCCTCGGCGTAACGCGCCAGTTGTCCTGGATGTAGAAGCCGTAGTAGGTCGACTGAATGGCCTGACTGTCGTTCCAATCTACATATCCGCTTGACGGTACGCCGAGAAGGAAAGCGGCATATGCCTGGCCCATGCCGCTTGGAGACGACGGCGAATTGTCCAGCGGGCCGTTCGTATAGGTTGTGTCGAAGGTCATGTTGGGTGTGGCGGATCCAAAGCTCCAGATGGTCTCACGATATACCCGTAAATCCGCGCCAAATTTCAGGTTATGTCTACCGACTGTCCGGTCGACTCCAGTGATGAAAGAGTGGACGTCCTCTCCCCGGTTGCTGGCACCCTCCGGCTGGAGGGACTGGAGTCCCGTCACGCTTATGGTCGGAAACACGACAGCCTGCGGGCTCCGGAATCCCAACATGTCCACTAGAGATTTAGGGAAACCGAGCGTCGTCAGGTCGAAACCCATGCTCGGCTGATAGGCATAGTTAGTAGCGCGCTGACCGCCGTACCGGAAGTTCACCACTGTGGCCGGACCAGCCAGCCACACGTCATCCACCACGATATTCTTCGAGGTGATGTCGCTGAAGTTTCCCGAGGCGGCATTCTCGAAGCGGTTGCGATAAGGGCCGAATCGCGCCAGCCTCTGAGCGTACCTGCCAAACATATGGTGGCTTTGAGTCAACTTGTGATCCACTCTGGCCAAGTGGTTCCAGTAGGTCATGGGTTCAGGGTGGTTCTGTGCACTGAAGTTGTTGGTGCCGTTGGCGGCGCCGGTAATATTCGGATCCGGCCAGTACTTGGATATTGCCTGGGCGATCGGGCTGATGCGGCTGGCCGGGATCTTGTTTTCGGCGAGGGGTTGCCGCGAATAGCGGCCGCCAGCCGCGGGTGCAACGGTCATCGGATCGTAGATCTGGTATTGAGAGCTCAGAGCCAGGAGGGCAGAAAAGTCTCCGCTCTTCTGTGCCGGAGTGGGAACCGACCCGGTAAAGGTATTGGTGTCCACCTGGTGGAGTCCTTCGTAGGCATACATCCAGAAGGTCCGGTCCTTGCCGTTGTATAGCTTGGGTACAACCAGCGGACCTCCGCCGCTCAAGCCCCACCTCTTGTATGTGAATTGACCTTTGGCCTGGCTGGCGAGGTTGCCAAAGAAAGTATTGGCGTTCAGCGCGGGATCCCGGAAGAAGTAGTAGCCCGTGCCGTGGAGGTCGTTGGTGCCGCTTTTGATGACGGTATTGACGAGCGCCCCCGACGTGTGCCCGGAACTGGCATCGAAGGAGGTCTCCACTTTGAACTCCTGTATGGCGTCCGCGGGCGGATGGTTGGAGAGGGCCTGCCCGACGTCGGCGTTCACGGTTTGTACGTTCGGCACGCCATCCATGGTGAATTCCGTGGTGCCCATGGGTGCCCCCTGGAATGACATCATCGTGACCTGAGCAGTTCGCAGGGGGTCCTGCCACTTCATGCCCGCTGGGTAGGTCATGTTCACGCCAGGGGTGAGCATCATGAGCGAACTGGCGTTGCCGTGAGCGAGTGGCAACTCGGAAATCCGGCGGTTGTCGACAACCTGCCCGATATTCGCCGTAGCCGTTTGCAGCAACGGGGTCTCCGCCGAGACCACGACGTTCTCCGACACCTCTCCAACTGCGAGGCTGATGTCAAGGCCAATACGGTCATTGACGCGCACCTCGACGTTCTCCTTGATCCACGTCTTGAACCCCGGCATGCCGGCTGAGACTTTGTACCAGCCAGGGAGCAGGAACAGAATCTGATAGTTTCCTTGATCGTTGGACTTGGCATTCGTAACCACATTGGTGCTCTCGTTGGTGGCACTTACAGTGGCACCGGGAACCAACGCGCCCGACGCGTCCGTAACCCTTCCCACGATGCTTCCTCGCGACTCCTGTGCGAACGCAGGCGATGCGACCACTACAAGCAGGAGCGCGCACAAAACAGTAATGGTCCATCCTCGCGCATGAGACATGGATAGTTGCATTGGCGAACCCTCCCC
>JAJFUV010000365.1 GCA_021372245.1 Terriglobales bacterium
GAGTACTTCCACGTCTTCCCGCCATCGGACGAGATCAGCAGGTGTAGATCCGACGGGTACATCTTCTCCCATCCGTAGGCCACCACCCAGTAAAGCCGTCCGTCGCGCCCCTGGCACATGGCGCCGCGATTGTAGGCCGGCAGCGGCTGGCCGAAGGCGTCCTTCAGGTTCCGGCCAGGTACCGGCGGCGGAACGTATGGGCCTTGCCAGCTTTTGCCGCCGTCGATGGATCGTACGATGTAGCCGCCGAGGAATCTATACGGAGCGTGGCCGTTCTCGGGCATCTGGGCGCTGGGCGGCATCCAGTACCAGGCGTAACTGGCGCAGACCAGCGTGCCATCGCGAAGCTGAACCATGCAGGGGTCCTGCGAGCCGCCCTCGGGGTGCGCGTGGATCAACTCAGGATCTTTGGTCCAGTTTTCGCCGTTGTCGCGAGAGCGCACCAGCACCAGGTTGCTGTTCGGGTCGGTGTGTGTGTAACCTTTCCCGCCCACCCGGCGGCGGTCCGGCGCGCGCCGGAAGGCCACGATCAGTTCGCCGCCGGGGCGGCGGACGATCGACGGGAAAGCGCTGTAGAAGTTGGGATCTTTGTAGACGATCAGGTCCTTTAGCTTCTTGTAAGAACGCGGGGCGGCGGCGCCGTACATGGACAGCGAAGCGCCGGCGGCGGCCTGCAGGAATGTATTCCGTGTCATCGGTATGAAACAGCTCCTTGTTGTCTGTCCGCGTTCATTATACTGAGGAAGAACCGTGAAGCTCTCAATCCTGATCCCCGTCTACAATGAGCGAGTAGTAGTCGAACGGAGCCTGGCGCAGGTGCTTGCCGCGCCTCTACCCGAGAATATGGAGCGTGAGCTGGTCATCGTGGACGACTGCTCGACTGACGGAACCTGGGCGATCCTCGACCGTCTGGCTAAGACCGAACCGGCTATCCGGCTAGTCCGCCACAAGGTGAACCAGGGCAAGGGAGCCGCGGTGCGCACGGCCATCCAGCATGCGACCGGTGATTTCGCGCTGGTCCAGGATGCCGATCTCGAGTACGATCCCAGCGAGTACCCCCATCTGCTTCGCCCCATGCTCGACGGCCGCGCCGACGCTGTTTTCGGTTCGCGTTACCTCGCCGGCGAGCAACGGCGTGTGCTGGCGTTCTGGCACTCGATGATCAACAAGCTCCTGACGCTGAGCTCCAACATGTTCTCCAACCTGAACCTGACGGACATGGAGACTTGTTACAAGGTCTTCCGCACGGACCTGCTCAAGAGCGTGCCGATCCGCAGCAACCGTTTCGGTTTCGAGCCCGAGATCGTGATGAAGTGCGCCAAGCGCAAGTTCCGCGTCTACGAGGTGCCTATCAGCTATCACGGCCGCACGTTCGAGGAAGGCAAGAAGATCGGCTGGCAGGACGGGCTCAAGGCGATGGCCGTCATCCTCTACTTCTGGGCCGTGGACGATCTGTACACGGAGCCTTACGGGCGAGGTTTGCTGAACAATCTCACCGGCACGCCGCAGTACCTGAACTGGATGGCGAAACTGCTGCGCCGGCACGTTGGAGATAGCATCCTCGAGATCGGCGCCGGCATAGGACACATCACGGCGCGGCTGATGGGGCGGCGGCTCCGCTATGTCGCCACCGAGAAGGATCCGCTCTACCTGCACGCGCTGAGCAATCGTTTCCTGCGGACGCCGAACGTCGAAGTACGGCGGCTCGATCCGGCGGAGCCTGCCGATTACAGCGAGATGCAAGGCGCCTTCGATACGGCGCTTTCGGTGAATGTGCTCGAGTATATGGACGATCCTGCTTCGACGCTCCGCTCGCTGCATGGGGTCCTGCAGCCCGGCGGCACGCTGCTTGCCTTGGTGCCGGAGGGCCGCTGGTTGTTCGGCAGCGTCGACCGCACGCTCGGGCACCGCCGGCGGTTTTCGCGCCGCGAACTGCGGGAGTTGCTCGAAAACGCCGGTTTCAAAGTCGAGAAATTCTACCAACTGAACCGCGCCGGAGTGCCCGGATGGGCGCTGTACAGCCGTTTGTTGCATCGCACGAAGATCAACAAAGTCACGCTTAAGATCTTCGATAAGACCGTGTGGTTCTGGCGGCTGGTTGACCCACTGCTGCCCTGGCCAGGGCTGACCCTGGTGGCGGTGGCGCGCAAGTCCGCCTGAAATTCGCGTGGGGAGTCGCGCTCGTCATGTTGTGGAGACAATTCTGTTTATCGCTCGTCCTGGCGTCGGCCATGAGCGCCGCTGCCGGTCCTGACCTGATCCGCTCGACCTGGAAAGCGCACTGGATACGCGTGCCGGGCGCGCCCGCTTCCGAATACGGCGTGTACCATTTCCGGCGCGTGTTTACGCTCGACACCAAGCCGGCCTCCTTCGTCGTCCACGTAAGCGGCGACAACCGGTATCAGCTTTACGTGAACGGCGTCCGCGTGGCTTGGGGACCGGCCCGCGGCGATCTCAAGCACTGGCGGTTCGAGACGGTGGACCTCGCGCCGCATCTGGCGGCGGGCCGGAACGTGTTGGCGGCAATTGTCTGGAACGACGGACCGTACGCGGCCGTGGCGCAGATCTCCAGCCAGACGGGCTTTCTGTTGCAGGGCGCGGGTCAACTCGAGCAGGTGGTGAATACGGATGCCCAGTGGCGCTGCGTCCGGAACATGGCTTACGCGGCGAACCCGCTCGCGGCCGATCAATCTACCGGTTATTACGCCGTGCCTCCCAGCGAGCGCATCGACGCGGCTCTCTATCCGTGGGGCTGGGAGAAGCCGGACTTCGACGATCAATCCTGGGCGCCCGCGGAAGCAGGCAAGACCGCGGCGGGGCGCTATGCGCAGGACTCGCCGACGCCCTGGATGCTGGT
>JAJFUV010000029.1 GCA_021372245.1 Terriglobales bacterium
GCGTACTTGAGCAGAACGTCGTACTGGGTGGTCTTGCCGTCCTCCAGCGGATCGAATTCGCCCGCATGATTGTGGATCAACTGCTTCATCCCGAACTTCTTGAGGATGGGGCCGTACTTGTTCATCTGTTCCGCCGAGCGCCTGACGGATTCGATGGTGTTCTTGGGACGGGGCCGGGCGGGACCGCCTGACGAGGGCGGTTTGGGAGGACGCACCGTCGTGTACTTGATCCCCATGAGTGCCTGACCCTCAAGCTGCTTTTCGACGTCCGGCCCATCGGTGACGCCCGCATGCGTGCTGTACATCTTCAGGCCGTACTTGTCGAGCATCCGCTTGTATTCGGCGGGCTGCATGTTATTGTACGGATCGGCCGGCTCGACCACCTTGTAGCCCATTTCCGCCAGCTTGGCCAGAGTAGGATCGTAGCCCGCCGGGGTGAGCAGCTTTCTCACCGTGTAAAGCTGGAGGCCGATCTGGTCCTTCCATTTCGGCTCGATCTGCGCCAATAGTGCGGTGGCGCCTGCCGATATCTGCATCAGGAAACCACGTCGATTGTTACTCATCTGCTGTCCTTTCTTCCGCCCGGCTAGAGCTTGATCTCCCAGCCCTTGCGGAAGGTGGGCTTCACCCACTTGTTGACTTCCTTTTTGTTCGTGAACTCGCCCTTGGCGTTGTCCCACATCAACTTGCCGTCCGCATGAACGGCCGCCGCGCCGAGCACTAGCCACTCCGTAAACGGACCGGCGATACTGAAATTCGAGCAGGCCGGAGCGCCGCCCTTACATGCGCGGACGAAATCGCGAAGGTGCGCATCGTGGTTCGAACCGGTGCTCGCGCCGGGCGACCGAGTGAGGTAGGGTGCGGGCAGTTTGTACTCGGCCCAACGCTTGCCGGGCAGCAGGCCGACGCCTTCGCCGCGCCCGCTTGTCCCCAGGTATCCTTTCGAACCGACGAAGATCTCGTTGTAGCCGAGCCTGACCGGTTTCGGCGCGGCCGCGCCACCCGAACCAGGGACGAACCCGCCCTGGCCACGCGATGGTCCCACTTGCGGGCCTTCGCCGGGGATCTTGGCGGCCTCTTCCACGGTCATTCCTGGCGGCATATAAGCGTCGCCGCTGGCGTGGTGATACCAGAAGATGCTCACAGACGGCATTCCCGGCCGGGGGCCGAAATCGTAACGGATGGCCAGCTCGTCGGGGAAGGTGAATGGCGGCAGCGGGTCCTTCTTGATGCACTCGACGCTGATCAGATACTTCGGGTGAAGTTGCAGCGCCCAGTTGGCCGGACCCAGGATGTGAATGCCCCAATCGCCGATCAGGCTGCTACCAAAATCGTAGAAGCCTCGCCAATTGAACGGCAAGTAGAAACCGAAATCCGAGGGCGACACCGGCCGGCCGGAGCGCTTGGCGACGAACGCCCGGTAATCATCATCACCGGCTGAAAACGGGCGCGCCGCCGCGCCGCCCAGCCACAGGTCCCAATCGAGTGTGTCGGGCACTGGCGTCGGTGCAGGCAGTTTCAGCATGCCCTGCGGCCAACCGGGGCGCCCGCTCCATGCGTGGACTTCGCGCACGTCGCCGATTTCGCCGGACCAGATGATCTCGGCGGCGACGCGCGTCGCATCATGCGAGTATCCCTGGTTGCCCATCTGCGTGGCCACGTTGTAACGGGCTGCCGCCTGCGTCAAAAGCCGGGCCTCCCACGCGGTCCGGGTGAGCGGCTTCTCCAAGTACACGTGCTTTCCCGCCTGCATGCAGTGCAGGGCCGCCGTGGCGTGCATGTGGTCCGGCGGACCCACGATGACGGCATCGATCTCCTTCGCCTGCTTGTCGAGCATCCTCCGGTAGTCCTTGTACCGGGTGGCGTTGGGAAAGCGCTTGAAGTTCTCGGCTCCGCGCGCCCAGTCCACGTCCGCCAGCGCGACGACGTTCTCCACGCCTGCCTGCGCGATGCGCAAGTCCGCCGCGGGCTGTCCGCCCGCGCCGATCGCGGCCAGGTTCAATTTCTCGTTGGGCGACTTGTATCCCGCCGCCTTCAACGACGGCGTGCTCCCGAAGCCGCCGCGTGGGATGGCTCCCGTCAGCAGCGTTCCGTAAAAGAAATACCGCCTCGGGAATCGGTTCTGTGTCATGCTCGAGCCTCCTAAGGATTGTCACTCCGGCCAAATCCCGCCGGAAGGAGACAGGATACCGCACTTGACTCCATGGTCGAGAAGTCTGAATCGAGCCGCGCGGCGCGATGTATACTGGCTGGACGCTCAATTTCGAAGCCTCAACTTGAGCCGGGAGCCCCAACGATGAAGCGATTTGCCGTAATGATGGCGGCGGCCTGCTTGCCAGTCTGCGCCGCGGAACTGATGGTGGGTTGGGCGCAGGTGAATATCACGCCGGACAAGCCCGTGCCGCTGGCCGGGCAGTTCCACACGCGAGTATCGAAATCCGTTCACGATCCGGTTACCGCCACGGCGCTGGCAATCACGAGCGGTTCCGAGCAGGCCGTGATGGTTTCGCTTGACGTGGTGGCGGTGGACACGCACCTGATGGAGTCCCTGCGCGCGCGGCTCAAGACCACGCTGCCGGAGTTCGATTCCGGCAAGCTGATTGTGAACGCCACCCATACGCACACCGCGCCCGAAATGCGCGAAGGCAACTACCAGATTCCCGACGGCGTCCTGAAGCCTTCCGAGTTCGTCGAGCTCTTGACGGACAGGGTGGGTGGAGCGGTGGCTGAGGCATGGAAAGCGCGACGTCCGGCCGGGATCAGTTGGGCGTTGGGGCACGCGGTGGTCGGTTACAATCGCCGCTCGGTTATGAGCGATGGGAAGGCCACCATGTACGCCAAGCTCGACCGGCCCGAGTTCCTTGGTTTCGAGGGGTACGAGGATCACGCCCTGGAACTCCTGTTTTTCTGGACGCCGGAACGCAAGCTGACCGGCATCGGGGTGAACCTGGCCTGCCCGTCACAGGTAGTGGAGGGGCAATACTACGTCTCGGCGGACTTCTGGGATGACACCAGAAAGCAATTGCGTGCTCGCTATGGCAGCGACTTGTTCGTGTTTCCCATGGCGAGCGCCGCCGGCGACCAATCGCCGCACGTGCAACTCCGCAAGGCAGCCGAATCCAGGATGCGGCAGCGGTTGAATCTCTCCGAGACGGCGCAGATCGCGCGGCGCATTTCGCTCGCCGTGGAAGAAGTCTATCCGGCCGCCGCGGCGGATGTCCGCACCGAGGCGCCGTTCGTGCATCGCACAGAGGAATTACGGCTGCCGGTGCGTAAAGTGACGGCAACGGAGATGGAATCGGCCAAAGCCGAGTACGCACGGCTGGAGAAGGCCCCGGCGACTCAAGGCAGCCGTTTCGCTTTGATGAACCGCGCACGCAAGGTGATGGAGCGCTACCGCACCCAGGACAGTGCGCCCGAGTACCCCATTGAACTGCACGTAATCCGGTTGGGCGACGTCGCCCTAGCCACCAATCCCTTCGAGCTTTTTCTCGACTATGGCATCCGCATGAAGGCGCGCAGCCGTGCCGAACAGACATTCCTGGTACAACTGGCTTGCGGAACCTCGGGCTATTTGCCGACGGCGAAAGCCGTGGCCGCGGGAGGCTACGGGGCGGAGGTGGCGAGCAACCAAGTCGGGCCCGAAGGCGGCCAGATACTGGTGGACCGCACTCTGGCAGTAATCAACTCCTTGTTCGAGTGAGCGACGGGAGGTGCCAATGCCGTCAAGTGACCTTGGTTTGAGCCGGCGCTGCTTCCTGGGTTCGGCCGTGGCAGCGGGGCTGACCGCCGGAAAGGTGAAGCCGCTCCGGCGTGCCATTTCGGCCGCGAACCCTCTCTTCGTGCTGGAAGGCGGCACTTCGATGTGGAACCTGCTGCCGGAGGCGTTCCGGCCGTACTGTGCCATGATGATCACGGCGGGGTCCGGGAACAGCGCAGATGGTTCCAGGCTATCGCTGTTCCGCGAATTGAAGAAGCTGCGTGCGGCCGGCATCCCGGTCTTCATCTCCGTGCAGGGTGACGAGGCCGACGTCATCCCCACGCGGATCGACACGATCATCGAAGCCTTGAAGGAGTTCCCGAACCTGATTGGATGCCGCGCGGCCGAGTTGAGCTGCGGCCCCGGTTTCACGGCTCCCGAGCGGCGCAACATCATCGATTTGATCAACGTGTGCGGCGAACACCGTGCGCTGCTCAACTGGCAGGACATGGGGTTCCCCTACCAGCGCGATCACATCTTCACGGAGGCCGGCCGCGACCGCGAGCTTTTCGATGCGCTTTCAAGGAACGGCGAGTCGGTCATCCTGTCGGAGAAGAATAACGGTTGGGGGAAGTATTACCAGACCCGCTCCCTGGTGCTGGGGATGTGGACGTCCGGCATCGTGGCCAACTGGGGATTCAACGCCGAGGACTGGTGGTGGTTCGAGCAGGGTTACGGCGAGCGCTTTCTGCCGAGCAAGGGCCGGAGGGGCTACGCGAGAAAGCACGGCGCCGGCGTCGAGGTGACGGGAGGTTGGGAGTTTGCGAGTGCCCTGTCTTGCCCGGAAATCTTCTATGGGCAGAATGTGATGTGCGCCATCGCAGGTGGAGCCACGGTCTTCAGTTTCGAGTCAGGCCACGCCTATGGGCATCAGGATCAGAATGGCGTGTTCCAGTTGTCGCCCGCCTGGAAGAATGTGATCTACCCGTTGCTTA
>JAJFUV010000031.1 GCA_021372245.1 Terriglobales bacterium
GGAGGGCGCCTGAGCGCTCTTCTTCGTGCAAGAACAGAGCACCGCAAGAGCAAGAACCACCGGTAGAAGAATCCTCAAATGCTTCATTTCCTTCACGCCTCTCTTTCCATCAGGATCATCAGGCCAACGCCTGCACACCCCCAGCATACACCCGCGATTAAGATGTAAGATCGACCCCAAGCTATGTTCTGCCGAGCCATCCGGATTCTGCCGTTTCTGCTTCTGGCCACCGCCACGGGAGCTGCTGACTACCATTGGGTGAAGGTCACCGGGGCCGCACCTTTCGCGCCCCGCGACGGCGCCGGGGCACTGAGCCTCTGCGGGCGCATGTGGTTGCTGGGCGGCTGGAACCCGCGCGACAAGGTCCACTTCCCGATGGTCTGCAACAACGAGGTTTGGAGTTCCCGGGACGGGTTAGACTGGAAACTCGAAAAGCCGAACACGTTTCTCGATGCCCAGTTCGACCCGGCAAGCGATTGGGAAGGGCGCCACACCGCCGGCTATGCCGTCTTCAAGGGCAAGCTCTGGATCGTGGGCGGCGACGCCAACCAGCGGCATCATCAGAACGACGTGTGGAACTCGGTCGATGGCAGGAACTGGCGGCGCGTGAGCGCGAACGTCCCTTGGGCGCCGCGCGCGCTGCACTACACAGTGGTTTTCCGGGACCGCATCTGGGTCATCGGCGGCCAGACCATGCCGGCGTTCGCGCAATCCCAGGAGCGGTTCTATCGCGATATTTGGACTACCACGGACGGCGTTCACTGGCGGCAGGTGAAGCCCCAGGAACCGTACTGGAGCGCCCGCGGCATGGTCGGCGGGGCGGCGGTGCACAACGGGCGCATCTGGATCCTGGGCGGCGGCACCTACGATACGCCTGCGACGCCGAGCCGCCATTTCTACAACGACGTGTGGAGTTCCGCGGATGGCATTCACTGGAAGTGCCACATGCCGCGCGCGCCTTGGACGCCGCGCCAGTACCACGACGTCGCCGTGTGGGACGGCCGCCTGTGGGTGCTCGAAGGTTACAACGCGCGGGGCGGCAATCGCAGCGACGTGTGGCACTCGGCCGACGGGATCCACTGGGAAGAACTGCCAGCGACCCCCTGGAAGCCGCGCCATGCCGCGAGCGTCTTCGTGCACGCCGGGCATCTTTGGATGGTGGCCGGCAATAACATGGAAAGCGACGTCTGGCGGCTGGAGAAGGTGTCTGCGAAACAGTAAGCCTCAGGCTTCGAAGTCGTCGGAGGCGAGATGCCGCAGTACCTGTTGCGCCATCTCCGTTCCCACAATCTGTTCCTCGTCGATGACCGAGACGGCGCCTGCGGTTTCGAGCATCGGCGCGTACTGGTGGTAGCGTCCCCTCGCAATGACGGGGACGTCTGGAGCGAGCCGCCTGACTTGTTCGATGATGGCTCGGGAAGCCGACGGGTCCGGGATCGTCACAATCACGGCGCGGGCCTGGGCGGCTCCGGCGTGTTCCAGGATCTCGAGTTGGGTGGCATCTCCCACCTGCATGGGGAGCGTTGAGGCGAAAGCGGCGGCGGTGTTCGGATTGAACTCGACGACCAGGACAGGAATGCCGGCCCGCTGCAGCGCATCCACCACTTCCTGGCCGGCGGGTCCATAGCCGATCACGATGACCGTGTCCCGCACGCCTCCTTTCCCCGCCTGTTCCACGGGTTGGGGAACAGGCGGCGTACGGCGCCTCGATATGGCGTCAGCTAAACGCGGCGCCGCGCCCATCACGTAAGGCGTGGCAACCAGCGTAACCAGAGACAGGGCCACCAGGAACTCCAGGTCCGCCGCTCCGATCATGCCTTTGCGGCTGGCGTTGTCCGCCAGCACGAAAGTGAACTCCCCAACCTGAGATAGCGCGATCCCGGTCGCCAGCGCGACGCGCGCAGATCGTTGAAATGCCCACGCCACGCCCGCTGCGACGATGGTCTTCAAGATCATGACCGCGGCCGCTGCCAGCAATACGTAAACAACCTGCCTGCCAATGGGCACGTTGACGATCGTTCCGACCGAAGCAAAGAATGTGGCGATGAAGACGGCCGAAAGCGGCGTCACGTCCGCTTTCATCTGGGTAGCGAACGGCGACTCGGACAACACCATCCCGGCCGCGAACGCGCCGATTGCCGGGGAAATGCCGACCGCATGAGCGCCCGCCGCCGCCCCCAGACTCGCGCACGCCGCTACCACCACGGGCAGTTCCCGGTTCTTGGAAAGCATGGCGCGTGCGAACAGGACCGGCGCCAGATACCTCATCAAAAGCCACAGCACTACGCCGGCGGCTGCCATCCCCAGGGCCTTCAAGGCAAAATGCGAGACAGCCTCGGGGCCGCTCAGGTTCTCCGCCATCGCGTCGGTCGCCAGCAGCAGCGGAACCACGCTGATGTCTTGCATCAGCAGCATGCCCACCGCGGCGCGGCCATGCCGGCTGTCCAGTTCGGCATTGTCCGTGAAGACCCGCAGCACCACCGCCGTGCTGCTCATCGCAATCGCTGACGCCAGGACGAAGGACTCGTTGAATCCCATTCCCGTGGCACGCAGGATCGCCGTCACCGCTGCCAGCGTCAGCGTGACCTGCGCCAGCCCGCCCCAGGTGGCGATCCGGCCGATCTGCCGGAGGCGTGCGAAAGAGAACTCGAGTCCGATGGTGAACAGAAGGAGAGCTACGCCCAGTTCACTTACAGCGTGCAGTTGCTGACCGCTCCCGATCAGTCCGGCGCCGGTGGGCCCCAGAGCGACGCCTGCCAGCAAGTAACCGACTATGGCGTTCTGTCCGAGGCGTCGCAGCACCACGCCCAGCCCCGCCGCGACAGCCAGCAGGATCACGACACGCGCCAGTAGAGCCCAACTATCCATCAAGTCCACCCGATCGATTCAAACTGCCCGAGGCAGACTCTCAGGATACACGGGTCCGTCGCGTGTGTGCCGCGAAACAGGGGCTTCAACCTGCCGGTCCTAGGTGGTTCTCACTCGCAGGTGGAAGCTCTTGGGCCGGGTCAAATACTGGTAGCCGAGGTGTGAGAGCGTGCAGCCGTGACCACTGTCCTTGATGCCTACCCAGGCCAGCTCGGGGTCCAGGTAGTCGCAGCGGTTCACATACACCGTGCCCGCGTTGGTCCGCTCGGCGAGCGCTTCGCCGCGCTCGATGTCCTCGGTCCAGATCGACGCGGTCAACCCGTACGGGCTGTCGTTCATCAGCCGCACGGCTTCGTCTTCGGTGTCTACCGGCATGATGCCGATCAGCGGGCCGAAGGTCTCCTCCATCATCACGCTCATGGTGTGGTCCACATTCACCAGCACCGTGGGCTGGAAGTAGTAGCCAGGACCGGGCAGGCGCTTGCCGCCGGTGAGCACCTTGGCGCCCCGGCTTACCGCGTCCTTCACCTGATACTCCATGAACTCGACGGCTTTCGCCTGCGCCAGCGGACCGATACCCACGCCTTCCTGCTCTGGGTTGCCCACCTTGTACTTCTCGACCTCGGCCACGTAAGCGTCCACGAAACGCCGGTAGATGGAACGCATCACGTAAACGCGCTCCACCGCGCAGCAGCTCTGCCCGGCATTGTAGAAAGCGCCGTCCACGGTGTTTTCCATGGCGTACTGGAAGTTAGCGTCCTCGCAAACGAATGCCGGGTCCTTGCCGCCCAACTCGAGGCCCATGTCGATGAGCTTTGTCGAAGCCGCTTCGTACACATGACGGCCGCCCTCCACCGAGCCGGTGAACGAAATGAAATCCACCGCGCGCCGGTCAATGAGTTTGCGGATCGTACCGTGGTTGACGTGGATGGACGCCACCAGGTCGGGCGGCAGGCTGGTGTTGCGGAAAGCCTCGACGAAGGCGTCGCCGCACAGCGGCGTCAAGCGCGCGTGCTTGATGAGCACGGCGTTGCCGGCCGCCAGCGCCGGGATAATCACGTTCACCGCGATCAGCAGCGGATAGTTCCAGGCGGGAATGTTCAGCACGATGCCGAGCGGCTCACGGCGTATGTAGCGGCGAAAGCCTTCCTTGGGCGGCAGGATGTCGTCAGTGAGCGCGGCGGGTGCCAACCGCAGCATGGTCTCGGCGCGATCGAGCATGGTGTCTACTTCGCGCATCGCCTGGATAAGCGGCTTGCCCATCTGGCGCGTGATGTCGAGCGCGACCTTGTCCTTCATGGCGCGGAAGGCGCCTATGAACTCGCCGCACACCTTCACGCGCACGTCGACCGGCACGCTGCACCAGTCCTGCTGTGCCGCGCGCATGCGCGCAAGGATGGCTTCGATTTCCAGTTCGCTGGTCGGCTCGACAGTGAGGAAGATGCTCTCGTCAGCCGGATTGATCACGTTCCACTGGGAAGTTTCGCTCATGAACTCCGCTCCTGTTTACAGCGCGTTTTTACCAGCTTGCTTCGTACATCTTAAGCAGATCGTCTTCCGTGCAAGCGCGGATGTTGGTTTTGTGGCACGGATCGTCGAAGGCCTTCCGCGCCAATGTGGTCAAACCTTCGCGCGTGACCTTGTGGTTGCGCAAGCCGCGCTGGATACCCAGGCGGTCGATGAGCGCCTCGACTTCCTCGACTGCCCGCGCTGCCGCTTCGGCTTCGCTCATCCTCCTGGTTTCGACGCTGAACAATCCGGCCAAGCGCGCGTAATGACTGGCCGCGGGCTCGATGTTGAAACGCATGACGGAGGGCAGCACCAGGGCGTTGGCCAGACCGTGGTTCAGGCCGAACTCGGTCGACAGTGGATGCGCCAGCGAGTGCGCCGCGCCCAGGTCCTTCTGGAATGCGATAGCGCCCATGGTAGCGGCCACCTGCATGTTGCCGCGCGCTTCGATGTCCGCACCGTCGCGCGTGGCGCGCTCCAGGTAGCGGATCACCAGTTCCATGCCGTAAATGGCGATGGCGTCGCAAATGGGATGGAACACCGGGCAGGTGTACGACTCCAGGCAATGCGTGAAGGCATCCATGCCGGTGGCTGCGGTGAGCGCGGGCGGCAGACCCACGGTCAGCTCGGGATCGAGAATGGCGCGCGCGGGCAGAAGCTGCGGGTGGAAAATGAAGATCTTCTTGCCCAGCTTGCGGACAGTGATGACGGCCGAGCGGCCGACCTCGCTGCCGGTGCCCGCCGTCGTCGGGATGGCAATGATGGGGTCCAGCCTCGGCGCGATGCGCGCGACGCCGCCGTTAAAGGCGTCCAGATCGGCGATGTCCCCTTCGTGGCGCGCCATGGCGACCACGGCTTTCGAGACGTCGAGCGCGCTGCCGCCACCTAGACCGATGGCCCCGTCGCAGCCCGCCGCGCGATAGCGCGCCACGGACTGCACGACGTCGTCTTCGATGGGGTTGCCATGCACTTCGGAAAACACTTCGTGCGGAATGCCCGCATCCGTTAGCACGCCGGTCACCGCGGAGAGCACCGGCGTTGCGCTCAAGCCGGGATCGGTGAGGATCATGGGCTTGTGGATTCCGGTTTCCGCCAGGCAGGCCGGCAACTGGCGCACGGCGCCGCAGCCGAACACGATCCTGGTGGGGAAATTGAACGTCGTGATGTTCTCGAACATGACGGATCAACCTTTGGCTGCGTGCGGCAGCACGAGTTTCTGGATCCAGTTATGGAATTCGGCCTGGCGCAGGTCCTCATCGAGCACGTCGTCGTCGATGTCCAACTGCCAGCGCAGGTCCTTGCGTTTCGGCGCTTCGGAAAGCGTTTCGAATTTGTTCACGTGTTCGACGAGCGCTTCGTGACTTTCGAAGAAACCTTCGCGCAATAGTTTCGGCTCGCGGGCGATGAACAGGCGCGCCACCTCGTGCAGGTCGTACTCCGGGTGATACTGCGTCGCCCAGAACGTGCCCTTGCCCTGGGTGACCGCGATCGCCTGCACGTGCGTGAACTCGTTCGAAGCGAGCAGCGTGCCGCCCGGCGGAAGCTTCGTCACCTGGTCCACGTGGCTGATGAAACCGGTGTAGACGAGCGGCTTGCCCGCCAGGAACGGATGGTTCTGGCCCGCTTCGGTCAAATGGATTTTGCGTGCGATACCCATTTCCCGGCCGCGCGGATTGGCTTCCACCGTGCCGCCGGCCGCCGCGGCTGCCATTTGCAGACCCCAGCAGGTGCCAAACGCGGGCGTGCCGGCTTCGTAACTCTTCTTGGCGTACTCGATCTGGCGCTGAACACGGTCCTCGTCGTGGTAGATGGTCAGGTTGCAGCCCGTCCAGAGGACGCCCGCGTAATGTTCCGGGCCCAGGTCATCCGGCGGTGTGGCGATGTCGCTCGGGAACCAGACTTCGTACTCGGCTTCGGGAAGGTGGCGCTTGAGCATCTCCGCGTAGAGCCGCCAGGCGTGCTTCATCCCGGCCACGTCGAACTCGTCGCGGCTTGCTTTCGCGTAACCATCCACGATGAGGAATTTAAGTTTGGTTGGCATGATCGCTGTTCTAATTCGTGTCTAGTGATTCGATGATCGCAGGCAGTTCGCGGTAATCCCGGCAAACGGCGTCCGCGGCCGTGTTCGCGCTGCCTCGATCGATCGCCGCGGTCACCAGCACGGAGCGGGCGCCCACGCGCTTCGGCCCGGCGACGTCGTTGTGCTCCCGGTCGCCGGCGTGCACGATCTCATCTACCCGGCAGCCGGCCAGTTCGGCGGCTTTCTCAAAAGCGGCCGGGTCGGGCTTGGAGCACCCGGCTTCGTCGCTGAAGACGAACGCCGAGAATGCATCCAGTAGCCCGTAACCTGCGAGCAACTCGCGCAGCGCGCGGCCGGGCGAGAAGATCGCGTCGGAGATAACCACCAGCTTGTATTTGGCGGCGAGCGTTCGCACCGCGTCCGCTACACCCGGGACCAGGTCCGGCCGGACCACCAACTCCATGTCCTCGTGCAGCCGGACTAATTCGGCGAACTCCGGGGCGGGCAGCTCGCGCTTCAGACCTTTCAACAGCACGCCGAGGCGAACCGCCACCGTCCAGGTGAAATGCTGGTTGTGCCAGACCTCGCGGAAAGCGGCGTCGGCGGTGTCGTAAGCGCAATCGACCAGCGCCCGCTCGATGGGGGCGTGGCGGGATAAGTACCTATGCACCAACTCCCGGCGCGCCACCGGCTTGGGAGCGAGACCTTGCGCACGGCGCTTCGGTTCGTCGGAGTCATCCACGAAGACTGTATCCCACAGGTCGAAAGATATAACTCGGACTCGTGGCATTCCACCTCACAGCAAGACTTGAGACATTAAGGAAACGATGGGGCATTATAGCAAATCGCACTCCGGCCACATCTCGCGCGGAGGCGCCCCGTCACGATCAGGATGGTGTTTTGTCACGGCTCAAGCGGCCGCCGGGAGAGCAGTTTCGGGACTTTCGCCGGGTTCGGCGGGCGGAGGCAATTCCATAGAATCAACAGATTGCGGGTTCGGTTCGGGTTCGGTCGCGGTGGGGATTTCGGGGTCAACCGGTTCAGATTCAACGGATTGCGCGGGAGGCGCGGGGAGGGGCCAGTCCCGGCGAAGCTGACGGAGCTGGTTGAGGACCGCCTGGCGCTGAAAGGTGAGCTGACTTTCGCGGGCGGCCACGACGTGGGTGAGGCGCCAATCGATGGAAGCGAGGCTGCGGACGAGGTTGAGTTCGGCTTCGTCGACGGGCTGGAAGCGGCGAATGAGGGATTGGAGGAGGTCGTGGAAAGCGTCCTTGTTTTCGCCGCGGAGGACGCAAGCGAGCTTGGCGTAGCGGCCGTGCTTGAAGCCGTTCATGGCGGAACGGGCCTTGCCCTCGGGCGTTTCAGGGCCGCGAGACCGTGCGCCGTTGCGCCGGGCGGCTTCGAGTTGTTTGTGAGTGAGTCGGATAAGGGGCATGATTCGCGCTCGGTGGGGATTGTAGCAGGCGAGGTGATGAAACCACGGGAGGTAGGCGGCGTATTTCGTTGATAATCCAAGAAATAAGAAGTTTGCATTCGAAGTGAACGCGATTTTCCGAGGCTGAAACGCGAATTGGACAAAGGCGCCTTTGGGACGCCGTCGAGTATGAGACCTTGGCGGGGATGCGGGCGAGGATCATCCAGTCGGGAAACGAGCGGCGTGGCGCAAAGGCGTGGGACAGGAAACTGCAAGATATTCGCCAAAGGCGCAGTTGCCGCCGCATGTTACAGGACGTTACCCTGTGCAAAACGGACTGGAACTGCGTTATTCTGCATCTTTCGGACAGATTCTTTAAGACCTGCTTGGCGGATCAAGATAAGATAAAGAAATGCGTCTGTCCCCTTTCCTCGGGCCATTGGCAGTGATGGATCCAACAAGCGGACGCGTCAGGCTCCTGCAATCGACGTTGAACGTACAGGGACAGGGACCAGCATTCACGAATGTACCGCACTGGTCGCCGGATGGAACCCAGATCCTTGTCAGCTTTGAAACTGTGTTCGCTGTCTTGTCAGCTGATGGGAAGAAGCTCAATGTGCTCTCACCCCCGCAAATGCCAGCCAACTACAATTGGTCAACCGCACTGGGTTGGCTCGGCAATCGATGCATTTTCTTTGGCGTCGGGCACAACGGCGTTACAGAACGAGTCGAGGTCCTGCACCTCTCATCCATGAGGTCCGAAGACGCGTCGGAGCGTTTCGGCTTCGCCCTCGGAAACCAGACTGGTATCGAAGTACTCCAGACGTGGGGATCGTTCCTACTGGTCGGAACCAAAGCTGAGAGCCAACTGTTTGATATTTGCACCGGTCGGCTTGTGGGGTGTTTCCCGGCAGGGGCGAAGTTAGTGGGGATCACACGGACGACCGTCAGCGGGTGTGAGTAAAAACGAATACGGGGAGTTGGCGCGCGTGGACCTGCCGACGGGTAAAGGGGACAGACGCATTTTCTGGAGAGAGGGTTTGCACTGTACGCACTTCTTTCATATGCCCCGCCGTCCCCGCGTGGTCGTTCCCGGCGTCGCCCATCGCGTTACGCAGCGCGGTAACAACCGCCAACAGGTGTTCTTCAGCGCGGACGACTACCGGCGGT
>JAJFUV010000036.1 GCA_021372245.1 Terriglobales bacterium
GAAGCGGTACCAGCCCGCGGGGCGCGCTTCGCGCGGGCGCGTATCGAACTCGATCACTCCGGGTTTGTTGTACCAGCGGCTCGCGAGCGGATACGTCTGCTTCCACTCCACGGGCGAGGCGGTGTCCTCCAGCACGAAGTGGGCGCGTCCGGGGGCATCGTAGCGCAGCAGCACCGGGTTCGCTCCGGTTCGCAACCGCACGCTGGAGCCTGCCGGTGCCCCGTTGATCCACGCCCCCGCGGGCACGCTGCCGCCGGTGACCACGCGCGCGTCCATCTCGCGCGGCGTCAACGCCGTGGTCCACAGGTAGTAGCGCGCACCACCAGGCTCGGCCTTGTAGGTGGTCGTTGTACTTTCGAAGCGAGGCGTCCCGAGGGCGATGAAATCCTCCGACACCTCGCCCTTCAGCCCGTGATAGCCCTGATGGCCCGCGTCGCCCTCCACGCTCCAGCGCCAGGAAAACTCGTACGGCGTCCACGCATACCGGCGCCCGGCGAATTCGACATCCGTCCGGGGGTCGACGCTGGTCAACTTCGCCAGCGTGCGTTCGATGACGCTCGTGTCCGCGTCCGCGGGAATCGGCCCCAGTTTCCAGAAGCGCGGCCCGTAAGAGTTGGTCACCGTGCGCCAGGCGGAATCGTCGAACGCGGGCGCTGACGCGTTGGCGGTGGGTGCCGACTCGTCCATATACCGGAAGCGGCGCACCTCGGCTCCGATGAGAGTGTTCGACGCCGGCAGGCGGTAATCGCCCCAGCGGTTGTCGAGCGTGGGTTTCAGTTCGAATTCCCATGCGCCATCGAGCGGGATGCGGTGCCCGGTGGTCGCGGGCGCGTTTGCTTCAATCGCGGCGTGCCCCGTACTGAATACGATCAGTTGCGCTTCGGTTTCACTGAGCGGCATGCGCAGATGCGTGGAGGCGGCCGTCTGCGAAATCGCGGACAGAGGGCGCGTCTCGCCGGTCCAGGGATCCCACAACTCCACTTGCCCCGCCGCGCGGAAGGTGCATTCGCAACCTTGAGGCGCGCCATAAACCATGTAAACGTCGCGGGGCCCTATTTTTCGATGCTGCACGAGCGGACTCTTCGCCGCCCTCGGGCAAACGAAGTCGCGCGGGACGGCGGCGTCGACCAGCGCTTCCACTTCCGTGACCGACTGCAAGCGGCGGTCCGCCGGGAAGACCTCGCGTACGATGGCGCCGACTTCGGGGTCACCGCTGCCCGCGCGGTCGCTCGCTTCCGGCACTTCGCCCAGCGCCACAACGATGCCACCCGCGCGGTGAAATTCCAGAGCCTTTTCGAGCGTCGAGTAACGCACGGCGCGCATCGACGGAAGCACCAGCACGCGATAGCTTTCACCCACCACCCGCAGTTCATTGCCGGCAACCTGGGAGCGGGCGAGCGATTCGAAATCCATGAAGTCGAAATCGATGCCGCGGCCGTAGAGGTGCCGGCCCAGGTCGAAGGCCGCGCGCACGGCTTCCTTGCCGCCCATGCCCGCTTCGACGGCGGCGACCGGATACAGAATGGCGACGTCGGCGCGATGGCGGCCCTGGCTCATCAGGTACGAAAGGCGCTCGGACGCGCGCAGGAACTCGCCCATGTGATGCCAGTACGGCATGCGGAAGTGGTTGCAGGGCGGCGCCCACTCCCAGTAGCCGCCGTTGGTGGTGTAGTAGAGGCCGTGCAGCGTGAGCAAGTTGTGGCCCATCACGAAGTTCCGCCAGGTGGCGTCCACCACGTCCGCGCTGGACGTGCTCCAGCCGCTGCTGTGATAGCCTTCGAGCCAGGTGCGCGGCCTTTCGTACAGGTGCGCGATGGACGCGGCCACTTTGTTCTTGATGACGTTTGAGGTGAGCCGCGGCTGGTCGTTGCCCGGCGCCAGCATCCAGCGCTGCGTGCGGAAGTAGTCGCCGAACTCGGTGACGTCGAGGCCGCGGCCGCCGTGGTCGCAGCCGAACATCATGCCGCGCGAGCGGTGCCATTCATAGAGCGGCCGGAAAAAGTTCTCCTCTTCGAGCGACACCATCACATCGGAGTAATCCAGCCGGACTTTCGCGGTGCGAGGGCCCATGTCAACAAAAAGGGCCGCGAGCTCCGGAACCACGTCGTAGCCTTTGCGCTTGCGGAATTCGCCGGCGAACCAGCCGTTCCAGAGCCAGCCGCGCACGCCGAAACTGAGTTCGTCGGAGAAGAAGAAGTTCAGCCCCTTGCCGCCCTCGCCGGGATTGCGGTCCTCAAAGCGCTGATAGAACTTCGCGATCATCTGGCGGCCGCTCGCTGGGTGCATGGGGTCGATGGAGACCGGCTTGGGCACGGCCCGCACGATCACCACGCGCCAGTGGCCGACGGGCGGCGTCCAGCGCAGCTCGCCGTCCTGGACGCGGCCGCGCAGATCGATGTGGGTAGCGCCATCGGTACGCACGGCCGTAACGGCGAGGGGGGCGGAGCCGAACCGCCAGATGCACTCGCTTCCGCTCGGGCATTCGCGCGCTTCATGTTCGAGCGCCGCGCCGTGGATCTCCGGCGCGTCCTTCAGAATCTCGTCGGTGTAGTAGCCCTGCCCGGGCCAGCCAAGCGTGTAGTCGCTCAGGCTGACTGCGGCGCCATCCTTGCGCGCTTCGCCGAGAAACCAGCCGAACAGTTTCCACCAGCTTTCAGAGAACAACGGCGGATCGCTGGGGTAGGTGAGTCCAACCACCTTGCCACCCTTGTCGCTGTGGGCGTAATTGATTTGCAGACCGGAGATCCGCTTGTCCTTTAGCTGATCGAGCTGCCAGCGAAGCCGCTCGCGCGTGAGCGGGGCGCCTTGCCACCAGTAGAAGGGGACTTCGCCATAGCCGGGGGGCGGGTTCCGGAAACCGGGAAGCGCGTCGAGGTTGGCATCGCGGCTGGGATAGCCGGCAGCCGCGGGCGGGGCGGGCGGCTGGTTGGCCGGATCGCTGAACTTAAGGTCGCCGGCGGAAAGCAAAGAGGCCAGCAAGACACCTAGCGTGACGGCGTGGAGAGCGGTAGTGGACATACTTCAGCCGAGTATAGCGCGCGCCGTTTTTCACGCCGCGAACGCGCGCATACGTTAGAATGGGGCGATGGCGACCAAGCAGGATGCGGAGCCAAAAAAGGAACCCGGCTTCGAGGCCAGTCTCGACGAGCTCGAGAAGGTGACCAAAGAACTAGAGGGCGGGGAACTGCCGCTGGAGCGCGCGCTCGAGCTGTTCGAGCAGGGCATGAAGTTGAGTGAGAAGTGCCGCAAGCAGCTCGAAGAAGCCGAGACGCGCGTGGAAATCCTTCTCAAGAAGAACGGCGAGGTCGCGCCAGAGACCTTCCAGACCGACAAAGAATGACCATTCGCGAATACCTCGCTGAACAAACCAAACTGATCGACGCTGAACTCGA
>JAJFUV010000007.1 GCA_021372245.1 Terriglobales bacterium
GGGTCACACACACCGGCATGTACATTGGCGGTGGGATGATGATTCACGCCGCGTCGCCATATATTAGAATCCAGGCAGTGGACGAGGTTGTGCAGACCAGAGGCTTGGTTTTCGGGAGGAGACTGAAGTGAACCGGCGGGAGTGGTGGAAGACGTTCGGATCGGTGGCCGTTGTGCCGCACCTGGCGCACGGGGCGGGCAACACACTGGAGACCTCGATCGTCCGTCTCAAGTTGCGCCACACCTGGACGACCACCATGTCGTCAAGCGAATACCGCGACACGCTGCACGTGCGGTTCACCTCCGGCGGAATCACAGGATACGGCGAGGGCGCGCCTATCGTGCGCTATAAGGAAGATGCCGCCAGCGCACAACGCGCCGTGGAATCGGTGCGCGATCTGCTGACCACGGCGGATCCGAGGGAATTCGCCAAGCTCAATGCCGGGATCTTTCGGCGCATCGAAGGCGAGTACGCGGCCAAGGCCGCCCTGGACATCGCCCTCATGGATTGGGCGGGCAAAAAGTTCGGCGTACCGTTGCACCGGTATTACGGCCTGGACAAGAACGACACGCCGGTGACGACGTTCACCATCGGCATGGACAAGCCGGACGTGGTGCGTGCCAAGGTGCGCGAGGCCGAGGCGTTTCCGGTGCTGAAGGTGAAGGTCGGACTGGACACGGACGAAGAGATGATCGCCGCTGTGCGCAGCGTCACCCGGAAGCCGCTGCGCGTGGACGCCAACGAAGGATGGAAGAACAAGGAAGTGGCTGTCCGAAAGATCGAATGGCTCCAGTCGCAAGGCGTCGAATTCGTCGAGCAACCCATGCCCGCGCAGATGCTCGATGAAGTCGCTTGGGTGAAACAACGCGTACGGATGCCCCTGATCGCCGATGAAGCCTGCCTGCACCCGCGCGACATTCCCAAACTGGTGGGCGCGTTCGACGGGATCAACATTAAACTAATGAAGTGCGGCGGGATGCAGGAAGCCTTCCGCATGATCCAGATCGCACGGGCATTGGGCCTGAAGGTGATGCTGGGGTGCATGATCGAGAGCTCGGTGGGCGTCGCCGCTGCCGCGCAACTGTCGCCGCTGGCCGATTACGCCGACCTGGACGGTAACCTGCTGATTTCAAACGATCCTTACACAGGCTTGCGGGTCGAGCGCGGCAAGATCCTGCTGCCTGACGCCCCAGGTTTGGGAGTCGCGCCGAAGCACGCGTGAAAGACATCTGGCTACCAGCGTTGAAGACCGTTGTAGTATCCTGAGATTTGAATTGATGAACGTTTTGGAGGTTTCATCCATGTACCTTAGACTCAGTAAGTTGGCGATGCTCGCGGCGCCTTTCGTGCTGCTGGCGGGCGGCGCCTTGGCCCAGACTACCTCCTTTGAAGGCGAAGTCAAAGGCGAAGATGGCCAGCCCCTCAAGGGTGCCCTCATTAAAATCGAACGCACCGACATCAAGGGCAACTACAAAGTTAAAACCGACAAGAAGGGCCGTTTCTTCCACGCCGGCCTTCCCATCGGGACCTACAACGTCACCTGCGAAGTGAACGGTAAGGACGTCGACAAGGTCCAGGGTGTCCGCTCCCGCCTGGGTGACCCTACCCCGGTCAACTTCGACCTGCAGGAACTGAAGAAGAAGCAGCAAGCTCTGCAGGCAGCCGCCGAAGCAGGGACGCTTACGACTGAGCAGGCACGCCAGATGTCGCCTGAACAAAAGGCGGCCATGGAAAAGATGATGAAGGACCGCCAGCAGGCGATGGCGAAGAACAAGGCACTGAATGACGCCTTCAACCAGGGCATGGATGCCTTGAAGGCCAAACAGTGCGACCAGGCCACCCAGGCGTTGACCAAAGCCACCGAACTCGACCCGAAGCAGGTCGCGGTTTGGGGCAACCTGGCGGAAGCCTATGTCTGCCTGGCAGGCCAGAAGACCGGCGCCGAGAGCGAAGCGGCCATGACCAAGGGCCTGGAAGCTTACCAGAAGACGCTGGAAATCAAGGACGACGCCGCCACTCGCAACAACTACGCGCTGGCGCTGGCCCGCGCAAAGAAGTTCCCCGAGGCGCAGGCCGAGCTGCAGAAGGCTGCCACCCTCGATCCGCCCAACGCCGGGCGGTATTACTACAACCTGGGCGCGGTGCTGACCAACATCAACCAGCTCGAGCCCGCCGGCGAAGCCTTTAGGAAGGCGATCGAAGCCGATCCGAAGTACGCCCCTGCGCAGTATCAGTTGGGTCTGTACCTGGTCTCCAAAGCCCAGATGTCCGCCGACGGCAAACTAACGCCGCCGCCGGGAACCAAGGAAGCTTTCCAGAAATATTTGGAGCTCGAACCGACGGGGCCCTTCGCCGAACAGGCCAAGGCCATGCTGACCAGTCTGGACTCCACGGTTCAGACGCAGTACGCGAATCCGAGCGCGCCGCCTAGCAAGAGGGGCTCCAAGAAAAAGTAAGCACTTCCACCGTTGACGGGGCGCCTGAATAGGGCGCCCCTTTTTCTATGTTCCGCGCTCTCGTCTACATCCTCATCAGCCTGCTCCTGCTGACTTTCATCCGCAGCGTGATCGGTCTCATCATGAAAGCCATGGGCGAGCTGATGGGAACCTCCGCGCCGCCTTCCTCCGGGCCCCAGCCCAAGGCCGCGCCGCAAGGCGGCGAACTGAAGCTCGATCCCGTCTGCGGCACCTATATTCCCGAAGCCACTGCCACCACGATGAAAGTCCGCGGCGAGACGATCTACTTCTGTTCCGCGGCGTGCCGCGACAAGTACAAGGCCTGAGTCACGCTCACTTCCCGCGCGCGCGCTGCTGCAGACGGGCGGCCTGGGAATTCAAGGCATTCAATTGCTGCAGGTCTTCCTCCACCAGGCTGACGGTGTGCTGCAGCCGGCTCATATCTCCTGTCCCGGCGCCGGCCGAGTCGCGATCGGACCGGGCCGCCATCACGCGAAATTGATCCGTCAAGTCGCGGTACCGGCGTTGGATCTGGTTGAGCAGAGCGTCCCGGCGACGGTTAATATCGTCGATCTCGCGCGCCAGACTGCCTGCATTCGACATCCTCTGCGAGAGTCTGGTATTCTCCTCGCGCAAAGTGCGATTCTCGATGTCGAGCTGCGTGGCCCTATCGGTGCGGCCTTTCACTTCGGCCTGCATTGCCTCCACAACGCGATTAGCGCCGTCCAACCGCTCCTTGAGCTCGGCGTCGGCGGCCGTCATGCGCTGGACCTCCGCTCGTGCCGCCTCCAATCCGCTCTCCAGCTCACGATTGCGAACCTCAAGCGAACTGGCCTTGCTGTTGACCGCGCTCATCCCCTCTTCCAACTTCCCCAGCATTTGCGTGGCCTCGAGGCGCTCCTTCATCGCTTGCTCTAGTTGACGGCGCTCGCCAGCCAGACGCGCGGCATCGGCCGAATGGACTGGCGGCATTCCAAGCTGCCGTCTCAGGTTGTCGTTTTCGGCGCCCAACTGCTCGACCGTGGCCAACCATCCCTTGCTCTCGGATTGAAGCTTCATCAGGGCCGAGTTCGTCGCCGAGTACAGGCGCACGTAGCGAAAAACAGCGACGCACGAGGCAATTACTCCAACCAACAGCAGGGCCACCGTCCAGCGAATGAGTTTGTGAGATTCAGGTGCGCTCATGTGGATCATTTCTCCTTCAGGCTGAAACGCGTGCGGTAGTTCAAACGCGCCTCTCCCTCTAATACCAGTTGCACGCTCTTAGGCGGATTGTGAGGCAGCTCGATTTCCGCGGTATAACTCGCCGCGATGGTGCGCATGATCTTGTCGATCGACTCCGGAATCTCTGCCAAGGAGCGGCAGAAGGCACTCGCGCCGCCGCTTTCGGCCGCCAGCGACATCAGTCCACTCTGATAGGCTTCGTTCAGGCGGTCGGATTGGTATGACAGGTGAACTACGAACAGCGGCGGAGATAAAGCCGACATTATGGTCGCCAGCTTCGAGATTTTGTCTTTGACCAAACCCTCGGGGAACACCCGGCTCATGTCGCGGTAATCGCTCGAGTTGATCACGGGATTGGTATAGTCTTCCTGGTAATTGTAGATGCTGCTGTCTGTGACATAGAAGACCGCCACCCGCACGCCGGACTTATCCATCAACGTGTCCCCGATCCGCCCCGCGGTCTCCAGCGTATCGAGCAGGCCGGCCTTGCCGCTGACGGGTATAGATTTGATCTCGGATTCGATCCGATCGCGGTCCGGCGTGGGATCGACCAGCGAGCGAAGACCATCCTGCGCCTTGAGAAGCGCCACATAGCAGTTGGCCGGCAGCCGCTTAAGCGACTCACCAAGGGCCTGTTTGGCCGCTTCGGCGGCAGTAGGATCGCTGGCCAGATCGAGCACGAGCAGGATCACGAGGCCGTTCTGAGGTCCCCGAAGCGAAACGAGCCGCGCCTGATTCGGACCCAGCTTGGCCGTCAGATCCTTGACCGTGAATGGGGGAGCATCGGCGGCACGGGCGTCGGTCCAGAAGGACACCCGCAGCAAGCGCAGCGGGCTCCTGGGAGGCGCAGCCGACAGCGCGAGCGAGCAAAACAGCAGGCAAAGGAAGGTCCGCACTTAAAAACTGATCCTCGCTCCCAATTGTATGACCCGGCCGCCGCGCGAGCCGATGATCTTGCCCGCGTTCACGTTCGGCGCGCTGGCCGGGCCGATCACCGCATCCGGGTCACTCCAATTCGCATGATTGAGAAAATTCAAGCCCACGGCGCTGAATTCGATCAGGCGGTCCGCGGATATGGGAAAGCGCTTGGTCACCGAAACGTCATGGTTCTGGTAGCGCGGGCCCCGCAGTTGAGGGTGAGTGCGCGGACCGTCGCCGATCGTGAAGTCGGCGGGTTGGTCGAAAGCCTGGGGATTGAACCACTGTTCGGCGCTGCGGTTTGGAACGTTGGGATCGACACCCGGCACGATGTTCACGCGCAGCGCCTGGACGACCCCACCGGTGTTGTTGTACTGAGGGTGCAGCGCAATCGGCTCGCCGCTAAGGATCGTGGTGGTCCCGCTGAAGGACCAGCCTTCCACGAAGTGCCGCTGCCAGCCGCTGAACGAGAATAACCCTGTTTTGGCGCCGAAAGGAAGTTCGTACATGTAGGTGAGCGTCGCACGGTGCGGGTTGGCGCCGGCCGTCATGGACCACTCGCTTTCGCGATTGTAGAAGTCCTGCTTACCGTATGGACCCGAATAGTCGTCCATCTGCTTGGAGAACTCATAGTAAAAGTTCATCGACAGGCCCTTGGTGGAACGCTTGTCCAAGCGAAGGTATCCGGCATCGCGCTTGTAACGGGCCCCCGGGTACAAGCCTCCCAGATCGAAACCCCGGTATTGCGGATAGGGCCGGAATTGGCTGCGGAAGGACTCCTCATAAAGCTGGTCTTGATACTTCAGCACGTCCAGGTGGTAGGCATTCGGATTTACAGCGCCGCCGCCCACGTACATGTTCTTGCCGCCGGCAGTACTGCCGCCGAGCGTAATGAGCATGGCTCCGGGCAGTTCCCGCTCGAGAGAGATCCCCGCCGATTGGTAGACGGGCACATTGTCCGTCATGTTGACCAGATCCGCGATAGTTCCGTTCACGGCGTCCGGACGAAGATCAGGTAACGGGAAAGGCGGGGCCGGGTATCCCGTCGCCAAACTCAATGCGGACTCCAGTTGGGAGTTGTTCGAAAGAAAGGTCTGGCCAAGATTGAAGCCTTGCGTACCCCATTGGCCACCGTAGATCTCGCGCGCACCGTAACTTCGCCCGAACGAAAGACGCAGTACGGTCTTTGTGTCGCCACGCGGGTTCCAGGCAAGGCTTGCGCTCGGGTCGGCATACAACGTCGTAGGGTAAAACGAGCGCCCGTAGCCGCCAATGCCGGCGAACACGAGCGCTCCCGGAAGGCCATTCCCCGGATTGATCGCGTTCAGATCCACCGTGGACTGGCGATCATACTTCTCGATGCGCGGCGTGTAACGGTTGATCCCGACATAGAAGCTGAAGTTGAGCCCCTTCCGCGCTTCGTATTGGTCGCCGAAACCCAGATGCATCGAACCGCGGCGAAAGTAGGATGGCGAGGCCACGTAACTGATAGCGCCGGAGTTGGCGTCGCCCAACAGGTAGCTGGCGAAAGCGTGGCCCGTGTCCACAATGCCGGGAAGGGCCGTGAGTCCCGTCGTGAAGCTGTAATAGCCGGAAGGGTAGTCCGGCGAGTACGAATTAACCTGGACTTTCACAAATTGCAGTACGGCGCGGAGTGAGTGCTTGCCACGGCGGTGTGAAAACGAATCGGTCCATACGAACGTGTTGCGGGTGTTGCGGCTCTCCGGCGTGCTGCGACCCTCAGACAGGTAGGAACCGAAGTACATCACCGGAAATGAGGTGCCAAAAGCGCCCCGCAACCCCAGCAAGGCGGGGTAGTCGGTCTTGTCGTCGCCTCCGCTCTGGCTGCCGTCCGTCACTGCCTCAAAAGTGAAGGTATTGACCGTGCGAGCCGAGGCGGTGAAGACGTGCGTTAGCGAGCCGCGCCGGTTGTGATATGTCCGGTCGGCCGCCGCTGGATCGGCGGCCGTGGCGATGAGGCTGGCAGAGCCCGCGGAGCCATTCGAATAGGACAGGCCGGCTGTGAGGCGATGGCGCTCGTCGATGATGTGATCGAGCTTGCTGATCATCCCGTTGGCGGTGTTGTTCTCCGGGCTGACAATGAAGTAGTTGTTCCGGTCGAACGGGCCGGCCGACGCGTTGGCAGTGGGGTAGTAGCCGATCATCCGCTGGGCGATCGGGTCGAGGCGCGCCGCCGGAATCCGGTTGCCCGGGTAAGTATCGCGCAGGTACTGCAGGTTCTCGGTGGTGACCTCCCTGGTGGGATCGTAGTCCGGGTTGGGGCGCGTGGACTTCGGATCGTAGACAGGCAGGTACACACCCGCCTGGTCCACGGTCTTCGAAAAATCTCCCGTGCGTTCGCCGCCGGTCGCCACGGTTCTCAGGTAAGAACGCGAAATGCCTTCTCGGACACCTTCATAGGAGAGCGAAAAATAGGTGTTCCGGCCACCGTGGTAAAGGCGCGGGATCCAGACGGGACCCGAAACATTGAAACCGAACTGGTTCCGGCGAAGCAGCGATTTATTGCCGCCGCGCTGCACGATTTCGTGCGGGACGGCATCCATTACGTCGTTACGCCAATTCTCGAACAGCCGGCCGTGCCAGGCCATCTTTGCGCGCGCCTCGCTCCGCGCCTTGGGCGGGCTGTCGGGACGAATTCCCAGGTTGCGCGTCAGAACCTTGAACTCTTCGACGGCCTTGTCGAGCTCGGATTTGGGCGATTGCGGCTGGGCCGCGAGACACACCGCGAGTGCCGGCAGACATATCGCAAGCCTGATGGCACCACGCATAATATGAGTGTACCCTGAAGCTTGATTATGAAACTTCGAGACATCGCGGCCGCGCTCGCGTGCGAGCTCGTGGGCGACGGCGAAATCGAAATCAGCGGCGTGGCGGGCATGGAGCATGCCACGGAATCGCAGCTCACTTTTCTGGCCAATCCGAAATACGTGCACAAGGTGAAAGACACTCATGCGGCCGCCATCCTGGCCCACGAGCCCGTGCACAATCTGCCCATCGCTACCCTGGTGTCGTCCAACCCGTACCTGGACTTCGCGCGCGCCCTCGAACTGTTTTACCAGCCGCCCCGCCCCCATCCGGGCATCCATCCGTTGGCTTGGGTGGCACCCAGCGCGAAGATCGGCGAGAACGCCTCCATCGGGCCGTTCGTCAGCGTGGGCGAACATGTCGTGATCGGCCGCAACGCGGTGCTCCACCCGCATGTCGTGATCTATGAAGGCGTCCAGATCGGGGACGATTTCACGGCGCATTCCCATGTGACGGTGCGTGAGTTCTGCCGCATCGGCAACCGGGTCATCCTGCAGAACGGCGTGGTCATCGGAGGCGACGGTTTCGGCTTCGCCAAGCGCTCGGACGGCACTCATTACAAGATCGTGCAGACCGGCGTCGCGGTGATCGAGGACGACGTCGAGGTGCAGACGCTCACGTCCGTGGACCGCGCCACGGTCGGCGAGAGCCGCATCAAGCGGGGCGCCAAGGTCGACAGCCTCGTGCAGATCGGACACGCTTGCGTGGTGGGCGAGGACAACATTATTTGCGCGCAAACCGGCCTCGCCGGCAGCAGCGTGCTCGAAAAGAATGTTCTGCTGGCGGGCCAGGTAGGTGTCTCGGGCCACCTCACCATTCATGACAACGTGGTGGTTTACGCCCAAAGCGGGATCGGCGGCGATGTCCCCGCCGGCAGTGTCATATCGGGCTCCCCGGCTTTCGACGCTTCCACATGGCGCCGCGCGGTTACAGCCTACCCCAAGCTTCCGGAACTTCTCAAGACGGTGCGAGAATTGAGGAATAAAATCGCGCGGTTGGAAGCCGCCGCCGACAAGGGAGCCGATCATCATGAGTGAGGGAGCAGCCAGTAAGTGCCGGCGGCCGGTCGCCTATAGAAACGACGAGTTCATTGAGAGTTCCGACGCTCGTCCGCTGCGAATCCTGTCGGAGTACCTGGAACCCCTGCACCACTTCCGGGAGGAGCGGATCCGCGACACGATCGTGTTCTTCGGCTCCGCGCGCATCAAGGAAGAAGGCCCCCTGGCCCGTTACTATCATGAAGCGCGCGAATTGGCCAGGCTGCTGACGGAATGGTCCAATGCGCTGGAGAACACCAGCCGGCGTTTTGTCATCACCACCGGCGGAGGCCCCGGCATCATGGAGGCGGCGAATCGAGGCGCACAGGACGCGGGCGGCAAGACGGTGGGTCTGAATATCCGGCTCCCGCACGAGCAGTGGCCAAACCCTTACGTCACACCGTCGCTCTGCTTCGACTTCCACTATTTCTTCATGCGGAAGTTCTGGTTCGCTTACCTGGCCAAAGCGCTGGTGGTATTTCCGGGTGGATTCGGCACGCTGGACGAACTCTCGGAACTTCTGACGCTGGCCCAGACACAGAAGCTCGAAAAGAAGATCGTCATATTGCTTTACGGCTCGGAATTCTGGAAAGAGGTCCTCAATTTCGACGCACTGGTGCGGTACGGAGTGATCAGCAAAAAGGATCTTGATCTGTTTGAAATTGCCGACGATCCTCCGTCCGCTTTGCGCAAGCTGCAGGACGGCCTGACGCGATACTACCTCAAGCCGGGCGAATTGTTGCCGGCACCGGAACAGGAGACTCCGGCGATCGCCAAGTCGCGAATCTGAAATGAACCTGAAGGCACGTCTTTCCCAGTTGCTGCGGCGCGCGGACTGGGCGGAGAAAGCGTTCGCCATCCTACTGATCCTCTATGCGTTCTGGCGTCCGCTGTGGCCTGAATGGTCATTCGTGATCGGCGTCCCGCTATTTCTGGCAGGCGCTTGGCTGATGGTCCGCCTCGCACACTATCTGATCAAGAAGGCCATATGGCGGCTGCGGAACCGGCTGGTTGTCTGCTATATCCTGATCGGCGTCGTGCCGCTGGTGCTGGTGGTGGTTCTGGCCGGCCTGGGGATATGGCTGATGGCCGGTCAGGTGGCGATCTACCTGGTCACGTCGGAGCTCAATCATCGCATCAGGGGGATGGACGCGCCGGCGATGGGCCTTCTGGCGTTGCCTTCCCAAGAGCGGGAAGGGCGATTGCGCTGGATGGCGCCGTACATCGAAAGCCTCTTCCCGAATGTGGAGTATTACGTTCGCGGAGAGCGTGAGTTCCGCTATCCGGAGGAGTCCTCGCTCGATGCCCCTCCCGAAGGCTGGGGCCATGCTCGCGGGCTGATGCTCAAGCAGGGCCGCATCTATGCATGGACGCACGGCCACCGTGGAAATTCGGAGGTGGTTCTGGCGGCTCTATTGAACCGCGAGAGCCTGGATGGCCTCGTGCCGAGTCTGGGTGAGGTCACGCTGCTGATCCCGCGTTCGCTCACGGGTACGGAGAACGGCGCGCGGCAGGGCGGCGCTACGCGGCGCCCCCGCGCGGACATAGGTGACCAGCCTCAGCCGGAGAGGCTTCCGCCGCCCGTGAACCGTCTGGATATCCCCGTGAGTTGGGCCACCGACATACCCATTGCCACCTGGGACAAACCGGGGCAGACCGTAACCGGCATGTTGAAAGTCAGCACGCGGCCCTCCGCAGTGCTGCGCACGGTGCTCATCCAGAAATCACAGTTGTTCAGCGGCATGCTGCCGGTATTCATCGTGTTCGCCGCGGTGGCGTTTCTGATCGTGGAGTTGATCGCGCTAATCATCGGCACTTCGCTCACCCGATCTATCACCGGCGCCGTCCACAACCTCTACCGGGGCACATCGCGCGTGCGCCACGGCGACTTCGCGCATCGCATCGAGGTGCGCGGCAATGACCAGTTGGCCGAACTCGGCCGCTCGTTCAACCGCATGACCGAAGATCTTGAACGCTTGCTCGCCGTGGCGAAGGAGAAAGAGCGCCTGCAATCGGAGATTGAGATCGCGCGCGAGGTGCAGAACCAGCTTTTCCCGAAGAGCGTGCCCGAGACCAAACACCTGCAAATCACGGCGCGGTGCAGTGCGGCCCGCATGGTGTCAGGCGACTACTACGACTACCAGCCGCTCACGGAAAGTAAGATCGCGCTGGCTTTCGGCGACGTCGCCGGCAAGGGTATTTCGGCCGCGCTGCTTATGGCCACGGTGCAGAGTTCGTTCCGCACGCAGATCCACGCCTGCCTGGAGGCGGCGGGCCCGAAGGCGAATGAAAACGTTTCCACCTCCAAGCTGGTCTCGCATCTCAACCAGCACCTGCACATGCACAGCGCGCCGGAGAAATTCTCCACCTTCTTCTTTGGCGTTTACGACGATGCCGCAAGCACGCTGACGTACACCAACGCCGGGCATCTTCCGCCAATCCTGCTGCGCGGCGGCGAAGCGACGCGGCTGGAAGTGAACGGCATTGTGGTGGGCGCGTTTCCCTTCGCGCAGTACAGCGAGGATCGCGTGCGGCTGCAAAGCGGCGACCTGCTGGCGTGTTTCACCGACGGCGTGACGGAACCGGAAAACGAATACGGCGAGATGTTCGGCGAGGATCGTCTGATTGAGGTACTGGCGAGGAATTCCGAACGGGAGACCGGCGAAGTCATCGACGCCGTGATCCATGCCGTGCACGAGTGGACCGGTTCGCCGGAATTGCAGGACGACATGACGCTGCTCCTGGCCCGGAGAGTCTGAGACGCTATGAATAGGCTCACCAAACGGATGCTGTTCACCGGCGCTCTGATGGCGGCGGTGCTGGCGGTGGGCACTACCGGCTTCGTGCTGATTGACGACTACCCGGTCTTCGACGCGTTCTACATGACGGTCTTCACCGTGACCACGGTAGGCTACAGCGAGTTGCACCCGTTGAGCCAAGCCGGGCGCGTCTTCAATACGTTCATCATCTTCTTCGGCGTCACCGTGATGTTCTTTGCAATCGGGGCGATGACGCAGGCCATCATTCAACTGGAGTTGGGCGATGTATTCGACAAACGGCGGATGCGGCGCATGATCGACAAACGGGCGAACCACTACATAATCTGCGGCTTCGGCCGCGTGGGCCGGGGGGCGGCGGAGGAGCTGCGCGCGGCAAGCGTGGCGTTCGTGATCGTGGACCGCGATCCGGAGCGCGTCGACCAGGCCGTCAAGGCCGGGATGCTCGCCTTGGCGGCTGATGCCACGCGCGATGAAACGCTGCACGCGGTTGGCGTGACACGTGCCCGGGGCATGATTTCTGCCCTCGGCACGGACGCGGACAACCTCTTCGTGACCCTCTCGGCCAAGACACTCAATCCCATGCTCAACCTGGCCGCGCGCGTCTCCGAGGAGGCGGCCGAACAGAAATTGCGCCGCGCGGGGGCCGACGCGGTCTTCGCACCCTACGCTATCACCGGCCATCGGCTTGCCCAGGCTCTGCCGAGGCCCCACGTTTCGCAGTTTCTGGACTTCACGGACAAGGACCTCGGGACGGACGTAGCCATCGAACAGGTCCGCGTAAAAGAAACCAGTGAGTACGCCTCGAAATCCTTGCAGCAGACCCAACTGCGACGCGACGTCGGCGTCGTGGTCCTGGCCATCCGCAAGTCAAGTGGTGAAATGCTGTTCAATCCTCCGGCCGAGGCCGAAATCCAAGGTGGCGATTACCTGATCGTCATGGGGCGGCACGCCGACCTGCGCAAGTTGGAAGGCTTGCTGACCGAGGTGCACGCATGAAGGTTCTCACCGCCGCCCAGATGCGGGAAGTGGATCGCCGCACCGGAGAACTGGGCATCCCGGGCCTGATTCTGATGGAAAATGCCGGCCAGCGGGTGGTCGAATTCCTCGAACGCGCTTACGCGCCGCTCAAGGAAAGGCGCATCGTTGTTTTCTGCGGCAAAGGCAACAACGGCGGCGATGGATTGGTGGTGGCGCGGCAGTTGCACACCCGGGTGGGGCCGAGGTCGCTGGATGTCGTGCTGGCCGCGGACCCGGCGGAATACAAGGGTGACGCAGCGGAGAATTTCCGGATGCTGGTCGCCTGCGGATGTCCTTATTCGCGAGAGATCGAGTCCAGCATGCGCACTGCCGACCTGGTGATCGACGCGCTTCTCGGCACTGGCTTGAAAGGGCCGGCCTCAGGCGCCGCGCTGGATCTCATCCGCGAGATCAACACCGGGTTTCCGCTGGCGAGCGTGGTAGCCGTCGACATCCCGTCCGGCTTGCCAAGCGACGCCGGTCTGGAAGCCGGCGAGTACGTGCGTGCGGCGCACACCGTGACCTTCACCGCACCGAAGGTGGCGCAGGCGCTACCTCCGTATTGCGACTACATGGGGGCATTGCACGTGGCGGCCATCGGCAGCCCTGCCGAACTCTACGAGGAAGACCCGGCGATCTTCCTGTCGCTGATCGAGGCCAAACAGTTGGCATCGCTGTTCGCTCCGCGCGCCCCGGGCGCACACAAGGGGGATTTCGGCCACGTCCTGATCATCGGCGGCTCGCGCGGCAAGACCGGCGCCGCGGCCATGGCCGGGATGGCGGCCCTGCGCGCTGGAGCCGGGCTGGTGACCGTGGCAACGGCGGAATCCGCAGTCCCAGTTGTCGCAGCTCACGCGCCCGAGTTGATGACGGAACCGCTGGCCGAAACTGCGGGCGGCGGCATCTCGCTCCAGGCCCTGACGAGCGGGCGATTGGCCGCGCTCATTGCGAACAAGGACGTGGTGGCCATCGGTCCGGGCCTGGGCACCAGCTTGGAAACCGTGGAGGTTGTGCGCCGGCTGGTGGCCGAATGCAGGCTGCCTATGGTGGTGGACGCGGACGGTTTGAACGCGCTGGCTGGCACCAAGTTTCGCGGCGAGGCGCTGATCCTAACCCCGCACCCGGGCGAGATGTCGCGCCTCACGGGAGTGGCGACCTCCGAGGTCCAGGCCGACCGCGTGGGCGCCGCCCGGAGCTTCGCAACCGCGCGAGGCGCGACGCTGGTGCTCAAGGGCGAGCGCACGTTGCTCGCGTTTCCGGATGGCCGCGTCTGGATCAATCCGACCGGCACGCCAGCCATGGCCAGCGGCGGCAGCGGCGACATTCTCACAGGCTTGATTGCCGGTCTGACGGCGCAGTTCCAGAACGATCCGGACCACGCCGTGGCGAGTGCCGTCTACCTGCATGGCCGGGCCGCGGAACTGGGTGCATCCGAGTTGGGCGAAAAGGCGCTGGTGGCTACCGACCTGCTTGAGTACTTGCCGGAGGCGATGGATGAGTGCGCGCGTCTGGCGGACTAGCAGCGAGGAAGAGACCATAGCACTGGGCGAAACCATCGCCGCGGAGTTGCCCCGGCGAGCCGTCGTCATGCTCATCGGCGAATTGGGCGCCGGAAAGACGACGATCTCAAAGGGCATCGTGCGGGGCTTGGGCGCGGCCGAACCGGAGCAGGTTTCCAGCCCCACCTTCACGCTCATCCATGAATACGGCGCCGGCGGCAAGGTGTATCACATCGACCTGTACCGGCTTGAGACGGAACGCGAAGTGGCGTCGCTGGGACTGGAGGAGGTCCTGGATCGCGAAGCCGTGGTGCTGATCGAGTGGGGTGAGCGCTTCCCTGCCCTGATGCCCGCTGAACGAATCGAAATCCGCCTGGAGACACAAGAAGACGACACCCGCGTCGTGACGCTGACACGCCATCCGGGATAGGAGCGAAAGGCTGGCGCAGAACTCCTGCTTCTTAAGAGGTCCGCTACTCGGAGCTTTCCCTTCCGTGGCAGAGTTCGTCGATGGTTTCGCGGAAGTTCTTCATCACGCGGTCGCGGCGGATCTTCATGGTCGCAGTCAATTCGCCGTCGTCGATGGTGAAATCGCGCGGGAGGATCCGGTAGCGGCGGATCTGCTCGAACGGAGCCAGTTGTTTGTTCACCCGCTGCACCGCCTGGTGCACTTCAGCCACAACCGGCGGCGCGGAGACGATCTCGCTCGCCGGCCGTCCTTGCCATTCCCGCATCCCGTCGAGCGATTCCGCCACAGCCGCATTCACGGTCAGGAGCGCGGCCACGTAAGGCAGCCCGTCGCCGATGAGCAAAACGTTGTTGACGATAGGCTCCATATCGAAAAAGCTCTCGATCCGAGAGGGAAAAACCTTCTTGCCGTTGGAAGAGACGATCAGCTCTTTCTTCCGGCCAGTGATGTGCACGTAGCCGTCCGCGTCGATTCCACCCAAGTCTCCCGTGTGCAGCCAGCCGTCCACCAGGATCTGACGCGTTGCCTCCGGATCCTTGTAGTAGCCCGACGACATGCACGGCGCGCGCAGGAGCATTTCGCCCCCTTCGGCGAACCGGACCTCGGCGCCGGGCAAGACCTTCCCGATACTCCCTGCACGAGGATTATCGAGGGGATTGAAGCAGACCACGCCGCCCTCGGTTAGACCGTAGCCTTCGATCAGCGGCATTCCGATCGCCTCATAGAACTGCATCAGGCTGCGGCCGAGCGGCGCGGCGCCCGAAGCCGGGATGCGCATCCTCCCGCCCAGCCGTGTGCGCAGCTTGCGGAACACCAGGCGGTCTGCAACCGCCAGAGACGCCCGCATCCATCGCGGCGGCGTCTTGCCCTCGTGCCTCAGCCGGGCCGCTTCGAGCGCCAGCCCGAGCGAGCCGTAGTACATCTTTTGCGCGTAGGGCGGCTGCTTGCGGATCTCGGCACAGATGCTGGTGTAGACGCGCTCCCACAAGCGCGGTGGAGCCAGGAAAACGGTAGGCCGGATGCGGCGCATCTCCTCCGGCAGCCGTTTGAGGCTCACTGAGAACCATGCCGGGCTGCCGGTGTACAGCGGCACCAGTTCCATGACGAGCCGCTGGGCGAGATGCGCCGAGGGCAGGAACGCCAGAAAACTGTCCCGCGGTGTAGCCGAGGCCAAGCTCAGAATCATTTCGATGTTGGCCACCAGCGCGCCGTTCTTGACCAGCACCATCTTCGGGTCCCCGGTAGCGCCGGATGTGAGATAGAGGATGGCGTAGTCTTCCGCCGTGACTTCGTCACCCATGCGCCGCCGCAGTTCTTTGTCGTGGCGCAGCGCCTGACGTCCAAGCTCGCGCAGTTGCCGCAGGCTGACCGCGCCCTCGGCCTCGCCCGTCAGGAGAAACCACATTACGCGCGGAGAGTCCGGAGCCCCTCGGAAACCCTCCAGGGTCTTGGCATCGAATACAAAAACGGCTTTGGCGTCGCAAGCGCGGATGCGCTGAATCAGCTCCGGCAGCGGATAGGTGGGGTACAGGGCAGCCGAGATGCAGCCGGCAGCCATCACTCCAAGATCCGCCAAATAGAATTCGGCTCTTGTTTCCGAATTCAAGGCGATGATGTCGCCCTTGCGCAAGCCGAGCTGCCGCAAGCCGGCGGCTATCTCTTCCACCGCGGCGCGATATTCGGCCCAGGAGTACGTGTGGTACTTGCGGACCCCGTTATCCGTTACCGGCTGGTGCAGCGCCGGGAGATGGCCGTATTTGACAGCGGCCTGCGCCAGGGCCCCATAGACCGTGCGCGGGCTCATTCAATCAGATCGTAGCACGGTGGCACGCCGCACTGCGTTTGACCCTGATCCGTCCATAAGGAGAATCAGAGGGCAGCTTCCGGACCGATAGGACAGGGCGGAGGACGGCGGAGCGGTTTTCACCCAGTGGGTGCAAAATTGCTATGGAAAGATCGATGCCCTTGCCCAAGAAGCCGAAGCGCTCGCCCGCCGAAGGGGAACTGCCGTTCGAGTACGACTGGGAACCAGCCGAACAGGTGTTGACCGGCTACGCCGGCGTTCCTTTGTTTGTGCGCGCCGTGCGCTCGTTCGGCATCCCGGAGAGTGTCGCGCGGGGCATGCACTTGAAGCAACGCCAGCGCGGGTTTGACGAAGCCACTTATGTGGAGAGCTTTCTGGTATTGAACGCGTTGGGCGGGGATTGTTTGGACGATTTCGATCGGCTGCGCGAGGATGCGGGCCTCGGGCAGATGCTGGGGCACGAGATTCCCAGCCCGGAGGCGGCGCGAAAGTTCCTGTACGCATTTCACGACCAGAACCGGATCGAGCGGGCGCAGCGGGAGTTGGCGGTCGGGCAGGTGAGTTACATCCCCAGCGAAAGCGAGCCGCTGCGCGGTTTGGCGCAGGTGAATCAAGATCTGGTGCGAGCGGTGGCGGGGCGCTCCGGCGAGCAGAAGATCGCCACGGTGGATGTGGACGCCACGGTGATCGAGAGCTGGAAGCGGGAAGCCAAACCGACCTACCAAGGGAGCAGCGGATATCAGCCGGTGCTGGCGCTGTGGGCGGAGATGGACCTGGTGCTGGCCGACGAATTCCGGGACGGCAATGTGGGCGCCCACATGGATTTGCTGGGGATCACGAAGCGCGCGTGGGCGGCGCTGCCGGAGACGGTCACGGAGCGATACTATCGTGGCGACTCGGCCTGCTATGACCAGACGCTGTTGAAGTGGCTGCGGAACCGTGAGCGCGAGGACGGGCCGCGGGGCTATATCGGTTTTGCGGTGAGCGCGCGGATGAGCGAGTCGCTGAAAGAAAAGATTCGTCTGATTCCGGAAGCGGGCTGGCAGCCGTACCGGGAAGATGACGAGGTGATCTTGGAGTGCGCCGAGTTGCCTTGGGACCCGGTGGAGCGGAAAGCCGGCGAAGTGTTGGACGAGGTCCGCTATTTGGTGATCCGGGTAAGGCGGCGGCAAGGGGAGCTGTTTGAGGATGGGGTGCTGACCAAGTTTTTCGCGGTGGTCACGAACCGTTTTGATTTCGAGCCGCGACGGTTGCTGGAGTGGCAGCGGGAGAAGGCGGGCTCGATCGAAGCGCTGCACGATGTGTTGAAGAACGAGTTGGCGGCGGGAGTGATGCCGTGCGGGCGCTTTGGAGCCAACGCGGCCTGGCTGCGGCTGGCGGCGATGACGCACAATGTGCTGACCGGACTGAAGAGAGTGGCGCTGAAGCCGGAGTATCTACAGGCGCGACCCAAGCGGCTACGTTTTAGGATCTTCTGTTCGCCGGGCACGCTGATCCGCCACGCACGGCAACTGAGAGTGCGGGTGGGGCGGCTGATCGAGCAGTTGCGGGACTGGGCCGAGGCCTGGCGGCTGCTACCCGCGTATGGATCGGCGTAGTCTTACGGACGGATTATAAAAGCGCGGTTTGATCTTTCCTCCGGACAGGTGCGTGCCGACGCAGGGCAGAGGTGCGAAAAAGCAGCCTCGGATCGGCCATGACCACTCCTCTTGCGCTGAGGTGGTGAACTTGGCGCGTGCCGAGCCGCAAGCTGAGGTCAAGTCTCCGTCAGGTTTGGACTCGCCACGCGCTAACCGCCCCCGCCCATCACATTACGGACGGATTACGG
>JAJFUV010000051.1 GCA_021372245.1 Terriglobales bacterium
GCGGCGGCGATGGCGTCGGGCGGACCGGCCGGAATCTGGCCGAACAACGGGATGTCGGAGAGGCTGGCCCGGCGCCCGTAGAGCGGGCCGGCGAGGTCGATCTGCCGCGAGCCGCGTTCGGCGCGGTGGATGTAACCCTTGGCTTCCAGCGCAAGCAGGTGGCCGGCGACGCCGTTGGGGCTGCGGATGGAGAAAGCGCGCTGGATCTCGGGGATGGACGGCGAGCAGCCGTGCTCGCGGCGGAATTCGACGATGAAGTCGAGGATAGCTTTCTGCCGCTCGGTGAGCATGACACTATAAATGTTTACACCAACGCGGGCCCGTGTCAAGGGCTTCCTTTGTGCCGGGCAGAAACTACGCTGCCGCCGTGGCCGCGTTACCGGTACTGAAGTGGAGGTCGCCTTGCGCCTCGTCGTAGCTGACGGTAACCCGCGAGCTGGGCTCTATGTCGCCGCGCGAGACCATCACCGCCAGCGGCTGCAGGAGACGGCGGTGAATAGTCCGCTTCAGCTCCCTCGCGCCGGATTCCAGGCTGGTTCCCAGCCGCAGCAGTTCCCTGCGGCATTCGCCCTCCACCCGCAGTTCGAAGCCCTGCGGACCCAGGCGCGAAAGGATGTGCCGCTGCAGCTCCTCGATGTGTTGATCAAGAATCGCGGCCAATTCCCCGCGCCCGAGCGGCTGGTAGGTCACCACGGCGTCGATGCGGTTGACGAACTCGGGCGAGAACTTACGCCGCACCGCGTCGAGCGCGATGCCGGACAGTTTGCGGCCGCGGCTGCCGGTTTCGCGCGGCGCGCCGCTTTCGAAACCGAAGGCGGGCGCCAGTTCGCGCAGCATGCCGCGCGCGCCCAGGTTGCTGGTCATGAAAATGACGCTGCGCTCGAAGTTCACGCCGGTGTTGTCGCCCAGCCGTAGCGTGCCCTTGTCGAGGACGCCCAGTAGCAGGCGCTGCATCGACGGAGCGGCCTTCTCGATTTCGTCGAACAGCACGATGGAGAGATTCGAGTGCTCGCTGGCGACGGCATTCAGCTTCATCTGCGTCAGCAGCGGCTGCGTTTCCCGATGTCCCAGGTAGCCCGGCGGCGCGCCGATGAGCCGTGCGACCTCGTGCTCGAGCTGGAACTCGCCGCAGTCCACCTTCAAGATGCTCTTCGGGCTGCCGTGCAGCACTTCGGCGAGCGCTTCCACGGTCCTGGTCTTCCCGGTGCCTGTGGGGCCGAGCAAGAGGAACACACCCGCTGGTCTCCCTTCGGGCGCCAAGCCGGCCTGATAGATCTGCACATAAGGCACGATGGCGTCGATGGCGGCCGGCTGGCCGATCACCTTCCGCGCCAGCCGGTCATATAGATCGTCCGTCTGCTCGTGAGCCTGCCTCCGGTTGCGGATCGGAATCGTAGTGGTCTTGGCGGGCACTGTATTCTCCCGGTCACATTATAGGAAGCGATGGCAAGTTTTCCGGGAGTTTGAACCGCCCTACGCAGCGCCCGATGGCGTTCCGTCGCGAACTTTATTTGGTTAAGAATGAATGGATTAGCTGCCCAATGCGGGGGCTTGCCTGGCCATCGCCGTAAGGGTTGTGAACGCGCGACATGGCCAGGCACAACTCCGGGTCGTCGAGCAGCCGTGCGGCTTCCTCCACGATGCGCTCGCGGTGCGGGCCGACCAGCTTCACGGTCCCCGCCTGGACAGCCTCGGGCCGTTCGGTCTTGTCGCGCAGCACCAGCACGGGCTTGCCGAGCGACGGCGCCTCTTCCTGCACACCGCCGGAATCCGTCAGCAGCAGATAGGCGCGGCGCATGAGGTCGACAAACGGCACATAGTCGAGGGGTGGGATCAGGAAGACGTTGGTGCACTTGCCCAGGATGCGCTTCACCGGCTTCCGAACGTTGGGGTTCGGATGCACGGGATAGACGATCTGCACGTCGGGACGCGAAGCCAGATCGGCAAGCGCGTGCGCGATTTCCTCGAACCCTTCCCCGAAACTCTCGCGCCGGTGCGCGGTAGTGACGATCAGCTTGCGCTGAGGATCGAGCTGCGTCCAGTCGCCGCCCTTGAGACGCCCGCACTCCAACCCGTCGCGGACGTGCAGCACGGCGTCGATGCCGGTGTTCCCGGTGACCGCGATACGGTCCTCGCGCACGCCTTCGGCGCGGAGATTGCGTGCGGCGCCCTCGGTGGCGGCGAAGTGCAGCGACGCGAGCCGCGTCGCGAGCAGCCGGTTCATTTCCTCGGGGAACGGCTGGTAGATGTCGAAAGTACGCAACCCCGCCTCGACGTGCCCCACGGGGATGTGCTTGTAGAACGCCGCTAGAGCGCCGCAGAGCGTGGTGGTAGTGTCGCCCTGCACCAGGACCATATCCGGCTTTTCGGCGTCCAAAACCGGTTCCATGCCCGCAAGGATGCGCGCCGTGGATTGAAACAGTGTCTGGCCGGGGAGCATGACGTTGAGATCGTAATCGGCGTGTACATTGAAGGCGGCCAGCACCTGGTCCAGCATCTCGCGATGCTGGCCGGTGACGCACACCCGGGCGTCGAACTCCTCGGGGTGCCGCTTCATGTGGAGGACGACGGGGCAGAGCTTGATAGCTTCCGGTCGCGTGCCAAAGATGAATAGAATGCGATGCATGGCAGGGGGTAAAACACTGTTGTAGCACGCTTAGCCGCGCGGGGTGTGCGAAACTGTAAACTGTGGGCGCGTAGCTCAGGTGGATAGAGCATCAGCCTTCTAAGCTGAGGGTCGCAGGTTCGAGTCCTGCCGCGCCTACCATGCCTCCCTTGTCCTGCAGGCGCTCTTCTCTCGGACAAGATCCGTAACCGGTAGGCCGCATAGTACTAATTGCCACGAATAAGCTTTGCCAATACTTGACTTATGTGTTATACAAGTCCGCAGCCACCCTTGAGAGGGCCGTCAAGAGACTTGTGGCGGATGGCCCGGGGTGGCAAAGCGGCGGTCGGCTTCGTGACGTCCATTCGAGTTGCCAGCCAACTGCTGGGGGCAAAATGGGCTAGCCGGCCGCCGCATCCCGACGTGCTGCCAGTTCGAGTCCTGCCGCGCCTGCCCAGCCTTCAACCGCCCAATCAAGATATCATGATCGAGATAGGAGTAATCACGTGAAGATCGGTATGAAACTGGTTGCCGGCGCCTTACTTTTGGCTGGCCTGGCGGCTGCTGATGAGGGTATGTGGTTGATGAACAAGCCGCCCGCCCGCCAGCTTAAGAGAAAGTACGGTTTCGAAGCAACGCCCGCCTGGCTCGAACACCTGCAGCGCTCCGCGGTGCGGTTCAATAACGGTGGTTCCGGCTCCTTCGTTTCGGCCGACGGCCTCGTGCTGACGAATCAACATGTGGGCGCCGATTGCGTCCAGAAACTCGGCACGCGCGAGAAGGATTACATCCACCTTGGTTTCACCGCCCCTTCGCGCGCCGAGGAGCCGCGCTGCGCCGATCTCGAACTGAACGTGCTCAATTCGATCGAGGACGTCACCGCGCGCGTCAATTCGGCTGTCTCCGCGGGAATGGACGCCACTGCGGCTCAGAAAGCGCGGCGAGCGGCCGTCAACTCCATTGAGAAGGAGTCGCTCGACCGCACCGGGCTGCGTAGTGACGTGGTGATGCTTTACAACGGCGGCCAGTACCATCTCTACCGCTACAAGAAGTACACCGACGTGCGGCTGGTGTTCACGCCCGAGCTCGACATCACCTTCTTTGGCGGCGACCCGGATAACTTCGAGTACCCGCGCTACAACCTCGACATCACTTTCTTCCGCGTTTACGAGAACGGCGTTCCGGCCAAGATCGACCACTACTTGAAGTGGAGCCGGGACGGTGCGCGTGACGGCGATCTGGTGTTCATCGCCGGTAATCCGGGCCGCACGGACCGCCAGAACACGGTGGCGCATCTCGAGTTCCTGCGCGACTTCCTGGAGCCACGCGGCCTGAACGGCCTGCGCCGGCTCGAAGTGCTGCTGAGCGTTTACAGCTCGCGCAGCATCGAGAACGCGCGGCGCGCGCAGGAAGATCTGCGCATGGTTCAGAACAGCCGCAAGGCGCGGTTGGGCGCGCTGGCCGGCTTGCAGGATCCCGCGGTAATGGACCGGAAGCGCGCCGAGGAGAAGGCGCTGCGCGAGGCCGTGGAGAAGTCGCCAGAACTGCGACGGCAATACGGCGACGCTTGGGACCAGGTGGCGGCGGCAGTCGCGAGTTACCGCCAGATCCAGCCCCAATATCAACTCCTCGAACTGGGTACGGCTTTCCGCTCGGACTTGTTCAGCAAGGCTCGGACACTGGTGCGCATGGCCGAGGAGACGAAGAAGCCCAATGCCGAACGGCTTCGCGAGTACAGTGAAGCGGCTCTCGAATCCCTGAAGCAGGACCTGTTCTCCGAGGCGCCCATTTACAAGGACCTGGAGACCGTGAAGCTGGCCGATTCGCTCGCCCTGCTGATGGAGACGATGGGTGCGGACGATGAGACGGTGAAGAAGCTTCTGGCGGAGAAGAGCCCCCGGGCGCGCGCGGCGGAGTTGGTGAACGGCACGCGTCTGGATGATGTCAGCGTACGAAAGGCGCTGGCTTCCGGCGGCGCTTCCGCTATCGAAGCGTCCACGGACCCGATGATCGCGTTCGCAAAGCTGGTGGACACGCCGGCGCGGGCATTACGCAAGACGTATGAAGAGCGCGTGGATGAACCCATGCGCCAGGGCTATGCGAAGCTGGCGCGCGCGCGGTTCGCCGTTTACAAGGACTCCGTCTATCCCGACGCGACGTTCACGCTGCGCCTGGGCTTCGGCCAAGTGAAGGGATACGAGGAGGACGGTCGCCAGGTCCCCTGGACCACTACGTTGGGTGGCACGTTCCCACACGCGGCGGATCACCAATATCGCGAACCGTTCAACCTGCCGAAATCCTGGATGGACAACAAGGACAGGCTGAACCCTAAGACGCCGTTCAACTTTGTCTCTACGGTGGACATCATCGGCGGGAACTCGGGCAGTCCGGTGGTGAACCGCGCCGGAGAGTTCGTAGGCATCATCTTCGACATGAACCTGCCGTCGCTGGTGTACCGCTTCGCCTACACGGACGTGGGCGCGCGCTCCGTCGCGGTGCATTCGGAAGGCATCATCGAATCGCTGAAGACCATTTACAAAACCAAAGCGTTGCTGCAGGAACTAGGGCGCTGAAGCGCTACTGGCAAGGAGCCAGCTTCGCCCCATTCGCGTCGCTCAGCATCCAGCAGCCCGCGACAGGCACGGGCCCGGCTTCGTTGCCGTTCCAATTTACGGTGGAGGGCACCCAGGCTTCCGGGATGCGCAGCTTGAGCGCAGCGACGTTGCGCGTGATCACCTGAAGCACACGGCCGTCGAGGACGAACTCGGCCTGCAGGCGCGCGGTCAACAGTTCCTCGCGCTGCGGCAGCACGATGCGCGTCTCTAACCGGACGCGTTCTTTTCCGCGCTGCACTGCGATGGCCGCGGTCTTCTCCTCCGTGAGCTGGTCCATCATCTCCAGGTAGTCGCGCGCGTCGCGGATGGCGCGCCCGCCCACGGACACGATGCGGTCTTCGAGCTTCAATTTGCCCTTGTAATCCGGCGGCAGATAGCCGACCAGCACGCCGGGGCCGGGAGCGGCCGGGTTGAAGCCGAAGGGACCGAGACCGAGCGAGGCGCCGCTGCCGGGCGGTACACGCGTGGTGGGCAGCGCATCGTTACGGCGGGCCGGATCCACCTTTACGATCTCCGCCCAGTAACAGTGGGCGAATGCCGGGCTCCCGGTTTCGCAGTCGATTTTGTAAGGCACGGGATCGCGGTGCTTGGAGGCTAACCAGTCCAGCGCCTGCCCGATAGTGACGCCTTCCGCGCTTCGAGACTCCACGTTGTAGCCCGCTGTGTTGAGCTTATAGCGCAGAGGGTCCATGTCGGCGCGCGATGCCGGAGGCACGATCCAAAGCAGCGGAACCAGTTGGGTATTCGCGGCGTACAGGCGGTTAGTGTCGATGGCGATCTTCGGATTCCCGCCGATGGCAAGCACTGCGCGCCATATGTCGGGCGTGCGGGAGGCGAGGTAGAACGCAGCCGTCGCGCCGTCGCCCAGCGCGATGAGGTATGCGCCGTCCTGATCCGTAAGTCCGGACTTGGCCGGGTCGCGCAGGAATGTCTGCAATGCCTGTGCGCCCGCTTCGGTCCAGGGCGGGGCAGACATGGAGGGAGGCACCACCAGATGCCAGCCGCGTTCCTCTGCGGCCTGTTTCCACTGCGCGGGATCTCCGCCCAGCAGGACGGCGGCGGGTGAGGCGGCGCAGGGCAAAGCAGCGCCCAGAAGCAGCAAACAGAGGAGTCTCACGCAGCGTGTCTCCTAATGCCGCCGGATGCTCGCGCGAACGTGCTTGGCGAGCTTCTCGATTTCCGCGGCCTTCTTCTCGGCGTTGAGGGAGTAAACGTACTGGCCGCTCTTCTCCAAGTCGTCCTTCAGTTCGGCGGCGAGTTTCATGATCTGGTCGACTTCGCGCAGCGCCCGCTCGTGATCGGTCTTCAGAATCTCGTCCATTTGCAGCTTGCCGCTTGGCAGACGTGCCGGTTGGGATTCCTCCTCCGGTTGCTGGCACATCGCGGGGGCCGCGAGCAGCATTACGGAAAGCAGCGCGGATCGCATTGTCATCCTACCTGTATTGTTATCATAGGCGTTAATGAATCAGGTGAATGTTGGAATCGTCGGACTCGGTACGGTCGGCTCCGGAACGCTGGCCATCCTGGTGGAGAACGCCCAGAACATCGCCGAGAAGCTCGGCTTCGGCCTGCACGTGCGGGCGTTGTGTGACCTGAACATAGACGCCAAGACCCTGCCGGCCATGCCCGAACCGGTCCTTAAAACCAAGAACTGGCGCGAACTGGTGACCCATCCGGAAGTACAGATCGTCGTGGAACTGGTGGGCGGGACTACCGTGGCGCGCGAGGTGATCGAGACGGCCATTGAGTCGGGCAAGAGCGTGGTCACAGCGAACAAGGCACTGATGGGCGAGGCCGGCGCCGACATCTGGGAGAAGGCCATTGCGGCGCAAGTGAACGTCGCCATGGAGGCCAGCGTCGCCGGCGGCATCCCGATCCATACGGTGTTGCGCGAAGGCATCTCCGGCGACCGCATCGTGGCGCTGTACGGCATCCTGAACGGCACCAGCAACTACATCCTCACCGAGATCGAGAAGCGCGGCGCCAGCTTCGAAAGCGTGCTGGCCGAGGCGCAGAAGCTGGGCTACGCGGAAGCCAATCCCAGTGCGGACGTGGACGGATTCGACGCGCGCTCGAAGCTGGCGCTGCTTTCGGCATTGGCGTTCGGCGTGAAGATCACCCCGTCGGACATTTTCACCGAGGGCATCCGGCGCATCATGCCCGTCGATTTCCAGTACGCCCATCAGTTGAGGCACACCATCCGGCTGATCTGCGGGGCGCGCACGACGCCGGACGGGCTGATCCTTGGCGTTAGGCCGGCACTGATTCCGCAATCCACCATCCTGGCCAACGTCAACGGCAGCTACAACGCTGTTTGGGTGCGGGGCGCTTACGGCGAGGATACTTTCTACTATGGACGCGGCGCGGGCTCGCGGCCTACGGGCGTGGCCGTGGTAAGCGACCTGATGAGGGTGGCGCGCGAAATCCGCGAAGGCAGCCCTACGCGCGTGTCTCCGTTTGCGCATCACCGGCTGGGCGAATACGAACCGATTCCCGTGATGCGTCAGAAGCGCGCTTACTTCCTGCGTTTCCGCGTGATCGACCGTCCCGGCATCATCACGGCGCTCTCGCAGATCCTGGCCGCCAAGAAGATCAGCCTGGAAGCCGTCCTACAGCTTCCCGCCGAGAACAAGAACGATCTCCCGTTCGTCATCACGCTGGAGCCCACCACCGAACAGAGCGTGCGCGAAGCCGTCGCCGAAATGTCCGCACTCGACTTCCTGGTGGACGCGCCGCTGGCACTCCCCATGGAAACCGCGTTGTGAGAGAATAGGTCCCGCGATTTCAACCAGGAGGTTTGCTCTTATGGCTAGAGCGGTTGCGGGACCACATAGGTGCTGCGCGGCACCGTCGTGCGCCGGTTGTCCGGGCGCGGGCGTGACGCGGCGCAACTTCTTCGCGAGCGCCGGCGCGGCCGGCGTAACCATGTCAACTTTGGCGCCGGCCTTGGCCGGTGCGATGAAAGATTCGGCGCGGCAGAAGCCCATCAAGCTGCCGCTGGTTGTGCAGCCGGTTTTCGTCTACACCATTTACAAACGCCGCCAATCGACTAGTTGGCGTTCGTGGGGTGGCATTCACACCGAAGAGGACGCCACCGCCGAGCGGGAACGCATCGGCGCCGAATTGCAGAAAATGACGGCGGGCCTGGGGCTGCCCATCCAGGTTCTGCCCATCGTCTCCGTGCAGAACATGGAGCAGGCCGTAGCCGTGGCGCGTTCCAGGCACGATGTGACGCTGATGTACGCGGCCAGCGGCGACACCGCGATGTACGAGCGCCTGGCCGCGCCCACCAACAAGTGGGCCATCATGTTCGTGCGGCACCGCTCGGGTCCGGCGTACCTGCTCTATGAAACCTCGCACTGCCGCTTCCTGCGCAAGGCAGTCGACGAATTCGGCCAGCCCGGCATGGATGTGGACGATATGGTGGTGGACAGTTACGACGACGTCGCCATGCGCCTGCGCGCCCTTTACGGGTTAAAGAACGCCGTCGGTAAGCGCATCGTGGCGGTTGGCGGGCCCAGCGGTTGGGGCGCTAATGGCCGCAAGGCCCCGTGGATCGGCGGCGCGCAGATGCAGTTGGACATCGTCACTGAGCCATACTCGAGCCTGGCCGAGCGCATCAAACGGGCCAAGGCCGACGACGCGCTGGTGCGCAAAGCCAAGGCCGATGCCGAGAAGTTCCTCGCGCGCCCGGATGTCAAACTGGAAACCACGAAACAGTTCGTCGAGAACGCCTTCTTGCTGACCGAGGTGTTCCACGATCTGATGGACGAAGCCAAGACCGACGCCATCACCATCAACGAGTGCATGGGCACCATCATGCCGATGTCGGAGACCACGGCGTGCCTGCCTCTCATGCTGCTCAACGACGACGGCTACATGGCCTTCTGTGAGTCCGATTTCGTGGTCATCCCCTCGGGCATCCTGCTGCACGGCATCGCCCAGACGCCGGTGTTCCTGAACGACCCGACCTACCCGCACCACAACGTTGTGACCATCGCGCACTGCACCGGGCCCAGCAAGATGGACGGCAAGAACGCGGAGCCGGTCCGCGTCCTGACGCATTTCGAGAGCGATTACGGCGCCGCGCCGAAGGTCGAAATGCGCAAGGGCCAGAAGGTGACGAACCTGATTCCGGATTTCGCCAGCAAGAAGTGGGTGGCGTTCGAAGGCGAAATCGTCGACGTACCCTTCATGGACATCTGCCGCGACCAGATTGACGTGGGCTTCAAGGGAGACACCGGGAAACTGCTGAGGGAAATGAAGGGTTTCCACTGGATGACGAGCTACGGCAGCTACGTGAACGAGACGGCGTACGCGTTGAAGAAACTGGGTGTAGAAACCATCCGCCTCTGATTTCGCCGCGACGGTGGGTTGTGCTAGGATCGAATGGTACGACCCACCAACGCCGCGGAGAGGTGGCTGAGTGGTCGAAAGCAGCGGTTTGCTAAACCGTCGTACGGGCGTAAACCTGTACCCAGGGTTCGAATCCCTGCCTCTCCGCCAGTTTTTCTCCTTTACCATCAGCAGATTGCGACACCGGATCTCGATGTGTGTTCACTTCTCCTTCCGCCACTTGAGATCCTCAATCTTGCACACAACCGAGAGCCCCGGCCGGGCGCTCGATGTTGGTTTCACGTTTCTGAAGTAAGGAGACTCAGATGAATGCCGATGTGGGTAGCCCACAAGGACGCATGGGTTTTCGCGACCTCCGCGAGTTGATGGTCGCCCTTGAGGCGAACGGACAACTCATGCAGATCCATGAACGACAGATGCCGGAACCGGATATCCGCGGATTCCTCCGCGCATCGTGCGCAATGGAAGATGATGGCCCTGCCATCCTCTTCGACAACATCGCCGGCTATCGAGGCAAGCACCTGCTGATCAATACCCACGGTTCCTGGGCCAACTTGGCCCTGATTTTCGGAATGCCGAAAAAGACGTCGGTAAGAGACCAGTTCTTTGAGATGGCCTCACGGTGGGGCCGATATCCGGGTACGGTGCAATGGGTAACCAACGCCCCGTGCCAGCAACATGTCATCCGGGACAACATAAACCTTTACGAAATCCTTCCCCTGGTCCGCATCAATCCCCATGATGGAGGCTACTTTTTATCCAAGGCCAGCGTGATCAGCACGGACATTACCGATCCGCAGAATTTCGATACGCAAAACATCGGAATCTATCGCGTCCAGGTGCAAGGCCCGGACACTGTCGGTTTGCAGGCCCTGCCGTTTCACGACATGGGGATTCACCTCCGCAAGGCGGAAGAGCTCGACCGTCCCCTGCCGGTGGCCATCTGCCTTGGTGCGCCGCCCGCGGTCTCATTTATGGCCAGCGCTTGCATCAACTATGATCAGTCGGAGTACAAGTTCATCGAACCGCTCACCGGCATCCCGCTCGACGTGACAAAGGCCCTTACGTCCAGTTTGGATGTTCCGGCCTGGTCCGAGTACGTCATCGAAGGATATGTGATTCCCAGGCAGCGGTTCCCCGAAGGCCCGTTCGGAGAGTTCCCGGGGACTTACTCCGGTGTGCGCGGCCAGAACCGCATCCAAGTTACGGCCGTGACGCACCGCACCGACCCGATCATGGAGACGTTGTATATTGGCCGTCCATGGACGGAACACGATTGCATCGATGGACTCTCCACATCGATCACCCTGTACACCCAGCTCCGCCAGACGATGCCCGAGGTGACCGCGGTCAACGCCATGTTTTGTCATGGGCTCACCGTGATTATCGCCACGAGAAACCGCTTCGGGGGCTATGCAAAATCGGTGGCCTTCCGGCTGGCGTCCACGCCGCACGGGATTTCCTACGCCAAGAACATCATTCTGGTCGACCACGACGTCAACCCATTCGATTTCACGTCCGTGATGACTGCCATGTCCACGCGAGTTCGGGCCGACAAAGACGTCATCGTGATCCCTTACACGCCGGGGATGCCATTGGACCCATCCTCCGAGCCGCCGGGGATGGGAAACAAGTTGATTATTGACGCGACCACTCCCGCGCCGCCCGACCGGGTACTGCGGGAGGTACGGTTGGTGGAAGCTGTTCCCCAAGCGGACCGGGCTGCCAAGTTGATCCGCCAATTCCAAGAGGAGTCTGCCAGCAAGCGCCACGAGTTCGTGACGGAGTAGTACGGCCATCGTGACACTTGTTTGCCCGATCAGAACGGATGGAGACCAGATTTTATGATGTGCGTTCGTTGCTGCGAAGACACTGCCAATCAAGTAGCGGAGGCTCCGGACGGGAGCCACGCCTGGGTTGTGTACTACTGCACCCGCTGCAACTTCAGTTGGCGCAATACGGAAGAGCCTGAGGTAATCGATCCGGCCAAGCGCGATCCATATTTTCAATTGAAGGGCGTTGACCTGACTAACCTCATGCACCCATGCCCGATTCCTCCCCTCAAGCAGGAGTGACGAACCTAGCACATGCTACCTAAATGGACGGAAACCTATGGCCGGGTCACGCTGGAAGCCGTGCCGGTTCCGATGGGGAATGACCTTTGCCTCGTCATTACAGGTGGCGATAGGCCTCACCTGGGCGCTGTTGCCTTAGCACAGGCTCGACCCAGCCTTGAGGATTCCACGAAGGTGAGTGCCTCTACTTCAGTGCTCACAGTACCCGGTCACAAGGAGGATCTACTCGCGCGCAGCGCAGCACAATCCCTTGCGGCAAGGCTGAACCGAACCGTGGTCGTTTGCTGCGGAATCCACGTGGACGCCATATCGCCCGACGAACTCCGTTTCGTAGAGGAAGCGGTCGAGCGTCTCTGCGCGTTTGTCATCGAACACGACGGATAGTTTGGTGAACCGCCGTTTGATGTCACCTTGCCATCATCTGGTAGCATTCTCGGTATGCCGAGGGTCTGAGAAATGTCCACGATACCCAGCCTTTTCCCCACGAGATACATCCTGTTCGCGCTACTCGCCCTTACCGGCGTGACACCTGGGCAGCAGCCGCGCGGGTTGTCGCTGAAAAGCCGCATTGAGCTTTCGACGGTTGAGGGCCGGATCGACCATTTAAGCGCCGATGTCAGAACGAGACGCCTCTTCGTTGCCGCGCTTGAGAACCATACCGTAGAGGTGCTCGACGTCCAGGCAGGCAAGCGCCATCGGACAATTGCCGGTCTGGCCGAACCGCAGGGTGTGTACTTCGATCCTTACACCAGCCGCCTGTTTGTAGCCTGCGCGAAAGACGGCGCGGTGAGATTATTCGACGCCGCCTCATATCAACTGCTGGAAACCGCCAAGTTTTCCAGCGATGCCGACAACATTCGATACGACGCACGCGGGCGCCGCATCGTCGTGGGCTACGGCGACGGTGCACTGGCGCTTCTGGACCCGAACGGGAAGGCCATCGGCGAGATTGCCCTGGACGGGCATCCGGAGTCGTTTCAAATTGAGAAGGCCGGCACCCGCGCGTATGTGAATGTGCCGGACCGCAAGCAGATCGAAATCGCCGATCTGACAAAGAACAAAGTGGTGTCCAAATGGCCCGTCACTTCGGCGCTGAAGAACTATCCGATGGCGCTCGATGAGCCCCACCACCGCCTGCTGATTGGCTGCCGTGCGCCGGCAAGGATGTTGGTGCTGGATACGGATACCGGGAAGCAGACCGCGTCGGTCGAAATCGTGGGCGACACGGACGACCTATTCCTGGATGCTGCCAGGAGACGGGTGTACGTGATCGGGGGCCAGGGCTTCGTCGATGTCTTCGAACAA